>NZ_JAXGFT010000015.1:0-117576 GCF_041008785.1 Pseudophaeobacter sp. 1A16562 | reverse complement strand
TGAGGGGCTCCCGGCCGGGGTGCAGATTGCTGCATCGGTCGCCCGAGAGGACATTTTGCTTAACCTCTCTGCGCAGCTTGAGGAAGAGATAGGCTGGGGCAACCGGCGCCCACGTATCCACGTTGCAAACCTATAACGTCCGGAGAAAGGGGGAGAGCACGCCTAGTTAGGCTAAACTCCGCGTTCTGGCTCTCGTCCTTGACCGCCGCTTCGAAAAACACCAAAGGGGCCCATTTGGACCCCTTGGCTACCTCGACAACCTCTTCGCTATTCACCCTTGCGGTTGAACTGTCAAACGACAGCGGGGGAGCCCTTCCAGTCGATCACGAACTCCTATGTTTGTTAGCATAACGGCAGATCAACACCTCGTCCACTCCGACCCTTACGGCTATTCGAACCTTAGGGCCGAAATCGCTATCGTGTCGCGTTGGGGGTAAGTCAATCGCGCAGGGTTTGGAACCTTGACCAACCGAAGCCAACGGCGGCAGCGTGGCGATATGTGCAACCTCTACAGCAACACCAGATCTCAAGACGCCATGAGACACTGGTCGGCCCCACCTGAGTGGTCCAGCTTAATTGTTAGTGCATTGTTGGCCTGCTGCCGTAGGATCAGGTTGTAGAGCAGCCATTTCCTGTCGCTTGCCGCTTGTCGCTGGCAAAGCGAGGGGCGCGAATGACCTAGGTACCAAAGGGTTCAAACATAGCAGTTCGGATTTGGTAGATTGCGACGGCTGCACGCTCCCGCAACCAAAAATAACGCAAAACAGACAAGCCAGCGCCCCAGGGGGCGCTTTTTTGTGTTCCACCAGTGCCTTGAAACATCCGGGACACCTCGCCCCGGATCTCAATCGCAACACCACCCTCTGCCTGCGGGTCGCCCCAGACGCGGACTTCGCCCAGAAGCTCCCGCAAAAGCGCGTTCGCCTCGACCATATGATCGCTGCCGGTCAGCAGCTCTTCCAGACGTGCGACCTGGGCACGGTAGATTGCCTCGAGATCCTCCCGGGAAGGCACAGTGAAACTGTTCTCTTCGGAAATCTCCGCGAGTTCCGCTCGGAGCGCATCGCGCTCCGCCTCCCTCGCCTTCAAGCGCTCCATGAGCGCGGCGCTGGCGTCATCTCCTTCGAGCCGGTCCAGCAGGCGTTCGATTGCTCCTTCCGCTTTCCTGAGCTGCGCCTCAAGCGCGGCATGGGAGGCCGCGTTCTGGTCAGGGCGGCCAGACATCAGGCGCGTGACCTCTTCTGCGAATTGCTGTGCGAAGGCGGGTGTCATGAGGCCCTTGCGGAGCCGTGCCAGCACGCGGCTCTCCAGTTCATGGCGCGTGATGGTCCGGCTGTTTGCGCATTCCTGCTTGCCGCGGCTCTTGCGGTTGTAGCAACCGTAGCGCTCCTTGCCGGTGATCGTGAAACCGCCGCCGCAGCAGCCGCATTTGACGATCCCGTTCAGCAGATACCGGGCGCGGTGACTTCCGTTCAAAGGTGCTGCCTTTCCGGCGTAGATGGCGTGCGTCCTCTCGAGACGGTTCTGGACTGTGTTCCAGAGATCGTCTTCAATGATCGCGAGTTCGGGGGCATCGCCATAAACGATCTGGTGTTCTTCCGCCGCGGGGCGGGAGATCCGGTTGCCGGTATCCGGGTCCCGGGAGAACCGGTTGCGGCCGTAAGTGATGCCGCCGACATAGGCTTCATTCCGCAGCATCCCGTCGCGCTTCTTCGCATTACCCCGGATCGTGGAGTCATTCCACTTCCGTCCCGACGGCGAGGGGATGCCGTCAGCGTTGAGTGAGGCAGCAATGGCTCGAGGCGATTTCCCGGCGGCATATTCGTTGAAAATGCGTCGGATGATCGTGGCCTCTGATGGAACGATCTCGCGATTGAGACCCTCCCCGGCGGGTGTGACGCGGTAGCCATAAGCAAGGCCGGCAGCCACGCGACCACGCCGCGTCGTTCCGATCTGGCCGCGCCGTGTCTTGTCTGCGATCTCCCGGGACTGGAATTCGGCGATAGCCGCCTGGAACGGCATAAGCTTCCAGTCGAACTTGCCGCCATTGGCAGCGTAGAGGTCGACGTTCCGGCTTTCGAACCAGTCGGAGATCATGCTGATATCCGCAGCCCGGCGGCCGATGCGCTCTACGCCTTCAACAAAAACAGCAGTGATGCCGCCTTGTGCAACCTGCTCCTTCATCGCACAGATGCCAGGGCGGGTGTTCAGAGGCGTGCGGCCTGTCATGGCCGCATCGTGGAACTCGCCTGCTACAATGAACCCCATCCGTTCTGCAGTCTCGCGGGCAAGGTTGAGCTGGTCTTCGCAGGACATCTCGTTTTGAACTGCGTTGGAGTAGCGGGCGTAGAGCACGGCCTTAGGTTCGATGGTGGGGGCCGCGACAGCGCGGACACCGGCTGCACGGCGGGCTTTGCGGTGATGGCCGGTCATGCGTGATGGTCCTTTTCCAGGGTTTTGGCAACATAAGCCTTGGCAAGCACGGTGACGAAGGCAGAGAGCCGAAGTTTGGCCCGGGTGGCGCCGCCGGGGTTATCGTTTGAGGCGGTTTGGGTGACTTTGGCTGGGCTTGTGGTCAAGGTTTGGTCTCCGATTTGTTCACCACCGAACTTGGTGGCAGTCAGGAAATCGGATCGAAGCACCGCCGCCGGTTGCACTTTTTTGATGGGGTGCAGATCCCCGGGCGGGCCAGTTGAGTAGATACTCGCCGCTGCGACGCCGCACCCACCAGCAGTCATTCACTGCGGGTGCGTTTGAACTAGGTGCGCCTCGTTCAGCGGAAGAGCAGGGCTGCGTGAACCAGCAGCAGCAGGATCAGTGCGGCGCGCACAAGCAGCGCCGGCCGCCTCCGGTAGATGATGCGAAGGCAACGGAGTGGGTGTTTCATCAAGGTCTCCTGAATGGCGGGGGATAGCGCGCCGGTGTCTTCGTAGCAGCGAAGGAGTGATGGTCATCACCGGCGCGCCAGATGCCGGAGATCCAGGCCGACATCAGGGGCAATGCCCCTCAAGGGAAACGCCCCTCGCGGGGCGCCTCAAGTCAGTCGATGTTCAGGAGCCGAAGGCTCTGCCTGAAGGCCTCCGCGAAATAAAGCGCGCTGCGCACGGCTTGGTGAAACCCTTCGATCGGCGGTAAAGCCCCTTGCAGGGCCTCCGCAGCCGGGCTGAGCATCCGGTGGGTGTCGTAGGCTTCCGAACGCCCAATCAGTAGCTCGGAAGGGATAGGTACGCGTTCAACGGTCGTTCCGGCGCGGATCGCGCGGCGCACCTCGGCAAGAGCCGTTTCGATGCGGTGGCCGAGGTCCTCGCTGATGGTTGGTTCCTCACCGAGGAACGTCGCCAGATCTTGCGATGCAGCCCGTTCCGTCGTCCCGAGGTGCGGCAGCACACGGGCATTCAGGTGGGCTTGTATGCCAGTCCGGTGGTCGAGGGCGACGCGCACCAACTCCACCTGCCGTTCTATCAGTGTCGTCGGGGGGAGGCTGGTCATTGCATCACCGCCTTTCCGAAAGCAGAGACACGTCGCGGTTTGCGGTGCTCGACGACGAAGTCGCGCCCGCGAACAGCCTCATGACGGTAGTGCCGCCGGGTGCGATATTCCGTAGCAATGTCGCGCTCTGCGTGAATGCGGCCGCGCACCGCGTTCATCGCCTCGAACGGCGAGCCATCGAGACGGCCAAGAACCGGTGATCCGTAGCCTTTGCAGATCGCGAAGCCACTGTGGGTGAGCGGTACAAGAAGGCGGCGAGCTCCGACGAAGCGGGTCGGCTCGTGAAGCCCGGCGGAGAAGTAATCCTCCCGGCTGCGGACGTGCACCTCGTAGCCGATATTGGAACTGCGGCGTGAGCTGGTGCCATATGCAAGCAGGGCATACCGCTGCCCTCCGTGCTCCTCGATGTCGAGGACGAGGCAGGGCCGCGCTTTGGGATGGCCCGAGTGTTCCTTCTCGGCGAGGGGAAAGCGGTAAGAGACGATGTCGCCGGGCGAGATATGGTCCCGCCAGGCGGCAGTCATCGTAAGGTTCGTCTGTATTGCGTCGAGCATGTCGGCTCCTTGTTGTGAGAGTTGCCGACGCGCCTGATCTTACCCTTTCCTCTCGGCCTGGGCCTTTCGTCGTGCGCGTCACAAGGCGCGCGCACGACGAAAGGAGCTGGCCCTGCTCCCTGTCGTGTCCATCCTTGCTGTTCGGTCGGGGAGAGCGTCGAGAGGGGCCGCCCCTCGCGACTCCGCCGGGAGGCGAGCCAAGATGGGTTCGGGAAGAGGTGCGGAACGCTCTTTCCGGGAGGGGGAGGAGGTTTGGAGGAGAGCGTGGAGCTGCATCCTCTAGGAGCAATGGGGTCTTGGGGCTGTGCGGAACGATGCCCTGAGCCTGTCGGGAGACGCCAGGGAGTGCAGGGGGTGTGGCGAGCCGCCCTTGCCTTGGGTGTTCAGAGGGGCAGAGCATCCTTTGGTCCGGCTGACGGCCCCTGGCGGGTTCGGGAGGGCGGAGCGCATCCCGAGCGGCGCGTCAGCGCCGCCGGGGTCCGGGGGCGTCAGCCCCCGGCGAACGACAGCTGGAACGCAGGCCCGAAGGGCCGGAGTGCCAGCTGATTAGTGAGTATTGACCTGGCGGGTCTGTTGACGGGCGAAGAAGGAGAGATCAATGGGCGGGGGGCAGGTGCTAACGGCGTGTGTCGGTGAAGAAGCTGGCGCTGGTCTGGCTGAACCGCTTTCGGGACAACGCGAACAGGATGGCAGAAACGCGCAGATAGCGACATTTGCAAAGTCTGGCCTTCGGGCCAGTTCAATAGGTCCTCACCGCTGTGACGCCGCACTCACAAGCAGACCTTGGCCGTGGCGCATTCGAGCCATGTGCAGCACGACGGGTCGTACAGCGGGAAGCGGTCAAACGACGTTAGGCAAAGGCGAGCTTAACCCCTAGTCGAGACGACGCACCATAATCTGATTGCCTTCGCCGCGTTTGGTCTCGAGCGTTTTCAATGTGGCGATCAGCTCGCTGAGCTTTCGCTTTCCATAGCTGCGCGTGTCAAAATCAGGAGCAGCAGTGGAGAGATATTGCCCGATCTGCCCAAGCGGAATCCACTCATCGTCCTGATTGATCGCATCCATTGCCCGCTTCACAAGCTTGCTTGGATCTTCCAGATGCGTCGGAGCACCGTCCTGGCTGTCCTCTTTTGGGGCCGTTGATTTAGGTGTTGTCTTTGTTGGCTCTGAGATGAGGTTTTCAACATAAATGAACCGTTTGCAGGCCTTCACGAACGCAGTTGGGGTCTTGCGCATCCCCATGCCGAAAACATCCAATCCCTGCTCGCGTATGCGGCTGGCCAGCCGCGTGAAATCGCTGTCCGAGGAGATCAGAACAAACCCGTCGAAGCGACCGGAATGAAGAATATCCATGGCATCGATGACCAGCGCGATATCAGAGGCATTCTTGCCTGTGGTATTGGAAAACTGCTGATGCGGCACGATTGCCAACGAGGCAAGCTTTTCCTTGGTCCAGCCTTGAGCGCCGGACCCCGAGAAATCGCCGTAAATACGGCGAATGCTCGCCTCTCCCAGGGATGCGATCTCCTCAAACATGATCTCGGCGTGTTTGGCAGATATGTTGTCTGCGTCAATAAGGACGGCCAGGAGCGGTGGCTTGGATGTGCTCAGCATGGGGTAAACTCTCTGTCGTGTTGACCTGTCCCACGAGGACAAACCCATGGGTATGCAAAATGATACGGCTGTCTTCAGCCTTGCTATGATTGCCTGCGGAGCCAGCTAAAGTTCTTTAGACCCGATCTTGATCGGCGATGCAATCGAACCGGAAACATGCCGTCGCAACGGGATTGGGCTCCGGCGCGGGCATGCGGTTTATTGCAAAACACTTGAAAATCCTTGCAATTGCCGGGGACCTCCCCCATGTAGGTTGGGCAAAGCTTCTTCCTACGTTCTTCTGTTTCCTAGCGGCCCCAGTTGTTCTTATGTCGACACTGGGCCGGGCTATCGCATGTTGCGGATGGCATTTTTTCAAGGAGACGACACGATGGCCAATGGCACCGTGAAATGGTTCAACTCTCAAAAAGGTTTTGGTTTTATCGCGCCCGAGCACGGATCGAAGGACATCTTTGTCCATATTTCCGCTCTGGAACGCTCTGGCATCCAGCACTTGGACGATGGTCAAGCCGTGACCTTTGATGTCGAGGCCGGTCGCGACGGACGCGAGTCCGCCAGCAATCTTGCACTCGCCTAAACCTTTACAGGTTTCAAGCACTCAGCGGGAGCATTCTGCAATGCTCTCGCTTCCCGCATCTTCAGTGATCATGTTCCAGATGCGGTTTTTCCCAAAGTATCGAAAGAATACACTTGATAGAACTCTCTTGGGGCACCCCCATGACCATTTTCCTGCCGTCCGAAGGGCGAACGCGGAAAATCTCCACAATCGAACAAGCCCATTTTTGGCTGCAGAAAGCATGGCCTGTTTCTGACAGAAACAGAGACGTCGCACTCGAGCAAATCGATGCGGCCATGGACTGTCTTGCTCCTGTCGGAGCTGCGCGCGCCGCATTCCTTCTGGCAGTGGACACCGCTGGATTTCAGGCGGATGTTCCTGCGGCTGCTTAGGCAGCCACTGCTAGTTGGCGCCATGGCCGCGCAGCCGTTTCCATCCATCCCATAGCCCACCCGATAGAAAACGGATTGAATTTTTACGCGATACCGCCCTGCCGCACAATCGATCTCAACGGAGCAAGACCATGACCAAGCTTGATACTGAGGCGCTGAAACTCGTCGGTGTTCGCCGCAAGGAAACAGCGATGGAGAAAACCACCCGTGCAGCGCGTGAAATTCTAGATGACGAAAACGAAATGCGCCGAGCCAAGAATGAGCGCCTTAGACGATCCCGACTGCAATATGAACGCGGAGATCGGTAGGACAAATCCCTTCTGACAGCCGGACCGAGATATTGCCGTTTCTATGTCTCCAGACGGCAGGGGAGCTCCACCCGCAAGCCGAAATTGCCGAGAGAGCGGTTTTCTATCGCCAATGTTTCCTGCGGTATTTTGGGGGAGTGCGTGTCGTAAGTGCTGCCCATGAGGTTTTTCGCACCTCCTGTTGGCCCTGTTCCGAGACGTCGCGTCGGTTTTGAACGGCAGCACCCCGAAAATTAGGTTGCACCATCTCCCATGGCCGAGGTTTCCTCTTGAATGACTGCTTTCGGGAAATCCGTTCCTTCTCTTCGCGTATGCAGCGTGGCTCGCGCTGCACTCAGCACCAATGTCTTGTTTGGGCTGGGAGAGGTCACCGCGGCTCCAAGCACGAAGGTCGGCTCAGGGCCGTCACCGTCGGCCAAGTCGACCCAGTCTCGCCAGCTGCGCCAGCATTTTTGACCCCGAGTCTGCGGATCCTGTGCCTCCTGCGGAACCCGTCTGCCCCATGCCCTGCCTCACGGGCATCTGCTGCACGCCGAAGAACTGCCGCGCCCTGAGGGCTGCGTATTCTGCGCCACTTGCGCCTCCGATCAGGTAGCGATTGTAGGCCTGCTGGCTGCCCATGGCGGCGCGGGCAAAGCTGTAGCCGCCGCCGAGACCACCGGAGAGGGCGGGCATCATAATGTTTCCGGAGATCGCGCGGACGATGAAGGGCGTGGCAATGATGAAGCCCTTGGCCATGAGCACCATCATGAAGAAGGGAATGAGCGCGCCGATGTTTGAGGCTCCCTCCGGTTCGCCGAGTTCGCCGATGAGGGCAGAGGAGACGCCCGTGATTGTCGCGAACACACCGGCCACGACTATGGGGTAGAGCGCGAAGGAGACCAGCGCCGACAGCCAGCGCGCGAAATAGTCCTTGGTGACCTCGAAGAGGGTCAGGAAAATCATCACCGGTGCGATCCCGATCAGAAGTGCGATCATCAGGCGGGATGCCACGAGGATGAAGGCGGCCAGCCCGCCGAGGATCGAGAGCAAGAGGACCCCGACAATGTCGAGCATGGCCCCTGCCATCCAGTTCAGCTCGGACCCAGCGGCGTTGAGATAGTCCCCTAGTTCCGCGATTAGCCGGTCAAACTCTTCGGCGAAAGTGCCAGAAGGGCCGGGAGTTCCACCACCAACGGAAGCAACCAGCGCACCCGCAATGCTGTCGATCCCGGCCAGGATGGCGGAGGAGAGGGCGTTGAACTGCACCCAGTTGGTTGCAAATATCCCGATGAGCCCGATCTTGACTGCCAGCCAAAAGGCCGTTCTGCCGTCCATCGCCTTGTATTGGTAGATCGTGTTCAGGAGGACTAGGATCACCACCAGTGTTGTACCCACAACCAAAAGTGTGCCCACGGTCGCAGCGACAGACCCGAACTGGGTTTCCGCGGCGGTGTCGAGGTAGCCCTGGGAAGTTTGAACGAAATAGGTGACGACGCTCATCGGGGATCAGCCTTACCAATTGCCCGCGGCTTCGCAGATGGCCTTGGCGGCAGGGCGGGCGGCGTTGGCGCGGCGGTTGTAGGCGTCCGAGGCCTGCAGCATCTCCCATCGTTCGCCACTCGCGTGGACCTCGCGAAACATCGCCTCGGCATCGTCCCAGGACGGGAACCGGATCTCGCAATCGCAGCTGCCAGTCTCGACGATGCGCTCAAGGTTTTGGGCACGGTAGATGTCTTGGACCAGCACGCGCTGATAGGCTTGGCGCAGGGGGATTTCTTGCATCCAGCTGAGTTCAGCGGGGCGGTCCGGACAGACATCGAAGCGGCGCTCCAAGGTAGGGACTAGGTCGCGCTCGGCGAACGCGGGGGTGAACGTCAGGCTGAGGCCGAGGGCGAGCGCAGCCAGGGCGAGGCGAAACCGCGTCACTCTCATGCCGCGGTTCCAACGGTTGTCGTTTCGCGCTTCAGAAACACTGTGTGCCCGACATTGGCGAATTCCGAGGAGCTGATCGACACCACCTCCCAGCCTTCCGCACCTTTGGCATTCAGACTGGCCTGCATGTCGGAAAGGCCGGTCTTACGAGTCATGGGAAAGGACAAGATATCGTATTCAAAGGTCTTCATGGGGAAGCTCCAATCTCAGTTGCGCCGGGCAGGTAGAATTCGGTGATGCCGCGTTTGCCGTCATGGCGACCGGCCTGGATGATCACATCGATGGAATTTTCGATGTACTGGATCATGTCGGCATAGGTCATCGGGATTTCGGTCTTGAGTGCCGCGATCGCGAGCCGCTGCACGGCGAGTTGCGGGGTTTCGGCATGCAGTGTGGTCATGGACCCGCCATGGCCGGTGTTGATGGCTTCCAGGAAGGTCATGGCCTCCTTGCCGCGCACCTCGCCCAGGATGATCCGGTCGGGGCGCATGCGCAGCGTGGCGGTGAGAAGCACATCTGCGGTCTGGAATTCTGCGTCGCGATTGGCGATGAGGGTCACGGCATTGGGCTGGGTCGGCAGAAGCTCGGCGGCTTCTTCGATGGTGACGATGCGTTCCTCGGCCGGCACATGGGCGAGGATCTTGCGCGCGGCCACGGTCTTGCCGGTGGAGGTGCCGCCCGAGACGATCATGTTGAGCTTGTTCTCGACGCAAAATGCCAGCGCATCATCGATCACGCCCGCGGCCACGACGGCGCGCAAGGCGCGCTTCTTTTCCACGCGCAGGTCTTCGAGCTTTCGCTCCTTTCCGTAGAGGAAATCGAGCGCAATGCCCTCGAGTGGCAGGCTTGAGAAGAACCGCAGGCTGATCGACATGGCCGAGAGCACGGCGGGCGGGGTGATGACCTGTGCGCGGATCGGGCGCCCCTTATAGGTGATCGAGACCGAGACGATGGGGCGGTCCTTGCTCATCGTGGTATTGGCCGAGGAGGCGATCTGGTTGCCGAGGTCCCTGACCTGAACGCCCGTCAGCCTCTGGTCCAGCGCGCGCATGAAGTGATCACCCTGGAATTCGCCCCAGCAGGTCCCGTCTGGGTTGATGCAAATCTCGATGACATCGTCGCGGGCGGCGGCGTCGATCCGGTCGAGCGAGGTTTCAAGATAGCTCAGCGACATGGGCTCAGAATATCTCCAGATCGCGGTCGACCATGACAGTGACGCGCGCGCCCTGGTCGACATAGATGACGGGGCCGATGGAGAGGTAATCGCCTATGACGCTGTCCGTGGCATCTGCCAGATCATCGCCAACGTCTTCGAGAACGTCGGCGGCAGTCTCATCCTGGACCTCGGAGGCGGCGGCACTTGGTGCCGCGGAAATCAGCGAGATCAAGGCGGCCGACCCGAAACGCTCGGCGAAGCGTGTGTCCACGAAACCCGTGACGCCAGAACGGCCCAGTTCATCACCCCCGAATGAACTGATCTGGACGGTCTGGTTGTCGGGCAGGATGATCCGGTCCCAGGCAATCGTGACGCGGCGCTGCGCGATATCGACGCCGGCGCGGTAGCGCCCGATGAGGCGGGATCCGCGGGGGATCAAGAGGCGCGCGCCATCGACGCTGTAGACATCCTCGGAAACCACGGCACGGGTCTGGCCGGGCAGGGAGCTGTCGAGGGCAGTTTCCATGACGGCCTGGATCATGGTGCCCTGGATGACGGTGTTTGAGGGATTGGCGATCACCTCGGCCTGCGTCACGGTAGAGGGCAGCGCCCCGTTCAGCACAAAATCCGTCACCTCGCCAAAAGTGCGTTCGGTCAGAGCCGTTTCATTCGCTCCGGACGTGCCGCCAAACGCGATGGTGGGCGAGGCGATGCGCCGCTCCTGGAAGGCGCGTTCCTCAGCAGCGCGGCGTTCAAGTTCCGCGAGCCGTCGTGCTTCTTCCTCGCGGCGCAGCCGCTCTTCTTCCCGCGCCCGCAACTCGTCCTCGGTGGGCCCGGTGGGTGCGGGGAGGGGGCGGTTGGCCTCGAGCTGGGCCAGTTCCAGATCCATGCGGAGTTGCTCAAGGCTGCGATCCCGCGCCGTCAGTTCGTCCTGGAACCGTTGCTGTGCGGCTTCCGAGGCGGCTTGGAGCGCAGCGATCTGATCGGTCAGCGCGTCGATCGCCTCTGCGGCGGCGGTGTCTTCCTCGACGACCGGTTCAGGGGCGTTGCGCAATTCCTCGATCTGGGCCTGAAGGGCTGCGAGCTGTGCCAGAAGCTCAGCATTGGGCTCGATCGGATCGGGTGCGACGAACACAACCTCGGGCTCGGGCGGGGGCAAGGTCTCGATGGCGCCGAACCCGTCGCCTTCGTTCTGGAACACGTCCGGCGTGGCCGTGGGAAGGGCTTCCTCTTCCTCGGGTTGGGACATGAGATAGAGCAACGCTCCGCCCGCGCCGATCACGAGGACGACGACCAAAGCGAGCAGCGGTGAGCGCCGTGGGGCAGGGGTCGAACCTGCGCCCTTGCCTTGTTCTAGAGCAGCGAGGCGCTTTTCGAGGTCTGCGTTTTCGGTGTCGCTCATGAGCCTATTCCCGCAGGTGGCGTCACCTCTATGCAGACCACCTCGTCTCCGACCCGCAGCACCCATTGTCGGGTCACGCCTGAAACCCGGATCACGCCGTCCTCGGTGGCTTGCGTGTTGACCGTGCGTTCACGGCCATTGGCGTAGCGGAAGATCGCAGGCACCGGCGCGTTCCGCGGAAATTCGAAATACGTAAACGTCCCGTCATCCCAGACACGGGTAGGGGTGAACTCGGTCCGCGCGCTGGCACCGTAATTATAGTTCGGCGCTTGGGCCGCGATGGCACGTGTGGGCCGCGTATTGTCTTCGGGGTAGCGGAACTGCACCACGTAGAAGGTTGGGCTGCGGACCTCCTGGACGTTGAAATAGTAGCTCCGCCTGTTCGTGTAGACGGTAACGTTTGTATGGACACCGCGCGCCACCGGCTTGATCGCGAAGGCCTGACCGCCGGGCACGCCGTCAATCTCGAAGCCCTCCGTGTCGCCTGCGATGATCGAGCGGATGCTTTCACCTTCGCCAAATTCGATGGTCGTCACATGGGTAAGCGAGACATTGAGACGATAGACCTGGCTCTCCTGATAGGTGGCCAGCCGAACCCGATTGTCATTGGGGCCGCTGCGCGGGATGGCTTCGGCGGAGGCAAGGCCGGGCAACAGGGCAATGACAAAAATAAGCGATCTTATAAACAACAACGTCAGTTCTCCAATCTGTCGGAGCGGATGGAATATTCGAGGACGGTGAAGCCGAATGGATTGGTCCAGACCTCATCGATGGAGCGACGGGTCTCCGGGCGGAACTCGAAGAGAAGCGTCGCAGTGAAGAGGCCGGTCTGGGTGCCGTTAATGGACGTCAGGCGCTTGCGCAGGCGGACCGTCGCGCGGTTGGTTCCGATCCGGTTGATGCTGAGGATTTCCACGTCGAGCCGAGCATTGGGGCCATAGACCGTCGGCGGGTAATTCTCGTTGGCGCTGTTCCAGATCTGGCGCAGCCCGCTCTCGGCAGCTCCGTCCGAGCGGCGCAGGACGCTGCGGATGCGCAGATCGTTGTCCAGCTGGTTATAGACCTCCCGGTCGGTCACATAGCGGAACACCTCCGCCTCGATGATCGCCTGGTTGGCGGTCACCGAGGAGGCGCCCACCGAGGCTTCGGGGAGTGCAAAGCCGGTGGCGGGATCATAGGGGACAACGACGGGGGGCGGGTCGACATCGAGGATCGAGACAGCCGCGGCACTCAGACAGCCGATGATACCGAAGACAAGGCCCATCAGGCCAAGGCGTTGCCAGAGCCGTTCGCGGCGCAGGGCACCGTAGACCAGTTCTTCCTCGATGATTTCTTGTTCAGTCGCCACCATTCATGCCCCTGCGATTACTCGGCCCGCAGGTCCGGCAAGGTGAAATCCATGAAGCGCTGCTCTTCGGCGATGGTGGCGGCATCGATCACGCCTCCCGTGCCATCGCCCACGGTCTGGATGGCTTCGAGCTGCCACATGGCGACCAGCGCAATGGCGAGCTCCGCGGTCACGCGCGTGTTGAGATCGATGCTTTTCTTGAGTTCGTCCATGTCGTCGATAAGCCCCACAAGGCGGTCGACCCGCTCGAGCGATTGGCCGGCATCTTCATAGCTGTTCTGGGCGGCGGCTGAGACGAGCGCGCCGGTTGTTGCCTGCGTCGCCACGCGGTTGGCTCCGGGATTTCCGCTCGTGGCCATTTCCGAGAGGGTGTCCTCGTCAAAGCCGAGGTCGGCCAGAACGCGGTCCATCTGGGTTTCGATCTCGCCTGCGCCGGAGCCCGAGAGGCCCGAGAAATCCCCAGTCTTGATCGCCTCAATCGTGGCGAGGATGTCGCCGAACTCTTGGTCGAGCAGGCCGTTCAACTCGTCTTCCATTTCCGTGCGGATGATCTCGGGAAGCTCGGCAAGGCGGGTGAGTGCTTCATAAGTTCTTTGCAGCTCCGCGAGTTGATCCGTGAGTGTGGCAAGCTGTTCACGGAGCTGCGTCAGCTGCTCTTTTTGCAGAATCTCGTCTTCGATCATCTGCCGGAGCTGCTGGATGTTTTGCGCGATATTCTGGGTGTCGACGACCGGCACACCTTGCGCCACGGCAGCGGACAGGGTGCCGAGATGCAGACCGATCCCAAGCGTCGTGGCCAATGCCGTCCTCACGAGCAAATCTCTCATCAGTCTATCTCCCTGATCGTGAATTCCATGAACGTGCCTTCGGCCATACGCGCACTGGCCTGAGCCAGCTCTTCGGCGGAAAGGACGCGGGTGCGCGCCGCCTGAAGCCGGATGCGGGCGGCGACGAGGCGTACGAGTTCGGCGCGGGCATAGGTGTTGAGCGCGATGCTTTCCTGAACATCTTCCGTTTCGGAAATCCGCTCGACGATGTCCGCAATACGGAAGGCGGCCTGCCTAATCGCCGCAGGGGAATTGTTGCCATAGAAGGCCGCGCCGTGCCCGGTGATTGAGAGGTTCGCATTGGCGAGAAGTGCCGGATCAATCGTGCCGAGCGCTTCGATCCCGCCGATACGGCTCAGGTAGAGATTGTAGCGTTCGGGAATGACCTGAACGTAATGCTGGGTTTCGGCAAAGGGCGGCACGCCACCATATTCGAACACCCGGCCGGGTCCCGCGTTATAGGCCGCGAGCGCATTGATGATATTGCCGTCGAAGGTGTTGAGCTGTGTCGCGAGATAGCGTGCACCGCCATGCACCTGCAGGTAGGGGCTGTCATAGTATTCCGGATTGATGCTCAGATCGCTGGCGGTACCGGGCATGATCTGGGTGAGGCCAAAGGCGCCGACGGGTGAGCGGGCGCCAATCGTGAACCGGCTTTCCTGCCAGATGAGCGCCTGTAGGAGTGCGCGCCATTGGACCGGGGAGAGGCCCGCGCGGCCAACGCCGGCAAAGCCGCTGGTCTCCTGAGCCACGCGGATAATGAGCTGCTCGATGTTTTCCGCCGCATCCCCGAACATCTGCGCACCGCCGGGATTGGGATCAATGTCACCCGTGCCATAGACCGCTTCGACAGAGCGGGCTGGATCGCCACTGCCGCTTTCCAGGCCCGAGACCATCGCCGACAGTCCTTGACCGCCGAAGCTGGTTTGGGCATCGAGGATGCGTTGCAGGGTTTCCAGTTGCTCGCGTTCGATCTCGGCAATGAGCTCGCGTACGGCGAGCTTATCGGCCTGCAGGGCCAAGTCGGCCTCGCGATCGCCTGTTTCGACGATATCACGCGCGGTCAGCCCACTGTCATTGGTCGGCACACCTTGGGATAAGGCGGCGCCAGGCAGCAGGCAAAGGGCCAGGATATGAGGCAGGCTAGACTTCAATTTCGCGATCCGGGGTGCCAAGGGGCGTGAAAGTGCAATCCGGAGCAATGGGTGTTGTCGAGGCCAAGAACGTGAAGCAATTGGCCTGCGGTTCCTGATACTGGGCGCAGGAGGCCAAAGCGCCGAGCGCGGTGAGAAGCAACAAAATGCGAATCATGAGAGTCTCCAGAAGTCGGGGCGGTCGCGGTAATCGGCGCCGACGAGCGCCTCGCCTTTCTCCATGCCGCCGAGGATGGTGAGATTGGGCCCGAGAGCACTGAGATCGGCATCGACCACGATCGAGCCCTGATCGTCGCGGATCAGCGCCAAACGGCTGTTGCTGCCCGTGTTGAGAAGGACGTCGAGCTCCTTCTCCGTTAGGTTCAGCATGGCGTAATCCGCAGGCTGCGCGCGGATATTGGGCAGCAGGATCTGCGTCGGCACCGCCTCGACGATGGTCTTGCCGGTCCGGGTGCGCTCAAGCTGGCTTGCGTATTGCGTCATCATCACCGCGACCGTGTTCTGCTTGCGCGCGGTGACCAGCCAATTCGACAGCCGCTCGGCGAAATACGCGTTATCGAGGGCCTTCCAGGCCTCGTCGATCACGATGATGGTGGGGCGGCGGTCTTCGATCTCGCGTTCGACCCGGCGGAAAAGATAGGAGAGAACCGCCATCCGCTCCTTGTCGGCCTCGCTGTCGAGAATGCCGGTCAGATCGAAGCCCACCACATCGCCTTTGAGCGAGAACGTGTCCTCGAGGCTCTGCCCGAAGATCCAGCCATAGCGGCCGTCTTCGGTCCACTCGAGCAGGCGCTGGTGCAGATCGCCGCCATCATCGGTGGACACAAAAAGCGATGCGAAATCCCGCCAGTTCCGCAGGGCCGGGTTTGTGGCCTGCGCGTTCTGGCGCACGACTTCCTGGATGCGATTGGTCTGTGCCGGCGTCAGGGGCTTGTCGGCGCGGTAGAGAAGCGTGGCAAGCCAGTCCGAGAGCCAGGCGGTCCCCCGCGCATCGGTTTCGGTCCAGAGCGGATTGAGACCCGTGGGCTGGCCTGCGTTCAGGGAGGCGTAGCGCCCGCCATTGGCGCGCACCGCCATCTCCATACCGAGACGGTAGTCGAAGACGAAGATCCGCGCCCCTGCTCGACGGGCCTGGGTCATCAGGAAGGCCGATAGCACCGATTTGCCCGACCCGGGCCGCCCCATGATCAGGGTATGCCCGCTGGTCGGTTCTTTGTCGGGCGAGCCTTGCTCGTGATAAGAAAACCGGTAGGCGCTCTGCTCCGGCGTGGGCAAATATGTGACGACCCGGCCCCAGGGGGTAAGTGCTGCAGGTTTGCCGAGCTGTGTCCGGTGGAAGGCCGCAAAATCCGCGAAGTTGCGGTTGGTGACGGCGCTGGCGCGAACGCGCTTTGGCTGGTTGCCGGGGTGCTGGCTGAGGTAATGGGCCTTTGCGGCGACCCGCTCGCCGATCATCTTCACGCCTTCGGTCGCGGCGGCGTTCACGATTTCGGCGCTGAGGGTTTGCAGTTCTTCGAGCGTTTCGCAGAAGAGCGTCACGACCATGTGATGCTCGCCGAAGCTTTGGCGCTTGGCCTCGAGATCATCGGCGGCGATGTCGAGGGCTTCCAGAAGCGAGAGGGCGGCGTCCTGGCTGGCCTGCATCTGGCGCTTTTGCCGCTTGATGCGGCCCGCCATGAGGTTCGAATTGATCGGCGTGAAGGAGTGCGTCACGATCATGTCGACCGGCAGGTTCAGCATGTCGAACATGGTGCAGGAGGTGCCTTCCGAGTATTCCCCAATGGTGAAACTCTTGCCGTAGCGGTGGCCCACGACGCCCTCGGAAAGCTCGAAATGGTCGCCGTGAAAGGTCACGCGGGTATTGGCGACGTTGAAGGACAGAAAGCCGTAGGTGTTTGCCGGATAGAGCGGCAGTTCCGTTCCCGTGTTGAGCGCCCCCAGAAACCCGATCAACTCGCCGCTTTTGGCGGTTAGCACACGCGGATTCAGCTCCGTCAGGCCTGACAGGAAGACACTCACGGCCTCGCCCAATCGGCGAAGGCGCTTTTCGGTCGCTTCCTTGAGGCGATCCGGCGCGCTGCGGTTCAGGAATGGCAGGACGCTTTTTGGAGGCGGGCGATGGATGATCGTAAGGGTGAGCGTCTTGTCGCGCAGCCCGCTGGTCTCTAGCTTCTTGCGCCAGAGCCGGTCGACTTCTCCCGCGAAACTATCCTCGCGCAGGGGCTCGAGGTCCGACGTGATCGCCTTCGAGACCTTATGGACGTAATAGCTGAACTCCGGACCCAATTGCGCAATGATCCGAGCAAAGAGCGCGGTCACCTTGTCGAGATAGGCGTCATCGGTCGTGTAGCTATTGACCCCGTCGAGCCGGATGCACTGGAAAAGCTCGTTGACCCGGGTCCGCACGGTCTGGTCATCAACTAAGCTTACATAGGGCAGCATGTGCGCGAGGCGGGTCTCGCGCGCATACCAGTCTGGCGTCATTGTGCGGGCATCGAGCGCAGCATCACGGGCGTCATCACGGGGCATAGCTGTCCCCGCCATGAATGGACCTGTTGCGCGTGGGCGGTGTCTCCTGCAGCGCCGTCATCATCACGTCGATGAAGCGCGGGTCCCAATCGGCGGCCTTCCACAGCACCGGATAGAGCAGGGCCGCGACAGCCAGCACCGCGATATGCTGGACCCAGACGAACAGGAGCACCGAGCCAAAGAGCCAGACCATCGCATACATGATGGGCAGGCCCAGAAGCTTCGGCGGGCGCACGAGCCCCAGAAAGAGAGGCGCGCGCTCAGCCACCGGCAAAGACCGCGGCAACGATGGTGGGGGCAGCCGCGACACCGGCGATGCCGACAAGCACCCAAAGCGCTTGGCGCAGGTCGATGATGTTGAAGAACCAGCTCAAAAAAACGCCGAGGACCGCGAGTGTGGCGATGACCACACCAAGAGGTCCGGTCAGCGCATCGACAATACCCTGCAACAAGCTCTGGATCGGGGAGAGATCGATGCTCTGTGCAAGGGCGGGCTCGGCAATGAACAGGAATAGCGCCAGCGAAGCGACAAAGAGGTTTGAAATCTGTTTCATGAATTTGATCCTTCCAATCGGGCCACGACGGCCATGACGCGGGCCACGTGGTTCTGGGTTTCTCGGTAGGGGGGAACGCTGCCATACTGGCGGACCGCATGGGGTCCGGCGTTGTAGGCAGCCAGCGCCAGGTGCGGATCGCCGAACGTCTCCAGCATCATCGCGAGGTAGCGGGCGGAGCCGTCGAGGTTCTGCAGCGGATCACGCGGGTCGACGCCCAGATCACGCGCCGTCGCTGGCATCAATTGACCAAGGCCAATGGCACCTGCACTTGAAATCGCATCCTGCCGATAAGCGCTCTCAACCTCGATATTGGCCCGATAGAGAGCCAGCCAATCCGTCACGGAAAGCCCCGCGCGACGCAGGCCGGGATGGTCGGCATAGCGCAAGGCCGTGGTCTGAATCCCGGAGAGGACATCGGCGCGGGGCAGGGGTGCCGGACCGACACGGGCTGCAAAGCGCATCGCTTCTCGCTCTGGCACAGTTTCATCGCTGCCGAAAATCGCAAGTTCATCGGCAGCCGATCCCTGACCGATGCCATCATTGTAGTTCCGAGCAAAACTGCTCTGAGACCGGGATGGGGTCAGAGAGCCGTCGCTCTCCATGACCAGGACCATTTGCGCTGAGGCAGGTGCTGCGACCAGCCAGAGACAGACGAGGTTAGTTGTCAGCGCCCTTGTCTGATGGGGCTTTGTCTGACGGGGCGAGTTTGTGGGTCCGGCTTGTCCCCGCTTCAAGCGGCAGGTCGACATGCGCAAAGCCAAGGCCAATGAAGAAAGACACCACGCCGGAGATCGTCTTGAACTCGCGGATCTTGATATCGTTGTAGGTCGTCCGCGTGCGGGCGGTGACGAGGAGCTTTTCCACCCCGTCATCAGAGACAACACGCATGATCCAGACCCCGTAATAGCTGGGGCCTTTCTTATGTGCCGACTCTTGGCACAGGATTTCTGCGCTATAGCCGCTTTCCACGAGCTCGCGGAACCTGGCTTCCGTAACCACATTTGGTGCTTCGATGTCCCAGTTCATGGCCCGGCTCACGCTTTCTCCAATGGCGCAATCCCGGGCATTCCTACTTGAAGCCCAGAGTTACGATAGTATACTATCAACCGCAAGATGTAATATCGTGCTTTAGCTGTAGTTTGGTCACGCAAACACTAGTCACGGCCAGTGTCTGCGATCAAGGAGATAACAGGTTTGAGAAACCCAAGGTTGACAGGCCTGCTCCCATTGCAAGCTATAGTCCTTCTAATCTGCGTTCCCGGGCCGGTTTTGGCGGAATCCTGCTTCGCCCCGGCCCGTCCTTTCATGCCAAGCGATTCGCAGGCCGCGCGGGACTATTCGGACATCATCCGTGGCGACTTCGAAGATTACATCCAGGATATCCAGAGCTACTTCCGTTGCCTCGACAGCGAGCGCGCCCGCGCCTTCGAGGAAGCGCGCGAAGTCAGCGAGGACTATGGCCGATTTCTGCAATTGGTAGGGGATTGATGGGCAACCTCGGGAGCATCAGACTTGCAGCCCATGGAAACCAGACGCCGATAACACCCTCATATATCTACTTTTTAGATAACAGATTTCATCCGCTAGCGACGTCACAAAAGGTATGTGACGCGTGGCAAAGACAATCAGAAGCAAAGGGCAAGTGGCACTCTGCCAGGCGTTGGTCGACGCGCGCATCAAAGCGGGCCTCGGCCAGAAAGACTTGGCGGATAGGCTCAGATGCCACCAATCCCTTATTGCCCGTCTTGAAAGCGGTCAGCGCCGGGTCGACGTTGTCGAACTGGTCGTTTTGGCGCGTGCCATCGGCTTTGATCCGTTCCAGCTTCTGGCGATCGTTGAAGCCGCCACGGAGCCCGACCACAGGATTTGAAGCCAATGAATTGTTGAGAACACGGAAACCCATTTTCCCGGTCTGATGATCATTCCCTCCTTGAGGACCAGTTAGCCAACATCAAAGAAGCCCGGCGCGCGGTCGTAGTGAACGCTCTGCAACCCCACGCCGCAATTCGCAGCGCCACAGTGCAGGAAGTCAGTAAACAGTGAACGATGATAGGGGTGAGGGCGTCGCGATCGCCAATCTGATCGGGACCGATGGGTGCAGTGTTGTTGGTTGGGTTTATCGCTGGAGTACAGGCTCACATGCGGTGATGTGGGACGTCCATGGGCCTCAGCCGGTATCGGAAATCCGGCCAGATCTGGGTGCGGAACAGAAGCAGGAAATCGACTTCGATGCGCTCACGCGGATCGGAAAAAGTGACAGTGGATAGGCTTCTCAGGCTGCCGCCAGTTCATATTGATGGAAAGGGTCTGCGAGCGTACCGGTCATTGGAGTAGATGGCAGCGAAGGTCTCGAAGGAGCCCAAATTACCAGCTTTCTGTGACACAGCGAATGTCCTCTTCGGTTATGAAGCCAACAACCTAGTAAGGTCAAAGCTTGCGCCGAGCGCAGTATAATGTTGCAGTACAACAGGATCACACTAGTGCGAATGGGCTTTCAGCTGATCCGAGAAAAAGGGTTTGACAGGGACAATGACACCGCAAGAGGTAATCGGACTAACGCGCCAAATCGCTGACGAAATAGAGGCCCTTATCCAAGAAAAGGAACGGGTAACGCAGCGTGCTCGTTTTGTCGGGCATTTGGGTGCCATAGCAAACGCACTATCCGTCAAAGAAGACGAGCTCTTTCTCGATACGACGCAAGATAAGTTGCCGATACCGTTGTACGCCGCTGCCGAAAAACTCAAAGCTGTTGCTGACAAATCGGATGACGAACGCGAGACATACGAAGATGAAGGCGAGTACATTGGCAGTGTTATTGGTGCAGGTGTAGGGGCTGGACTTGGCTTCGGCGTCCCCGGCGCGGCCATCGGCGCAGGCATTGGCAATGTCATTGGAGGTGGCATTGGCAGGGGTATACGGCGTGGGGGAGGCGGCGGTGGTGGTAGCAGTGGTGGACCCTTCGACGATGATTGGTGGGTACTTCAAAACTAGCAATCGGGCATCCGACGTCTCTGAACTCTATAAATTACCTTTAACTACCATCGCAAAACAGCTTTGCTTTGAGTTTGGTCGTGCGGGTAAAAATCAAGCTCATGTAGGTTCGTGAATAGCCGACATTGGTGCCACCGCAGCGAAAGCCGGAAAAGTCCCGCTCTCCGGACATACGCACCGAAAGCAGCGAAGGGCCGGTATTTGAGCAACTCAGAACGCTCAAATTCTCGTAGCATGATGGCAAAGCTGTCTTTGTCAGCGCTAGTAGTTCACCTGTTCGAAGCCGTAGTTGCCCTCATAGTCACGCCAATCGACGAAGACAGATCGGTGATAGATACCCGGGCAATTCTGGCCCCAACGTTCAAGTCCCACATGGGCCTCGGGCAGGGCAGTTATGGAAGATCGCTGCCATGAGAAATCGCCTTGGGTCCCGTAGGTGCCGAGGACCACGGTCGCGCTTCGGTTACAATCCCCATCGCGCCCGGAATCGTGCTGTCGTGCATACCGTACATCGAAGACGCGGATGGACCGAACGAAATTGAACTCTGGCCCGCTGATATCGATGTCCGCGCGGTCCTGAACAAGCCGCAGGGTGAAATCTGTGGGAACGAGATTATCTACTGGCAAGGATTGGAGCGGTCGACGGCTGTCGGTCCGGTACAAGGCTTGAATGATGCGGTCAGCATTGTTTGATTGCCGATCGCTCTCATAGGACGCGCCCATGGGACAGCGCCAGATTTGCAGTGGGGGTTCCACCGGCCAAGGCGTAATCCGCCGGATGAATTCGGCGCGGGCTCGGGCGCAAGGGACGGAAGCAGGCCAGCCGCCAGACAGGCACAGGAGGATCGCGCAATCGATCGGGTATGTCTGCGCGCGGGCGGGTACCGGCAGCGAAAAACCTGTCACGGTCAAAGCGACTGCGACCGAGGGGAGGAGCTTCTTGAGTAAATGGCGCATGCTGTGGAGCCTCCGTGATAGGAGTTCAGAATACATACGATAATATACTATCGCAACACTAAGTATAAAGACGCATAATGAAGTTTATGTTGTATAAATAGTAACCTCAATTCCACGTTCCCACCGCATTGCGGTCGCACCTAAAGGCCAACCTGTTCGGGACAACAGTTAGTCACCGCAGGACACTATCACCAAAGGTTATTGATCGATGCACCTGCTGAAACCTAAGGTTCTGTACAATGATGTATTCTGTTCTGATTTCCGTCGCGCTTTTCCTGGCAACCGCCTGTGTGCATTCGGTATTGCTGAGTTTCTGTTCCGGGAGAATGGCGTCTATCCCAATGCGGCCGTCTACTCGTGTGCTATCGATTGTAACTCTGCTGTTCATCACTCATCTGTTTCAAATAGCACTCTTCGCAAGTGGATTTTGGATCGCCGTGGAGGTGCTAGAAATCGGATCTTTTGAAGGCGAAGAAATGAATGATGCGCTTGACTACCTATACTTTTCGGCTGTCATCTACACCTCGCTAGGGATCGGAGATATCCTCCCGCAAGGGCATTTGCGGTTTCTTACCGGCGTCGAAGCCCTCAACGGATTGCTCCTGATCGCCTGGTCCGCGTCCTTCCTCTTCGCGACCATGAACCGCCTGTGGAACTGGCAACCTTGCGTCAGGCCCACAGACAGTGACAAAGACAAGAACTAGGCATCCCAGTGTTCCGGCTCCGGCAGATCAGCGGAGCTTGAGGGCAAGGGTGCCAAGCACGACGGCGATGGCCGAACTGCTCACAACGGCGAGTTTTACCGTCGCTGCAACCGGGGTCGCATCGAATGCCGCGCCCACGATGAACAAGCTCATGGTAAAGCCGACACCCGCCAGCAGCGCGATCGCCGGCACATCCCGCATCGATGTGTCGGGCGGTAGGGCTCCGATGCGCAGGCTAAGCGCCAGAAGTGTTCCGCCGAGAATTCCCAAAGGCTTTCCGAAAATCAAAGCAATCGCGATACCGATTGCGACAGACCACGCCTGTTGGTCAGCGGGAACAAAATCCAGCACGACGCCGCCGTTGAAGAAGGTGAAGATCGGCACGACAAACAACAGTGCAAATGGTGAAACGCGTCTCTCGGTTCCCTCGGTCGCTTTTGACGGGAACGACGAAAGCGCCAGGGTAAACCCGACGATTGCCCCGGCTATGGCCCCTTCGATTCCGGCCATGACCAATCCCGCCCACAGAACGCAGCCCATGGCGAGGTAGGGCACGAGAGAGGCCTTTCGGGTTCGGTTGAGCACAAGCAGACCTGCCAAGCCGCCGGCCACCAACCAAAGCGGCCAAAGCTGATCGAAGTCTCCGTAGAACAGGGCGATGACGGCCACTGACCCGAGGCCGTCAAACATCGCTGCTGCCGTCGCAAAGGCGATCATCGCGGGTGCCACCTGCCCTGAAACAAGCGAAAGGACACCAAGAACCAGCACAATGTTTGTTGCGATCGGTATCGCCCACCTGCGCAAGGCGACAGCGTCTCCGAAATTGAACCCAAGATAAATCACCGCTGGCACGATCATGCCTCCAAGTGCCGCACTTGCCGGAAGCATGGCCGCACAGGGTTCGGATAGCGCACCTCGGGTCAGCTCGTGATTTGTGTGAAGGCCGATGAGAAAGAAGAAGACCGTCAGAAGACTCTGATTGATCCACTCAATCAGAGGGGCTTCGATTGCCCATGCTCGTGATCCCACCCGCAGAGGCAGATGGTGAACAAGCGCGTAGGTATCCGACAGCTGCGAATTCGCGGCCACCATACCCAGAGCAAGACCGACGAGCATTGCAAGACCCGCGCGCTGCCCATCGCGAACCGATTGTGTGACATGATCCGTCAACTGTGGCCGGGCCCATCTTGAGGTGCCAGCCAACGCGACAGGTAGGCGCGTTCGAACAGAAAGACGCCGAGGATCGCGAGGGCCGCATAGGCGACGATGGCCGGATCGCTCTGCAGCTTCATGGCGGTGAACGCGACGAGAACAATTGCATCGAACCCGAGCGCCGCAAGAATGACGACTCCAGAGGCGCCGATTTCCGTCCGGCGGAACCGCCAGACACCCCAATGTACGACCATATCCATGATGAGGTAGAAGAAGGCGCCGAGCGACGCGATGCGACTCAGATCGAAGAACACGGCGAGAAAGGATGCGATCACCACCGTGTAGACCAGTGTATGCCGCTGGATCGGTCCGGACATGCCGAAATGGCTATGCGGGATCATCTTCATATCCGTCAGCATCGCAAGCATCCGCGAGACAGCAAAGACGCTGGCCAGCACGGCAGATGCCGTTGCGACGACTGCCAGAAGAACCGTCAGCAGGAAGCCCACCTGCCCCAGTGCCGGTTCCGCTGCCTCGGCGAGCGAATAGTCCTTGGCGGCGATGATCCCGTCGATGGTGAGGCTGGACCCGACACCGAAAGCCACTAGCAAGTAGACGACGACGCAAAGCGCAATCGAAATCATGATCGCGCGCCCCACGTTGCGGTTGGGATCGGTGATCTCGGCGCCGCTGTTGGTGATCGTCGTGAACCCCTTGAACGCAAGAATGGCAAGCGCGACCGAGGCCACGAAACCCATCGGACCGAAATCCTCAGCGTCCCGCGACGCGGCAGCGAATTCAAACCCGCTCGACCACAGGGCGGCGATGCCGAAGACCGCGATACCGCCGATCTTGATTGCGGCCATGACCATCGAGAACAGCCCGATTGAACGGTTGCCCGCGATGTTTACGAGGAAGGCGAAAAGGATTACCCCAACAGCCAGGACGGGCACCAGCGGCCCGCCCTCGATATTGAAAGGGCGCAAAAGATAGGTGGCAAAGGTCCTGGCGACGAGGCTTTCCGCGATCACCATGCTGAGCGCCATTAGAAGCGCCGCACCTGCTGCAACGGCCCCCGGTCCGTAGCATTTTTGCAGGATCATCCCGATCCCCCCTGCCGAGGGCCAGGCATTGGACATCTTGATGTAGCTGTAGGAGCTGAACCCGGTGACGATTGCACCGATGATGAAGGCGATGGGAAAGAACGGCCCGGCCAGTTCGGCAATCTGCCCTGTCAGGGCAAAGATCCCTGCCCCGATCATGACGCCGGTTCCCATGGCAACTGCACCGCCCAGCGTTATGGAGTTCTTCTTGTAGCCGTCGCCGCCATGATCGTGTTTCATAACATGTCCCGTCATTCTTGTTTCTTAGGTCGGCTTGGGCCGAGTGTTCATGTACATAGGCTCTATGCCTGGAAAGTGGCGACGCAGACCGCTCAGCGCCTGCTCCAGATCAAGGTGGTCAACAATGGAATTAGCCCCTGCCTGTCGCGCATCGCCGGACCGCATTGCCTCAAGTGTCACCAATATCATCGCAGCCGTCAAATAAGCCTGATCGCCACCTTCGAACAGGTTCGAGGCGATCTCTTTGCCTTCGTGATCGAACGCAACCGCCGCAATCCGTGTTCTTAATTGCCCGAATTGCGGCAGCCACCCTGAAAGCTTTGTCAATCGCCGGGAATGCTCTGACATCCAGCGTCCGAGCCAAAGCTTTTGTGCCACTGCAAATAGGCGTGTGAAAAAAGGGGGATCAACGGCCAGGTAATGGTGAACACGGACTTCGCGTCCATTGGGTTGAATGCCCTCATCTGGAAACGCCACATCGAGCGCCAGTCTCGGCGCCTCGTTCCGCGTGAAATTAAATCGCCACGGCTTCTTGCCAGGAAATACAGACCGGCCCGTGACCGGGTCGTAATAAGGTAGTCCAAGCGCCCGAAAGAACCACTCAGCCGCTGCCTGCCCATAGTGACGGCCCATGCCAAGCTCGAGTCCGATACGCAGCGTCTCTACCCGTTCGTCGCTTGCCAGATCTGCCGCCATCAATGTGCTGAGACCCGGAGCCGTCCCAACGCCCGTAACAAGACATCCGTTTGTCCCGGCCGCCGCCCGGATCAGGGCATCGACATAGCTCGGCGTCGCCGATGTATCGAGAACCGTTTCGCCTCTTGCGAGGCATTCAGCAACCAGTTCCGGTGGCGTCGCTTCAGTAAGATTGACGACGATGGCGTCGTCGGGAAGGGACTTGGCCGCTCCGGGGCGCGCCACGTCGAGGGCGGTGTAAACGACGTTTCCATGTGCTGTTTCAGCGACGCGGTTTCGCCTTGAAACCACCCAAACCTTCCACTCCCCATTGTCGGACAGAAGGTGCGTGAGCCGCGACCCGACATCACCGGAACCACCGAGGATCACCAGATTGCCCACTCCGTTCGCCCTCGGTCTCGGCGCTTTCAAATCGCAAATCCGTCGTGCATTTCCGATATCAAACTCAATCATCGATTAATTCGCAGACGAGCGCTCGATCATCGGGAAAAACTGACGTCGCTCCGGTTTCCCCATAGCCAGCTTGAGCCTTGCAAAACGGAACAGATCGCTTGCGTTCACTGCGCGGCAACTTCCCGGAATCGAGGCAGAAACGCCGGAACTTGCTCTGCATATCTCTCCCAGGCCTCCCCAAACCGGGCACGGCTGTCGGCCTCCTCGCTTTTCGCAAGTCGCGCATACATCCACACGAGGACCGGGAACATGGCGAGCGTGAGGATCGTCGGCCATTGCACCAGAAACCCGACCATAATGAGAACGAACCCCACATACTGCGGATGCCGTATCCGTGCGTAGGGACCCGTGACCGCCAGTCGCCCGGCCCGCTGTGCAGCCCAGAGATGATGCCAGGCCACTGAGATCAGCCAGAAACCCGCACCGATGAATGCAAAGCTGAGGAAATGGAAGGGTCCGAAATGCGGATTGGAACTCCAGCCGAAAATCATTTCCGGCAGGTGCCCGCTGTCATGCGCGAACCAATCGATCCCAGGCCAGTTGGATTGGAGCCAACCCGACAAAAAGAAGATCGTCAGCGGAAACCCGTACATCTCGACAAAAAGTGCCACGATAAAGGCACTGAAGGCACCGAAGCTGCGCCAGTCACGCGATGTCTGCGGCTTGAAGAAGCTGAAAGCGAACAGGATAAAAACCGCTGAGTTGATGAACACGAGCAGCCAAAGGCCATAAGAAGATCCCGGGTCGGTCATGATTGGTCATCTTTCGACCCGTGACCACCATGCCCGCCGTGACCACCGTGCCCGCCATGCATGAAGAAGTGCATGCCAACACACAGCAGTAGCGGAAGCCAAAGAAGCCAATTGCTGGCCAAGATATGCGCGCGATGCTCAAAACCTAGCAGCAAACCGCCGAGCACAAGTGCGACGATCAAATAGACCCCCGCGCGGGATTTCCAGAAGGACGGTGGATGAGCATCCCCGCCAGCTTCGTTCTGATTTTCGTGATCGGTATGTTCATGCATTTTGCTGTTCCTTTTCAGATTTTAGCGCCACGTAGGCGGAGTGAATTCAGCACTACCGAGATCGATGATGCGCTCATCGCGAAAGCGGCGAACATTGGGCTGATCAAAATGCCAAAAAGCGGATACAAAAGGCCGGCGGCGATCGGCACACCACTCGCGTTGTAAATCAATGCGAAGAATAGGTTTTGGCGAATGTTTCGCATCGTTGCACGCGACAACCGACGTGCTCTGACGATGCCGTCAAGGTTACCTTGCACCAAAGTTATACCGGCGCTTTCGATGGCTACGTCCGCGCCTGTTCCCATAGCAACGCCCACGTCTGCTTGTGCCAGTGCGGGAGCATCGTTAACACCGTCGCCGGCCATCGCGACTTTCTTACCTTGCCCCTGTAGATCCTTGATAATTGCAGCCTTGTCTTCCGGCAGAACATCAGCTCGAATCTCATCAATGCCCAGCTTGGTTGCTACGGCTCTGGCAGTGCGTTCATTGTCGCCCGTGGCCATAATGATTCGAAAGCCCAATTTATGCAGAGCTTCCAGCGCATCGGGCGTCGTTTCTTTGACCGGGTCGGACACGGCCACAAGCCCGGCAAGCGCGTTGTCCACCACTACAAACATCACTGTTTCACCGTCGTCTCTTCGGGAATTGGCCGTCTCGATCAGATCGCCGGCATCAAGCCCGAGGTCTTTGACCAGTCTGTGATTGCCGAGGGCCACCGTATATCCGTCAACCACGCCCGTTACGCCCTTACCGGTGATAGCTTGGAAATCGCTGGCTTTGGCCAAAGCTACCCCGCGTTCGTCGGCTCCGGCCACGATGGCTTCTGCCAAAGGATGCTCGGATCCTTTTTCCAGGGTAGCAGCGAGGCGCAGTACCTCTTCTTCCTCATGTCCCGCCTCAGGTAAAACTGCAACAAGGCGCGGTTGACCCATCGTGAGCGTACCCGTCTTGTCCACGATTAGAGTGTCGACCTTTTCAAACCGTTCCAATGCTTCCGCGTTCTTGATCAATACGCCTGCTTGCGCACCTCGGCCGGTGGCCGTCATAATTGACATTGGGGTCGCCAGACCCAACGCACACGGACATGCGATTATCAAAACCGCAACGGCTGCGACTAGAGCATAGGACAGGGCCGGAGCGGGTCCCCATATGGCCCAACCGATGTAGGCCAAGACTGCAATCGCAATAACAGCTGGCACAAACAATCCTGCCACTCGATCCGCGTATTTCTGGATCGGTGCACGTGATCTCTGAGCGTTTGAGACCATTTCTACAATTTGGGACAGCACGGTGTCCGACCCAACGCGCGTGGCTTCAACAACCAGCGATCCGGTCCCATTTATGGTTGCTCCGGTGACAGTGTCGCCCACAACCTTTTCGACGGGGATTGGCTCTCCCGATATCATGCTTTCATCTATGGACGAATGCCCTTCCGCCACAACACCGTCGACGGGCACTTTGTCACCGGGTCGGACCCTAACCTTGTCGCCGACCTTTACATCATCCAGAGGCACCTCCGCCTCGCTGCCATCTGCGTTTAGGATGCGCGCGGTCTTGGCGGCCATATCGAGGAGTGCCCGTATCGCTTTGCCGGTGCCCTCTCGCGCGCGCAACTCCATAACTTGACCCAACAAAACGAGTGTTACAATTACTGCTGCCGCCTCAAAATAGACACCAACGTGGCCTTCGCTGTCCCGGAAACCATCAGGGAAAACTTCCGGCGAAAGAACAGCCACCACGCTGAACACCCATGCGGCCGAAACCCCCATGGAGATTAGGGAAAACATGTTGAGATTCAGAGTTTTAAACGAATTCCAGCCCCGTATCATAAACGGCCAGCCGCACCACCATACAACCGGGGTACCCAACACCAATTCAATCCAAAGCGTCGTTCGCTCACCGAATATCTGGCGGACTTCAGGGAAACCAACATATGGTCCCATCGTCAAAACAAGCAACGGCAGCGTAAGAACGGCACCGACCCAGAAGCGTCTAGAAAAATCGTCGAGCTCGGGGTTTGGGCCATCTTCCACCATAGCTGCGTTTTCCAGTTCCAAACCCATACCGCATATCGGGCATGAACCGGGATGTGTCTGGCGTACTTGCGCATGCATTGGACAGGTGTACACGACGCCGACGTACTCCAGTGGCACCGTATCGTACTCGGCACCTAGTATGTCATTAGCGCCAGAGTGATGGTGCGCGCTTTGCCCGTGTTCTTCAATCTCCGCTTCGGGCACCAGATGCATACCGCATTTTGGGCAGTCGCCGGGCTCTCTCTGACGCACTTCGAGGTGCATCGGGCAAACAAATATGCTGTCCTCCGTCGCGGCGTGTGCGGTTTCTCGGTGTGTGTTCATTGTCGAGAGTCCATTTGTTTTTGAAAGAGGTAATCAGTACCGCTTGGCAAATTAGGCGCTTTGTAGTGCCCAAGCCGGGAGATCACTTTGCCAACTTCCATGATCGGAAGTTGGCACTCTTTCCCGTTTGCCTCGCAGAGACTATGCTTTGGCTCAATTGTTCTGAGGTACTTGCCCGTGCTGCTTTGTAGCAGCACTTGGCATCCTCATCCGCTCGATTGGAGCGGCAATTTCCGCTTCAGTGATGGCTCCATCGCCGTCCGCGTCAAGGTGCTGAAACCTGTCAACCGTTGTCTCACGGATCATCGCAGCATGAAGTGCCTCGAACTCAACGAGCGACAGTACACCATCGTTGTTTGCATCAAATTCGTTTGACTTAGCAAGCATCACTTCTCTGCCTGTTTCCGGAGATGACATGACCCTCGTGCCAGGCCCCATCATATACTTCATCACGGATCGATCCTTATCCATTGCATTGCCTTGAGCATGACCGCCCATCATTGCGTTGTGCATTTGCGTCATCATAGCCATCATGTTCTGCATCATGCCAACTTGGCCACTGGCGTGCTCAGGCACATCGCTTTTGGCAGCCCCACCGCTGCTATGATCATGTTGGCCCTGGGCCAACAGCAGTCCTGGGGTTGCGAGCGAAATGGCAAGTGCGGTGGCTATCGAGGTCATTTTTGTCATTGGATATCTCCTATTGTTTCAGCCCGTCGCGAAAAGAGTGAGAATTCATCGCAAGCCCACCGTTTTAGTGTGTGTGCGACCGTCGTCACTTTCTCGGCCTTCAGTCCCCGAAGTGTTTCCGCGTGACCTGACGATCTCGCTTTGCATGCTGGTATTCTTGCGACAACAGCACGCGGCAGTCTCGCCTGGTTTCGGGGTGTTTGAGTCGGTGTATGTCTTTTCTTCTTTTTCCATCACGGAGATCCTGCTAGGTGGTTACAATCCTGTAGACGCCTTATCCGCAGCATCGTTACCAAGATTGCACCCCTTGGGGATCATCGAAGAAAAATAGAAGTGTTCACTGCCCTTGAAGAGCGTGAGCTACTCAGGTCCGCCTTTCTCTTGGCGGACGAAAAAAGTCAAAAATCGGCTTTTTTGGAATTGAGTATCGGGCTGTGGTAACTGACCTGCTCCCCTTTGAGTCCGCGGTTGTTAGTTCGCTCTGTTCAGTGTTTGGTCCTCTATTGACCGTTGGTGATACTCCCACGGAGTGAGCCCGTCGAGGCTCGTGTGGGGGCGATGGTGATTGTAATCGTCACGCCAAGACGCGATCAGCTCCCGGGCGTGGCGCAGGTTTGCGAACAGATGCTCGTTGAGGCACTCGTCTCGCAGGCGGCCGTTGAAGCTCTCGACGAAGCCGTTCTGCATGGGCTTCCCAGGCGCGATGTAGTGCCACTCGACCTTCCGGTCTTCCTGCCATTTCAGGATGGCATTCGACGTAAGTTCGGTCCCATTGTCGCTGACCACCATGCACGGATAACCGCGCGTTCGGGCGATATTATCGAGCTCACGGGCAACCCGCTGGCCGGAGAGTGAGGTGTCCACGACCGCGGCCAGGCATTCCCGGCTGAAGTCGTCGATGACGCAAAGCACCCGGAACCGGCGCCCGTCCGAAAGGCTATCTGAGACGAAGTCCAGGGACCATCGCTGGTTTGGCCCTTGCGGGATCGTCATCGGCGCACGCGTTCCAATCGCTCGCTTGCGACCGCCACGCTTGCGCACTGTCAGGCCTTCTTCACGGTAGATCCGATAGAGCTTCTTCCAGTTAACTTGCCAGCCCTCTCGGCCCAGTAGGAGGTGCAGTCGTCGGTAGCCAAACCGCCGACGCTCCCCGGAGAGCTCCTTCAGCCGCTCTCGGAGCTCTGTATCCTCAGGCCTGGCTGGTCGCCGCCTGTAGACGCGCGGATCAATCCCGGCCAAGGCACAGGCCCGCCGCTGGTTGTAGTTCTTCTCTGTCATGGCCCAGTCCACGGCTCTCCGCCTTGCACCGGGCTTCAAAAGTTTTTTCCCAGCATTTCCTTCAGCGTGGCCACGTCGAGCATGTGTTCCGCCAGCATCTTCTTCAGCTTCGCGTTCTCGGCTTCGAGCGCCTTCAGCCGTTTGGCCTCCGACACTTCCATGCCGCCATACTTCGAACGCCACTTGTAGAACGTGCCATCACTGATGCCATGCTTCCGGCAGAGCTCCTTGGCCCCGATGCCAGCTTGGTGCTCCTTCAAGATGCCAATGATCTGTTCTTCGCTGAATCGGCTCTTCCGCATCGTTTGTCTCCTCGTTTGGAGAACAGGCTAACTTCAAACCGCGGACTTTTCAGGGGAGCAGGTCACCATGCGCCCAAACGAGACTTGCGGCGGAGACCGCGATTAGTGAGAGTAAAAGGGTGGTCTTTTTCATTTGTTTATCTCCATGGGGATTTTTTAATGAGGGTGGGATGCTTCAGCTTCGCGATCACCGGATCACATCGAAGTTGCGGTTTGCGCCACTTGGAGGTTTGTATGCCCCGGTCATGGTCAGCATTGACCTCTCGGTAATACATGTGCCGTGACCTCCAGTGTTCCGTGCCTGAAACTCAAGAAAACAGTTGGATGGTCGCCTGGGCTGAGATCTTGCTTGAGATCAGTTAATCGCGCGCCGATATGGGAACTCGAGACGTCAAGTATTTCCCCTTCATCAATGCCAAACCCATTATGCGCGATCGTCGAACCTACGAGATCTTTGAAGTATAACTCACCGCCCGAAGATACATCAGATGCGACCCCATCTAGGAACATCATCTCGGCCGAAGTGTTCTCGATGACCATCTCAATCTCAGCGTCGCCATCTTGAAGACCGCTGGTAACACACAGTTTGCTTATGTAGATGCCATGAAGACCTTCCAAGGACTGCTCGACGCCATCCGCGTGTGCAGGCAGACTAGCTACCGTCGACCCAATTAGTCCCATCACCAAAACATGCCGGGTAAAACGCATCATGGAGTTCCTTCGATTTAAAAGAATTGTGGGCGACTATACCTTTGCTTCAACTTCAGTCCGTGGGTTACTCTTCCGCATTGCAGCAAGAAACTCTCATACTCCCTTGCTCGCAGCCTGACATCGGAAGAATTCTGATAGTATAGAATGAGTTCCCGAAAAGGACTGGAAAAATCTTTGAAAGCCGCAATTACTGCCACCAAGGCCCCAAGTGATAGTCGGCCTTCAATGACAAGCCAGCCTCCAATCGAGTAGAGCAGAAAAGGCGTTAGTGACATGAGAAAATTGCTGATTGCCTTTTGCAAATACTTCGCACGCTGCAAGTCCAGTCTTGTGTTTCTAAGCTGGTGAGCAGCTGAGAGTGTTTTGCGAGTTATGTATCGGCGGGACACATCACCGGTTTGCTCACCAAGAACGTCTCCAAATGCGCGAACAGCACGAATGCGACGTCTCATCCGCTTGTTCACCCATCTTTGCAAAATGGGTATGATGAACAGCTGACAAGGTACTAGTGTCATCGCCGCCGCACCCAATATCGGGTCTTGAATGAACATAAACAACAGGACAGTGACCAATGTGCCGCCTTGGAACACAGGTGTCGCCAGAACCTCTCCCGCAAACCCTCCGATAGGCTCAATTTCACTCGTCGACAATGGAATGACTTCGGATTTGCGCCGGCCTTCCGGTGCGCGGCGCCATGCCCGGTAGAGCACCAGACGAAGCCTCAAAAGCGTTCGCTCTCCGATCTCTCCCTTTCTGACATTTATGCAATATTTGATCGCGCCACTCACGATCAGGGAAATAAGATACAAGCCTGACAAGACGCCAAGAAATTCTAGTTGCGTGTATCGAGCGCCAAGAATTTCAACAGGGAAGTGATTTGATTCGATCGCACCATTAACAATGCGTTTTGGCAATTCAAGGGTCGCATATAGAACTGGCTGTGCCAACAAACCAAGAAAAATCACGCTAACTTGTTCGTGCCAGCGCAATCCTATCAAATTACGAACAAGCGCAAACTCAGCGCGATATTCATCAGAAAACAGACTGTTCCGAGCCGCTTTTTTAATAATCTGCGCTAATACTACCAGGAAACCGAACAGAGAAACGAGTGGCGCAATTACTAGGATCAAGTGCAGCGCCATATGCAGCCAATGGGGTGGATTTTCAATGATCCGAAACCCCACCAAGTCCGCAATATGATGTGTCCAACCGAAAAGACCGGAAATTGTAAACGATTCGATTTCCAGGGTCGTACTCATTGTGTGTCCTTAAATAGGCCAGCAGAGTAACGGCCCTGGAGTCTCAACATGACGTTTTTTATTTCATGATCTCTGTTACAATGTACTGGCCGTTGATTTGCTCGACGACGAAATGGATCTGGGAGCCTTTGCGAAGGCCTTTCAGCATCGAAGGCTTGGCAACCGCATACCCCATTTCCATCGCTGGCATGTTGATGTTTTTGAGCGGGCCGTGGTTGATTGTCACCACATTTGATTTGCGGTCCAAGTTAGTGACAGTACCCATCGACATATCGTGGTCGCCGCCAGCAAATGACGTTGTTGCAGCAACTGCCAAAGCGGCCGCGAGTGAGAGAATCTTCATGTTTCATTTGCTCCTTTGTGAGGCATAAGATCGGTTGTTAGAGTCGAGGCTTTGTTAATTTCAAAACAGGCAAGTTTGGGGTTTTGGCTGCAAACCACCGAGGGAACTCACTCTGGCTACCGGGTCTGACCGAACGGTCGTTTTGACGATGACAGTGAGGGCGACCTTTGTCGTTTCTACCTTCAAAATCCCATGGTTTACTCAATTGTGAAAGATGACTGCCTGATGCTGATAAAGCTAAAAACTCCAACTAAATCAATACCACTAGGCCGGTTTGAAATGTATCAATTTGTAAGGTTTACACCGACAAGTGCCATCTATAACTCTTGCTTGTAACCCCGCGGAAAGAGATCGATGCAGCTCGAAATGATAACCAAGACACTTGGCGCTTTGTCGCTCGCTCTTTTTGTATTGTCCGTTTTTCCAACCGCGTCTGTTGCCGTTGAGGCCGGGCCTCTGACAAGCAGCAAAGTTTGTGCAGAAGCGGGTTCAGCGCACACTTCAATGTTCAATGATCGGAATGAGCGCCACCACTCCAGTTGCTTTGGATCGATGACTCACTGTTTGATTGCGGCCACAACGATATCGACGCTTTGTGCGCCACGGCCGGAGCCAACTTCGGGGGCCCCAAAGGTCGCGGAATTACAATTGAGCGAGAGTCGTGTGCTGGAGGTTAAGTCGCCTCCTCCGCGTTTCCGAGTACCTTTCCCTCTCTGAAATGTTGCCGCGCGTATAAGTATCAGCAAGTAGCACTTTGACAGTACATTTGCATACTTTGCTGCCGGTTACCGGTAGGGCATTTCCAACATCTTGATGAATCAACTCGGCCATTCTGACGACCTTCAGTTTGGCAAACTCCAATAATTTGACCACTAAGGAGAAGAAAATGCGTCTCTTTACCCCCAGTTTTCTTGCACGCTCAGACACTGCGCTGAGTACATCGGAGCATTTATCGGGTAGCCTTTCCCGGCGACAATTCGGTTTGGCTGCCGCGGCGGCTCTTGCAATGCCATCTGCTTTGCAGGCTCATCAAAACCCGACGATTACATCCAGAGGAACGTATGACATTACAGTCGATCGGGTGCGGATCGATACGGGCGACTTCCGTAAGACGGGTGTCGGTTACAACAATAGCCAGTTCCCAACCGTCCTCCGTTTTAAGGAGGGTGAAGAAGTCACGATCAACGTCAAAAACAATCTAAACGAAGCTACCTCCATTCACTGGCATGGGTTAATCCTGCCGTTTAGACAAGACGGCGTACCTGGGATCAGCTTCAACGGAATTCCCCCGGGAGAGACCTTCACTTATCGGTTTCCGATCACCCAGGCTGGCACCTATTGGTTTCACAGCCATTCCGGGTTCCAAGAACCCGACGGTGCTTACGGGGCCATTGTGATCGAGCCTCGCGGAGGTGAACGGGTGCGGGCAGATCGCGATTATGTCGTTCAGTTGGCAGATAACCACCCACACTCCGGCAAAAAAATCATGCGCAATCTCAAGCGGATGCCTGACTACTACAATCGGTCGCAGCGCACGCTCCAAACGCTCATAAAAGACTCGCGCGCTGACAGTCTGCAAGCAGCCCTGCAGGAACGCGGGATGTGGGGCAGAATGCGCATGATGCCGACCGATATCGAGGACGTTCAAGGGTTCACGGCGTCAATCAACGCCCAGAGCACGTCGCAGAACTGGACCGGCCTGTTCCGTGCGGGTGAGAAAGTTCGACTGCGTTTCATCAACGCGTCCGCGATGACCTATTTCGACATGCGGATTCCGGGGCTCAAAATGACCGTGATCCAAGCAGACGGGAACGATGTCAAGCCCGTCAACGTGGATGAACTCCGCATTGCAGTTGCCGAAACCTACGATGTCATCGTTCAGCCGCGTGAGAACAAGGCTTACAGCATCATCGCGGAATCGGTGGGGCGTACCGGCATGGTGCGGGGAACTCTTGCACCAAGGGAAGGTATGGCAGGCGCTGTGCCGACGATGCGGCCGAAACCACTTCTCACTATGGCCGACATGGGCGGAATGATGGGTGGAATGGGCATGGAGGGTCATGTGATGCAGAACATGGCTGGCATGGATCATTCCAACATGGCCGGTATGGACCACTCCAATATGGCTGGCATGGATCACTCCAACATGGCCGGTATGGACCACTCCAACATGGCTGGCATGGACCACTCCAACATGGCTGGCATGGATCACTCCAACATAGGCGGCATGTCGGAACCCAGCAGCGTCGACCCCTCCTATGCCAATGGCAGTGGTTTGATACCGAGGGCATACAATGGCGGGAAATTCCTCTCCTATGCCGACCTCACGGCCGCGCGGCCCAAGTACAAGTACAGGAAGCCGTCCCGCACCATCGAGTTGCGCCTTACAGGGAACATGGAGCGTTACATCTGGTCGATCAACGATGTGAAATTTAATGATGCGGAGCCGATCGTCCTGAATTACGGAGAACGCGTGCGCATTCGTTTCATAAACGAAACGATGATGGCGCACCCGATGCACCTGCACGGCCTGTGGTCGCTCGTGGATGTGGGCAAAGGGTCTCGCAACCCCATCAAACATACTGTCAACGTGAACCCCGCCATGACGATGGACATAGATGTCGAGGTCGACGAACCCGGTCAGTGGGCGTTCCACTGTCATCTCTCATACCACGCTGATGCTGGCATGTTCCGCAAAGTCGTGGTGCGCGGCAGACCGGCATAAGTGCCTCGAATACGAAGGAAAAGATCAATGCAAAACATAAAGATAGCTAGCGCTGCAGGCATGATGCTTGCAGCCGCTTCGGCGGCTCAAGCCGAACCGCTCATCTACGGGTTTCAGGCGGAGCAGTTCGAATATCGAGACGGTGACAACGGCGAAAACGTCTTTGTCTGGGATTTCGATTTCGTCGTTGGAACAGACGAGTTGAAGTTCGTTTGGCGGAGCGAAGCTGAAATCGTGGAAGGGTCTGGCGACTTCGAAGGCTTGGAAAACCAGCTGCGGCTGCAGTTCCCGATTTCGACTTTCTTTGACGGCGTTGTCGGTGTCCAGGCAAGTACACCCGACGGACTACCGGATCGGTATAATGCGGTGCTAGGCCTTAAAGGTCTTGCTCCTGGTTTCCTAGAGGTTGATGCTGACTTCTTTTTGTCCGATCATTCGTTCTTTCGATTTGAGGCGGAGTATGAAGGTCTAATTACCAATCGACTCATCTTGACGCCTAGCATCGAAGTAACTGTTCCCCTTGAGGATGATCTTGCCTATGATCAAGCTTCGGGTGGTGCAACAATCGAAGCTGGGCTGCGGCTGAGCTATGATTTGATTGATCGTTCCTTCTCACCTTACATAGGGGTTAACTACGAAAAGTCCTTTGGTGGGACGGCTGATCTTATTCGTGCAAGCGGAGAAGAAAACGGCGTTACCTCTATTGTTTTTGGGACGCGTCTGATGTTTTAACGCGAAACCGCCCCTTCTGAACGGAAGGGGCGGTTCAATCCGGCTGTATCAACCGTCGGTCGCAAGTTGATCTAGGAAGCAATCTGCATCTGTGCTGGAAAAGGAAGACTCAGATTCTACCCGATATTGACCTTCTCGTATAAAACTTCCTCGATTTCAGGTGAGCCTGCTCTCGGACTGAGAAAACTGTCGATGAAAAGAGGATACTTCAGCGACGAACATATCACTAGCACGAAAGTACACTGAAACTGCCGTTCTGAACTGCGATACTAAGGTACGCCCGTGCAAAATGGTGATTTTGGTCCCGAAAATCGACTGTATCCTCCAGACATGGCAGCCTGCTCATATGCAAAACCTATTTTCAGCCAACATGCCTGGCTTGCTGTCGCGTTGCCCTTTAATCTGAGACGCGACGCGTTTGGCGACAATTTTTGCCCTTAATTGTGAGATACGGCTGTCATGGGGCCCCTGTTTCTCGCGCACCTTTGCGCGATGTGATCAACCGCGGCAAGCAATCGAGGCTCCTTCTCGAAGGCGCGCAAGAGAGCAACCCTTGCATAGTCGTCGATGCTTTTGCTGACGATGGCTGCCTTAGCCAAGGGATGAGATCGAGCGGCGGCGATTGCGGCGAGGCAGAACAGCCTAACTTCCGATCTGGGGTTCTGGACAGCGAACGACGGATCCCCGCGGAAGGTTTTGAGTGACATGGCAAAGGTGACTGCGCGCATTGCGCGCCGAAGTTGCTTGGGGCCGCGCGAGCGCGCGGCGCACTCAAGCATCTCTGCCCCGCGGCGCGCTCGGTATATCAGTTTTCCAGATATTTGTTCCTCACGGAGTTTGCCAAGGGTCTGCACAAGTCTCGTCCCGCAAACTTGGCAGTCAAATGCCCAGGCCCGCCTCCAATGCCTGAGCGAAAGACCCTCTCTGGCGCATTGCATGCAATGCTGGAATGGCATCTGAGCCGTCAGCGAGGCTTCTCGTGGCGTCATTGCCGGAAAGGTCAAAGATCGAACAACATCTGGGTTAACCCGTGCGGCGTTGGCAATCTTCGCCGCCGCAGCCGCGTCGACGTTGAAGTCCAAGGCGGTGCCATGCGCGGTATCGATTCTGAGATGAGCCAGTAGTTCCGCATCATCACAGTAGTTGGCCGCCGCCAGCCGAGACAACCAACCTGACAACAACTCGTCTGGCAGCGGCGCGACAGTCTTGGGCAGCGGGTGCGGCTTCACACCCGGGACTTCTGGAGCCGCCGATGGGGGTTCGCATGGCGCGACCAAACCGGCGTCCATTTTGCGATTGCGTCATCGGTGATGCATTCCTCGCCTGTGATAATGGCGTCGATGGAAAGATCCTTGACCAGAGCGAAGATGCGCGAGGTCACCCCACCGGTCAGTGCCAAGACCTGCTTGAGAGATTTGACCTTCAGGTTGGACTTCTTTTCCAGTGGCATGGCAGCAATAAGGGTCTGGATCATGTCCGAGAACTCGGCATCGTCGCGCCAGTTTGGCAGATGATGTTCGTCCAGCCGTCGGGCAAGCTGGATATCACCGCGAATAGCATCGACGGCCTCGCTGACCCCAAGGCAGACCAGTGACACCTCGAGTTCATTGCTGAGATACCGCAGGACATTGAGAAATCGGCGCTGTTCGCGGTGGGTCCCGGCCAAGAGATTGTGGACCTCGTCGATCATGATCATCCGCAGGCCAAGGTCGCGTAAGAGCGCGATGACACGGACTTCGAGGGAAGCCACATTTTGAGCGCGGGCGCTAAGAGCCGTCGCCGGGGCGCCGACGGCGGCCAGGATGTGCAGGTAAAACCGCCGTTCATCAGGTGCGGGCGGCGCTTGCAACAGCAGAAGCGGTGTGCGGGTGATGCCCGACGCCGGATCGTATTCTGGTGCGTACTTGCGCGACAGGTTTCGGGCAATCATCGTCTTTCCGATCCCGGAGGCGCCATGCACAAGAAGCCCAGGCATACGGGTTTGTCGTGGCGCTTCGATCATGCCCTGCAAGCGGTCCAACACCTGTTCCGCCCGAGGAAAGCCGATCCAGATATCCGATTGAATGAGGGCGATCCGGCCGTCTTCTTCAGTTGTCCCTGCCCTCAATTCACCATCTCTCCACCTTGAACAATGGGCGCGATGTATCACCCGTATCGATCGGGCGCAGCCCTTCGGTTGTCGAGACGGCCGAGTTCGTGCCCTTCAATGTCCCTTTTCTTTCACGGGTTCTGCGTTCGGCCTTCGTCAGGCCCCGGCTTTCAGCTTCGATCTGGCGTTGCTGTCGGATCAGCTCAGCCAGCACCAGCTCATTAGACCCGGACTTGCCAAGGGCACGGGCCTTCCTCATCGCTTCGCGATATTCCCAGAGCGAGACGGGCGGAATTTCCAGGTTTCTGTACCGCGCCTCAACATACCGGCCATCGTCCAGTTCGACCCAGATCATTGAGATATCGCGAGGATCGTAGCGAACGACCACCTTTCCATCCCCGCGCCCAATGTGGCCTGCAAGGGCATCGGACCAGTACCTTATCTGGAACAGATGGATGCCGTCACGCCTGATCTTGCGCAGTTCACTCGGCAGGAAGCTCACCTGAAAGGCTTCCATCTCGAAGGGGATGTCGCCTGTCATTTGCTCTGAGAGCGCCTCCCATTTGGCAACGGGCGTGCAGCCAAGACTTGAATGAATGCTGTTGTTGTAACGGCAGATTTCCAGAGCAAACCAGCGATCGAATTCGCTCAACGTCATCGTGGCCTTGCTTTCGGCGTCATAGTCGCCCTTTGCCGCGATCGAGGATTGCGTTGTTCCCGGCAACAGGTGAACGGCCCCCATCATGGTGCCGATCAACCGTTCGATGTGACCACCGAAGTGAGGACTTGCTGGCGGTCGATAGACCAGATCGATCCCCCAATCCGCACAGGCCGACCGAAAGGCGCGCGACCGGAAATCGCGACCGTTATCGACGTGGATGCTGTGCGGTTTGCCCTGTGCCGGCCAAGGAACATCGCACGCCAATTCCGCAAGAAGTTCCTCCTTGAGGGCCACCGCCTGTGTCAGGCAAAGCGCCACTGACAGACGCGAAGGTGCCTCGAGAGAGGTGTAATATCCGGTCACCATCCGCGTTGCGACGTCGATCGCCAGCGTGACCCAAGGCCGCCCAATTGGTTTGCGTTCAAAGCCGTCGACAAGAATGATGTCCGCCGGTGTATGATCAATTTGGACGATCTCCAGTGGCATACTGGCCTTGTTCTCACCTGTGACCGGCGCAAATTTCTGGCGGGCCGCCTTTGCGCCCTCTCGTGCCTTCGCAACTTCGCGGGCATCCATCGCATCCAGACGACGCTGAACCGTTCGCCGTGTCGGCGGTTGCAAGCCCTCCTGCCAGCAAGCGCTGCGGATTTCTGTCACGACGCGCGACAAGCTCGAACGCTCCCGGCGCAAGAAATAGCGGCGAAGGTGCTCCTCGATTACCGCTTCGACTTTGCTGGATATTAACATCGTCCCGGTCGGGCGGCCCCGTTTCCGCGGAGCCAGAGCGCTGGTGCGCCCACCCTCTTCCGCCAACCGTTTTATCCAACGCCAGACCGTCGCCCTGCTGACACCAAGCTCCCAAACGGCGTCATTGATGCCACGTTCCAGGCTGCCAGTCCCATTGAGATATGCCTGAACAAGAGGGCGCAGCACCGCGGCCCTGCGCGCCTCTTCAGCACCAACAGCAACGCAGTCTTCGCCATCATCATTCATCGATATTTGCCGCAAATGTCTGTGAACCCTGTCTCAGGTTTAAGGGCAAAAATATCAGAATTAAAGGCAAAATCTCATATTTAAGGGCAAAGCTCAGCCGTTGATTTCGTTGGATTTCCCATCTCACAATTAAGGGCTACGCGACACCGCCGCAAGTGCCAGTTTTCTAATCATTTTAGGGTCCTTCTCTGGTTGAAGTGAAGATAACGGAGCCCTCAAAGGGCTCCGTTATCAAGTTGTCAACTGGCGTCTTTGAACTCGGCGTATTCGCCGCGTACTTGAACGGTCACGGTGGCGGTCTCGCTGTCGCGATTGCGCCAGAACCAGCCGTGTTCGCCGTCGAATGCAGCGACGATCTCGCCTTCGTCGCCCATCGATCCGCGACCCTTTTCGTAGGTCACCGAATTACCCCCACCATGGCCGTGCAGGTCGAAGTTGACGCGCCCGCCCTCGACCAGCATCCGGTATTCTGCGGTCTGGCCCTCGGTCATAACGAGCTTCCACTCGGCGGAGTCTCCGGGAGCCAGGGTGAAGGTGGTCTCGTCGCGCCAGACCTCCGCTTCCTGAGCGTGGGCCGCCCCGACGAACAGGCCGAACATGCCGTCTAGGAAGCTGGACTGGTCGCCGCCAGTGGCCTCCAGTTCCAGCAATCGGTCGGCCTCCGCCTCTTCGGAGAGTTGGGTCTTGATTTCACCCATCTCTGCCAGACCGAGTACGCCGCCAATCCCGGTCGGGTCGATGTTGTATTCGGCGGGAAGCACGACAGTCACGAGGATCGCAACGGCGCTGGCCGCAGCGATAACGGTGGAACGGATGAGCTGCGCGGAACTTGGCAGCTCATCGAGGCTCGGTTTTTCTGCGTTGAACATTTGGGTCTCCTAAATTCTCAGGCGGCTACGAAGTAGCCAGTGATTTGCAGGCCCATGAGGATGAATCCCATGGACATCATGACGACGTTGGCGGCGTAGGCCTGCCGGAAGAAATTCGGGGATTTCCGCCAGTAACCCATGACAATGAGGATCACGGCAAGTGCCATCAACTGGCCCAGCTCCACGCCTACATTGAACGCCAGGAGATTGGCCAGCAGCCCATCCGACGCGATCTCGTAGTCGAGTATCTTGGTGGCCAGACCCGTGCCGTGGAAAAAGCCGAAGATCAGCGTCGCGGCCTTAGTGTTCGGCTGCACCCCGAACCAGCGCTGGTAGGCACCCAGATTGTCGAGCGCCTTGTAAACGACCGAGAGGCCGATGATCGCGTCGATGATATAGGCGTTGATGCCCCAGCCGAACCAGACTCCTGCCAGCATCGTGGTCGAGTGCCCGATGGCGAAGAGGCTGACATAGATGCCGACGTCCTTCATCTTGTAGAGAAAGAAGACGACGCCGAGCAGGAACAGGATGTGATCGTAGCCCGTCACCATGTGTTTGGCACCGAGATACATGAAGGGGATGATGTTCACCCCCCAGATTTCCTGGATGTAACCCGCGTCGCCTTCGGTGACATTGTGAGCAAGCGCATTGCCCGCACTCAGAATGAGTGACGACAGCGTGATTAAGGACAGGATTACGATCCGGCCCATGCCGGGATCGGTCCAGCCCCGATGGACTATAGTCATGGATTGAACTCCGTATTCTTGTCTGATGGTTGGTTGAAACGCGCGAGTGGCGCGCGACCAATCAGACGCGCGGAGGTCGTTCGATCAGGAATAAGCGTCGGGGGTTGGCGGCGGCTGCATTCAGCCGCCATGCGGTCTTGTAAATTTCCATGGGCAGCGGCGACAGATCGGGGCCAGGCACAACCGCCTGACTGTGATCGTGATCAACACTGTCGTGGCTGTGTCCGTGCATGGCCCAAGCCAGGTCTTCTTCCAGACCGTGCGAATGCCCGTGCTCGGCAATCATCTCAGCGTGCTCCTGAAGCACATCAATGATTGCGGGCGCATGTGAGGTTGTGGGCATGACCGACCAGACGAGCACGGCCGCGCATAGAAGTGTCGCGAACGCGGTCTTTCCGATTGTCTGTAAAGTTGTCATCAGCTTTGCCTGCCCGCTCGTCTTTGGCGTGATGCGTCGTGGCACCATCTTGTTCAATCCCCCCAGGGAGGATAAGTCGTTGATATGACAAATCCCCCTGTCCATGCAAGTCATCCCGCCCTCATCGCACGGCTGAAACGCGCTGACGGTCACCTGTGTGCTGTGATCGAGATGATCGAGGCGGGCAAGCCATGCCTTGAGATCGCCCAACAGATGCAGGCGGTTGAGAAAGCGATCACCAATGCCAAGCGGGCGTTGATCCACGACCATATGGACCATTGCCTAGACGCTGAAAGCTCCGAAGCCGATCGTGCCGAATTGCGGGCGATCACCCGATATCTCTGAGGCCCGCCATGCTCGATATCCTCTCTGACCGCACCTACCGCCATCTGTTTCTGGCGCAGGTCGTGGCGCTTTTGGGAACTGGACTCGCAACGGTCGCGCTTGGGCTTTTGGCATTCGACCTCGCGGGCGACGGGGCGGCGATTGTGCTCGGCACAGTTTTTACCATCAAGATGGTAGCCTACGTGGGCATTGCGCCGATTGCAGGGGCGTTCGCCGACCGGGTGCCGCGTCGCGCGTTTCTTGTGACGCTTGATCTTGTGCGCGCGGGCGTGGCGCTGGCCCTGCCTTTTGTGACTGAGGTCTGGCAGGTCTACGTACTGATCTTCCTGTTGCAATCGGCCTCCGCTGCCTTCACGCCGACCTTTCAGGCGACGATCCCGGACGTTCTGCCCGAAGAGGAACGCTATACCCGCGCGTTGTCTTTGTCGCGGCTGGCCTACGATCTGGAAAACATCGTCAGTCCAACGCTGGCGGCACTTTTGGTTGCGATGATGTCCTACAATTCGCTTTTCCTCGGCACAGTAGTAGGGTTTACCGCCTCGGCCCTTCTGGTCGTTTCGGTGCTACTGCCCAATCCTAAGCCCTCCAAACCACGCGGCATCTATGACCGGACCACACGCGGCATCCGCATCTATCTGGCCACGCCCCGCCTGCGCGGGTTGCTGGCGCTGAACCTTGCGGCAGCGGCGGCCGGGGCAATGGTGCTGGTCAATACCGTCATTTTGGTGCGCGGATCGCTCGGCCTGTCGGAAAGCGCGCTGGCCTGGACGATGTTCGCCTTCGGCGCTGGCTCCATGACGGCCGCACTGCTCCTTCCGCGCGTAGTGGATGCGCTGCCAGACCGGCCCGTAATGTTCGGCGGTGCTGCCCTGATGGTGGCGACATTGCTGGGACTGGGGGTAACAGTGCTGACCGCCGGCCTTGGTTGGTTCATCCTTTTGGGGGCCTGGCTGCTGGTAGGTCTGGGATATTCCGCCGTTCTCACCCCGTCTGGCCGGTTACTACGCCGGTCCGCCCATGCCGGGGATCGCCCCGCTCTGTTCGCGGCGCAATTCGCGCTGTCGCACGCTTGCTGGCTGGTGACCTATCCGCTGTCGGGCTGGCTGCTGACGGTCTACGGTGTCGTTCCTGCGCTGATCGGTCTGGCGCTTCTCGCGGCCACTGGCATGCTCGCTGCTCTGAAACTCTGGCCAGCGAGCGATCCCGTGGAGCTTGAACACACGCACGACAACCTGCCACTTGATCATCCCCACTTGAAGGGGCATCGCAGGCACAGCCATGCTCTGGTGATCGACGAAAGCCACCCTCGCTGGGCCACACATTTCTGAGCGTTGGCGATTTGACGGAGGGACTGCCTAATCAAGATGGTTCGCAAACCTGTGAAAGAGGGAAGCCGATACCAGAGCGGCCAAAACAAACCAACCAGAAGGATCATCAATTGATGTACATACGAAGCGCACTTCTTCTCACAACCGTCTTGGCCTTGGGGGCTTGCTCGGAGTCTTTCTCGAATTCAGAAAACGCGTCGTCACGCCCGCCATTACCGGAAAATATCCTGGAACTGGCCGCACCGAACCAAGACCTCGCGACCGCCTATCTGCGGCCCGAGGACAACTGCTACTGGTACATGCACGCGAGTCCGGTTGAAACAACGCGATTGCCGCTCAGGACGATCGAGGGAAACCCAATTTGCGTCAAACGGGCCGAGTAGGCGATCTCTGGGAATGCCCGCAACCGGCTTGTCGCTTCCGTCCACTTGGTAGGGATCGATAACGTATCATCGACCTAGTGGTGCCCACATGGCAGGCTATTTCAATGGATAGATTTTTCTCTATCAGTATGCCCGCGGCTCAGTTTGTTAGAAATGTCCTGCTGTTCAGCTTCGCTGCATTACTGCCGGTCCTGTTGTTCTATGTCTTACTGGCTCCGGGCTTTGCTCCGGCTCTTGCTGCCGGCGGACCGGCACTCATGCGCTTTCTAAGGCAGGTTGCGACCAACGGTTTGCCCGTGGTTTTTGCCGTCAACTACGTCAGTTTTTTCCTTTTCGCCATGACAAAGCAACCAAAGGCGGGCTCAAGAGACACGGTGTTTTTCGTGCTGGTCGATGTCTTGCTCAGAGCCCTTCTCTTTCCAGGTCTCCACGTGCTTATATACGTTCTATCTGCCGACTGGTTCGGGTCATTCGGCGGCAATCGTTCAACCGCTTTGGCGGTTGTATCCCCGACTCTTGCGCGTTCGGCGTTTTTCGAGAACATCTCCGGCGTTTACCTCTATGCGACTATGATAAGCGCGTTGCCGCTCTACGTCTCGGCTTTCGGGCGGTCGGAATTTCTTGGACCGGTTGTACGTCGCTTGCCCATGAACACGGGCGTGATGCTGCTTGCCCTGGCTGCGTTTGCCTTGTCGGTCGGGCTGATCACGATCGGCGCACAAGGCATCGCATCTCTTCAGGCCAGGTGATGGCAGGCTAATCACCGTGGGCGTGGGCGTGGGCGGGGGCGACTTGCGGTGCCACCCATTGCGACAAGTAAACGCGCTCGAAGGCGAACACAGCGATCATCCCGACAGCGGCGTAGAGAACGATCATCGGGTCGCTTTGAAGCTTCATCACGGTGAAAGCTGCCAGTACTATCGCATCGAGCGCCAAGGCAGTCAAAAGCACGATACCGAAGGCGCCGACGTCTGCTCGACGATAGCGGAACACGCCCCAATGTATGATCATGTCCATGACGAGGTAAAAGAAAGCACCGAGGGATGCGATCCGGCCTAAATCAAAGAGCACGGCCAACGTCGCGGCGATGACGACAGTATAGACCAGGGTGTGGCGTTGGATGGGACCTGGCATACCGAAGTGGCTGTGCGGGATCATTTCCATGTCGGTCAGCATCGCCAGCATACGCGACACCGCGAAGACGCTGGCCAGAACGCCGGACGCCGTTGCGACAGCGGCCAGGATCACCGTGAGTATGAAGCCGGTTTGTCCAAGGGCGGGCTGCGCCGCTTGTGCCAGCGAATAGTCACGCGCTGAGATGATCTCCTCGATCGTGAGACTCGAACCGACCCCGTAGGCGACCAACAGGTAGACGACGACGCAGATTCCGATAGAGAACATGATCGCTCGGCCAACATTGCGATTTGGTTCAGTGATCTCGGCTCCGCTGTTGGTGATCGTGGTGAATCCCTTGAACGCAAGGATGGCCAGCGCCGTAGAGGCGATGAACCCCGTGAGCCCGTAGGATTGTGAGGTCTCGGACGCCGCGGCGAACGCAAAACCACTGGACCACAGGGCCGCGATGCCAAACAGAGCTATGCCTCCGATCTTGATCGCGGCCATGATCAACGAGAACAGCCCGACCGAGCGGTTTCCGGCGATGTTCACCAAAAAGGCGAAAACGATCACGGCCACAGCCAGAGCGGGGACCAATGGGCCACCTTCGATATCGAAAGGGCGCAGGACATAGGTGGCGAAGGTTCGCGCGACGAGGCTTTCCGCGATCACCATGCTGAGCGCCATCAGCAACGCGGCCCCGCCTGCGATGGCTCCGGGACCATAGCACTTCTGCAGGATCATGGCGATGCCACCCGAGGACGGCCATTTGTTCGACATCCTGATGTAGCTGTAGGCGCTGAAGCTTGTGACGACCGCGCCGGCGATGAATGCAAGAGGGAACAGAGGGCCGGCGAGCTGTGCGACTTGCCCCGTTAACGCAAAGATTCCGGCGCCGATCATCACGCCTGTTCCCATCGCGATGGCGCCGCCCAGACTGATAGAGCCTTCGCGGTACGTGTCTTGTTTGCTCTGCATAAATGGTCTCTCTTTTGCTTTCGGTTCGTCCGAACGATGTTGCGCGCTTCTAGATGCGAACGCCGCGAAGACGCAGCGAATTGAGCACCACCGAGATTGACGACGCGCTCATGGCGAAGGCAGCAAACATCGGACTGATGAGGATGCCAAAGAAGGGAAACAGAACTCCTGCCGCGACCGGCACGCCGGAGGCATTGTAGATCAGCGCGAAGAACAGGTTTTGACGGATGTTGCGCATGGTGGCCCGAGCCAACCGCCGCGCGCGCACGATTCCATCGAGGTTGCCCTTGACGAGGGTGATGCCCGCACTTTCGATGGCCACATCGGCGCCAGTGCCCATGGCGATGCCGACATCGGCCTGCGCGAGCGCTGGGGCGTCGTTGACGCCGTCCCCGGCCATGGCGACCTTGCGACCTTCGGCTTGCAATTCCTTGATGATCCGCGCCTTGTCCTCGGGCAGCACGTCGGCCCGGATCTCGTCGATGCCGAGCCGCGCGCCGATCGCCTTGGCTGTGCGCTCGTTGTCGCCGGTCGCCATGATGACGCGGAACCCCAGTTCATGCAGGTCCTTGATCGCGGCGGGCGTGGTCTCCTTCACCGGGTCGGCGACAGCGACAAGACCGGCAATGTCGCCGTCCAGCACCACGAACATCACTGTCTCACCCTCGTCGCGGCGGGCATTGGCCTTGGCGGTCAGGTCGCCCGCCTCGAGCCCCAATTCACGGATCATCGCCAGATTGCCGAGCGCCACCGCTTTGCCGTCCACAACACCCTTGACGCCCTTGCCAGTGACCGCCTCGAAGTCCCGTGCCTCGTCCATTTTGACATCTCGCTCCTCCGCACCCCTGACGATCGCTTCGGCCAAGGGGTGCTCCGATCCGCGCTCAAGCGATGCGGCGAGACGCAAAACCTCGGCTTCGTCGTGGCCGGGTTGCGGGAGTACGTCGACAAGCCGCGGCTTGCCCATCGTCAACGTGCCGGTCTTGTCGACGATCAGGGTATCGACTTTCTCGAACCGCTCCAGTGCCTCGGCGTTCTTTATCAACACGCCGGCCTGAGCGCCCCGCCCCGTTGCCGTCATGATCGACATCGGTGTCGCCAGGCCAAGCGCACAGGGACAGGCGATGATCAGAACCGCCACCGCCGAAATCAATGCGTAGGAAAGCGCAGGCGCGGGCCCCCAGATCGCCCAGGCGATGAAGGACAGGACCGCGATACCGATGACGGCCGGAACGAAGTATCCCGCCACCTTGTCGGCGTATTTCTGGATCGGCGCGCGCGATCGCTGCGCGTTCGACACCATCTCGACGATCTGCGCAAGCATCGTGTCGGACCCGACACGCGTCGCCTCCATCACCAGGCTGCCAGTGCCGTTGATCGTCGCTCCAGTTACCGGGTCGCCTTCGGTCTTCTCGACGGGCACAGGTTCACCGGAGATCATGCTTTCGTCGATCGAGGACCGGCCGTCCAGAACCACGCCATCGACAGGCACCTTGTCACCGGGCCGTACGCGCAGCCGGTCGCCGACCTGTACGTCCTCCAGCGGGATCTCCTCCTCGGAGCCATCGTCCCGCATGACCCGCGCGGTCTTGGCCGCCATGTCGAGAAGCGCGCGGATCGCCTTGCCGGTTCCTTCACGTGCGCGCAATTCCATCACCTGACCGAGCAACACGAGCGTCACGATCACAGCCGCCGCCTCGAAGTAGACGCCGACATGGCCTTCGGAGTCTCGGAACCCATCAGGGAATATGTCCGGTGCGAGAACGGCAACGACGCTGAAGAGCCAGGCGGCTAGAACGCCCATGCCGATCAGGGAAAACATGTTGAGGTTCAATGTGCGGAAGGAAATCCATCCGCGTTCCAGAAACGGCCAGCCGCACCACAAGACCACTGGCGTTGCCAGGATCAATTCGATCCATTGTGTAGTGCTTTCGCCAAAAAACGTCCGGACTGCGGGGAAACCGACGAAAGGCCCCATCGTGAGGACAAGGAGCGGGATCGTCAGGACTGTGCCGACCCAGAACCGCCGTGTGAAATCCACCAGTTCGGGATTTGGACCTTCATCGCCCGGCACACCGGATTCCAGTTCCAATCCCATACCACAGATCGGACACGCGCCCGGATCAGGCTGCCGCACCTGAGGGTGCATCGGGCAGGTGTAAATGGGACCATCATGCCCTCTAGGAACCAGATCATATCGGCCATCCGCCGGCGCGGCACCCGCGTGGTGGTCGTGATGATCATGTGCTGAATGGACCTCCAGCTCCGATTCCGGCCCGAGATGCATCCCGCATTTCGGACAATTGCCGGGCTCGTCCTGCCGCACCTCAGGGTGCATGGGGCAAACGAATACCGAAGAAGCTGCTGTGGTTTCAGAACTGTCGGGAGTGCTCATTTTGCGGTCCTTTCCGAGAATGCTTCTCTTGCCTAGGGCTTCCATCCGCGGGAGGGTCAAGAGAGATCAGTACGGCGATTACATTGCGGCTCTGCGGGGTGGCGCTGTCCGGCCCCGTTCCCGCCGGGCGAACACGATCAACGCCAGCCCGACCAGCGCCATTGGCATGGAGAGCAACTGGCCCATGGTCAAACCCCACTCACCAAAATGAAGCGCATGGCCGATCGGGTTGTCCGCCGTCACAAATTGTTGGTCCGGTTGCCGGAACATCTCGACGAAACTTCGGGCAAGACCATAGCCGGTCAGAAACACGCCAGCCAAGGCACCGGGAATTTTCAGCCAGCCCCGGCCCCAAGCGAGATAAATGAGCAGCATTCCAAGAATGAGCCCCTCCAATAGCGCCTCGTACAGCTGGGACGGGTGTCGGGCGCAGAGGCCACTAACCCCTGGGCAGGCCTGCGCGACTTCGCCGGGAAAGATCACCGCCCAGGGAACGTCCGTCGGCCGCCCCCACAACTCATTGTTGGTGAAGTTCGCCAGCCTCCCAAGAAACAAGCCTGGCGGTGCCGCCAAAGCCAGCAAGTCGCCAGTGCTGAGCAAAGACGCGTTCTGTCGAAGGCAGAACAGCAAGGCAGCGATGACAACGCCCGCGAACCCCCCGTGGAAGGACATGCCGCCTTGCCAGACCATCAGAATTTCCAAGGGATTTGCGAGATAATATGCAGGCTGGTAGAACAGTACAAAGCCTAGGCGACCACCAGCAATCACGCCGATGATGATCCACGTCAGAAGATCTTCGATCTGCGTCCGGTCAAGCGGCGGTCCAACTGATGTCCAGAGCGCGGGACGGCTTATCGCACTCAAACAAATGCGCCAGCCAATCAGGATACCGAAGATATAGGCTAGCGCGTACCAGCGGAGTGCGAATGTGACCCCCCCGATGTCGAAGGAGATGAGGTCGGTTCCAATATCCGGAAATGGCAATCCCGCTGGCAGCACTGGGTGAGTTCCTCATCAGGAATTTACGTGGGGATTAGATGGCATTGATCGAGCACCGCTAAAGGCGCTCGATCTGCGACAGGGCATCCAACGCCCATCCCGCCATCACGCGGCGTCGAGGGCGTCCCGGAGTAGATCGCGGACTTCGCCGGCGACCGCGTCCAGGTCTTGGTTCTGCACCGCCTGCATCGAAGCGACAGGATCGACCGCGCTGACCTCGGTGTCGCCGTCCACTTGCCGCAGGATGACATTGCAGGGAAGCATCGCACCGATGCGAGGCTCGATCTCGATGGCTTTGTGCGCCATGCCCGGATTACAGGCCCCGAGAATGCGGTAAGGCGGCATGTCCGCATCAAGTTTCTTTTTCATCGTCGCTTTGACGTCAATCTCAGTCAGAACGCCGAAGCCCTTGTCTGCCAAAGCATCCCGAACACGCATCTCTGCGTCATCGATATTGGTGTCTTTCAGGACGCGATCATAGGTATAGGCCATGGGAATTTTCCTTTCCGTGTCTCTATTTTTTGGCATAACGAGGCTAAACGGTTCAGGTCGCGGTTCGGTTCAATGTCCCGGCCGAGAACGGTTTTGGCGTTTTGAGGACGGGTGCCGGAAAAAACCGGCACCCGTTGGCTCAGTTGTCCTGCATCATGGAGCCGTTGCCCATGCCCTGACCGTTGCCCGGCCGCGCAGGCGCATCTGCCATGTTCGACCGCATCATCTGCATCCGCTCCATCCTATCGGCCGGAGCGGCCATCTCTTCCGGCGTCACCGCGCCGTCGCCATCGGCATCGAGGTGTTGAAAACGATCCACCATCATTTCGCGGATCATCGCGCTGTGGAGAGCTTCAAACTCGGTAATCGAGAGGTTTCCATCCCCGTCGCTGTCAAACTCGGAAAGCTTGGCCTGCAGCTGCGTGCGCATTTCTTCCGGCGTCGTTGTGCCGTCTCCATCGGTGTCGAACATTTGCATCATGCCGCCAGCCATGCCTGCGCCCATCATGTTTCCGTGCATGCGCTGCATCATGTCCATCATTCCGCCCATGTTCCCCATCATGCCCGGACCACCGTTCTGCATCATGCCTGCCCCACTTTGGGCACCAGGTTGACCACTGTGCCCATGGTTGGCATCCGCCAAGGCGACGCCACCAAAGGCGGTTGCAGCCAGAGTCATTGCAGCGAGTAGAGTATTGCGTTTCATGTCGATCACCTCGTGTCAGTGTTACGATAGCCACCATATGGGATGCACCTGCAGATGCGGAATGCCACGCGAGCCGGTGTTTTGTATCGCGAGGTCACAAAGGCGGGGTCTGTTACAAATTGCGACAAATCAATTCGGGGCGAACGCTCCTCTTAATCTGAGACTTGCGATATCCAGAGAAAAACCTGTCGAGGAGTCGCGTACCAACCGACACCGAACCCGTGTTTCGGTGGACGTGAAATCCGGAAGAGTTGGTGTCGAGAGTGGTAGAGGACCTGAATATCCCGAAAATTCAATTATTCAGCCCATGGCAGGAGGCTGCAGGGTGCTCTTTTTGAACCGCATTTTCTCAGTTCTAACCTTGGTAATTTTGGCGGGGTGCGGCGCAGGAAACGACATGCGCCCGGATGCTTCAGCCGAAGTCATCAGTAGCGCATCCTACCGTCACGATGGACCGGCCGCGCTGACGTTGTACACCATGATCAACAACAGGTCCGGGGCGGGTGCGCATAGCAGCGTCATGATTAATGGGTCGCAGCGTGTTATCTTCGATCCGGCAGGAACGGTCCGGCTGAGCGCTGTACCGGAACGGGGAGATGTGCTTTATGGCATTACTCCACAAGTGGTCGATTTTTATGCGCGGGCTCATGCTCGCGAGACCTACCATGTCGTCATACAAGAGATCGATGTGTCTCCCGAAGTCGCGGAGCAGGCTTTGCGCCTTGCAATTGCCAGCGGCCCAGCCGCTTCCGGTTTTTGTAGTGCCAGTACCTCCGCGGTACTCAGACAATTACCAGGATTTGAATCCATCGGACGCACATTTTTTCCAAAGCGCCTGATGGCGGATTTTGGCAAGTTGCCGGGCGTGCGAACCACAAAGCTGTTCGAGAACGATGAGGACGACAAATCCGTAGCGATCGCACAGTTCGAAAGTTCACTTGCGACACAGCCGTGAGTGTTCGTCCAACAATTCATTGGAAGATGTCCCTGCACGACGCAGTCCTCGGCGTGTGAGCCAAAGATGCAATAGGTTAGCTTCGAGCGGTAACGCTGTCTTCGGCCGAGTAAAGGAACGCCGTCGATCCGACAGCGACATTCGGATAGAGATCATTGATGTGGGCCATCACCATGCGCACGCATCCCGAACTGGCCCGGCCGCCAATGCTGCGAGGGCTCGGCGTTCCGTGAATTCGAAGGTACGTATCCCGATCTCCGACGAATAGATACAAAGCCCTGCTGCCCAAGGCATTGTTGGGGCCGGGCTCCATACCGTCGGCAAACCGCTCGTAAGCCTCCGGATCGCGTTCGATCATTGACTGCGTTGGCGTCCAGTGCGGCCATTCGACCTTTCGGCGGATCGTATAGGTGCCGGGTTCATAGAGATCGCCCTTGGCAATCGCCACCCCGTATCGCATCGCGGTGCCACCTTCCTCGATATGGTACAGATAGCGCGCGATCGCATCGACGTGAATGTCACCCGGGCGCAAACCGTCATTCGCCAAAACGCGTTGCGGCAGCAGCCTGGGATGCAGCCCCCATGGGTTGGTTGTTGCCGGGTCATAGTTGGCGGGCGTGATCTGCGCATCCCAAGCTGCTTTTTCGGCTGTTGACGGCCAGGTCTTAGCGAATGCTGGCGAACTCAGAGAAGCTGAAAACAGCGAGCCGGAAAGTGCAAGGAAGTGTCGTCTTGTAACCATGAAGCGAAGCCCTTTGTTTGTTTTCGATGAATGCGGGACGATTCAAGAAACGTCCGCGACCCCATGCCACCGAACCTTTTGATGTCTTGCGATCGCGACCAACCAGAGGCAAGCAAGGACACCGCTTAGGATCGCGTTCCAACTCGCCATGGACAACGTCAGAAATTCCCAGACAACCTCACTGCACAGAACAAGATTGGACGCATTTGAACTGGCAGAGGGCAGCAATTCCGATACCGACATTTGGGAAACATCGAGGCCGGATCCCGTGCAAGAAGTCGGTCCCTCCCACCAGCCGCGCTCGACACCGGTATGAAACACTCCCAACGCGGATGTGCTGAGTTCCGACAGGGCACCGATTATCAGGATTGGCAAAATCGGCAGAGCAAAGAGCAACAGAGCGCCCATTCCAATGGCGATTGCGTGTGGGTAGCGTTGCCAGATGCACATTGCGCAAGGCGCGTAGCCAAGAGCCTGGAAAACGAAGGCCCCTAACAGCAAGGCGGCTGATCCTGCCGCCGCAGTCATGCCGAGAGATTTTGGTGTCAGGGTCAATGAACGCTCCCGTTGGCAATCGATGGACCTGTTTCTCGCTTGTCAGGTTACGTAAACGGCAGAAGGGCTGTTATCATTCAGAGATTTGTAACGGTATGTATCCGTCGCGACCCTCAGCCGACTCTGATCCACGTTGCCATACCGTCGGCCTGGTGGCTCAACATGTGGCAATGCAGCATCCACGATCCCGGATTGTCCAGGACGACGAGAATATCCCGCGTCTCGCCGGTATCCAGATAGGTCGAGTCCCGGTATGGACCGGCTTCACCCGCCGCATCGAGTTCCCAGAAATGGTGGCCATGCAGATGCATGACGTGTGGGAACCCGGTTTCGTTGCGGATCGAAATGCGCGCGGTCGTCCCCTGCGCGGCGGATAGGAAAGGCCTTCGAGGCAGGCCGGATACGTCATTGAGCGCCCATGTCCCTGTGCCGTTGTGGGACGCGCTTCCCGCACCTCCCTGGAGCACCAGCTCCGCGGTTTGGCCGGGGTCTTTCGGGGCGGGCATTCGGTTGGCGGGCAATGCGGTGATGGGCGCTTTCGCGGGCTCACGGGAACCGGAAACAGCGATTTCGCCAAGGCTCAACGTCTGTTCTCCAAAGCTGTCGTCGAATCTAATAGGCCCGGTCGCATCACCAATCACATCGCATCTTTGCCCCGGAGCGAGAAGGATCGGTTCGAGCGTCCGAGGATGCGCCAGAGGCATGCCATCCAGTGCAACGATCTTGCCTATCAAACCATCCAGGCCGACACGGTACACCCTGTCGATAGAGGGATTTATGAGACGCAGTCGCAGACGGTCGCCTCGTTTCACAGTCTTGCCGGTTCCATTGAAAACAAGTGCCGTGACCGTATTGCCGATACGGCCCTCGGTTGCGAAATGGGCCGGGTTGAACGCTTCGTCGTACTGCCCGGACTGATCCAGCAAGACATCGAAGAACTGAACAACGATGTCATGGTCGACAGCCGGCGCATTTTGCTCCTCGACGATGAAGGCGCCGAAAAGACCGCGGCTGACCTGATCGTAAGACAGGTAATGCGAGTGATACCAATACGTGCCGGCATCCGGGACGCCGAATTGATAACGATACGAGTCGCCCGGAATGACCACATCCTGAGTGAGGACGTTGACACCATCCATCCGATTTGGAACCCGCAACCCATGCCAGTGAACGAGAGCGCCCTCCTCCAATCGGTTATCGAGGGTAATGCGGGCGGTTTGTCCTTGTCGCATTCTGACTTCTGGGCCCGGCAGACCACCGTTGAAGCCCAACATCGACACGTCGTACCCAGCAAGGTGCGCCTTGATCGATTGGGGCGCGAGGATCAACTCGTGTGTCGCTGCTGGCAAGCGGGTACCAGCCAGCGCAACGGTCATCCCGCCAAGGAAAGACCTCCGGCTCAAAGACAATTCCGTCACCTCATGAATGATAGACTGGCTTTCGCCAACTGCCGCACTTGTGCCATTTCCGGAAGAGGAACTTCAAGGCGACAGAACACTCCTCACGCCGTTGTCACTTTGGGATACAGGAAGACGCGGGCGCCGATTTCAACGCGTTCGTACAGATTCTTCACATGTTCATTCGTCAACCGCGCGCATCCATTCGACACGGCAGACCCAATTGTCTCCGGGGCGTTCGTTCCATGAATGCGAAGATAGGTATCGCGTCCCTCGGCATCGTAGAGATAGAGCGCGCGGGCCCCGAGCGGGTTGTTTGGCCCGCCTTTCAGTCCATCCTTGTACTTTGCGTATTTGCGTGGCTCGCGCCGGATCATGGCGTTCGTTGGCCGCCACCATGGCCATTTGGCCTTGCGCGCTACCGTGAACTCTCCGGGTTCGTACAAACCTTTGCGCCCTACCCCGACCCCGTAGCGGATCGCCATCCCGTCCTCGAGCATGAAATAAAGGAAAAAATCGTCGGGAACGACGTGGACATCGCCTTTAACCCAGTCACCACGACGGGTGTTTACCAATTGTGGTTCGAACCGTTCGGGCAATTTGACTTTGTGGGCCCAGGCAGTTGTGGGCAGAAAGCAACCCATCGCTCCGGCACAAATCAATTCTCGTCTCGTGAAATTCTGCATGGCGCGATCTCCTCGGACCCATGAAAATTCAGTGCGCGTCAGGGGCAAAGAAAAGAAGCCGTGAACCGGGGCAAACGACGCGCCTTTGTTGCCTTGAAACTACGAAAATTCGTGCTTTTGGAACTCTCCAGCGCTGGAATGTTGTTGTTTTAGAGAACTGCAAGGAGGTGACTGGAAATGCACTACTCACGATTCTTTATGATGATCGGAACATCGACCGTGGTCATGTTCGTTCTGATGTACCTGAACACCTATCTTTGGGGCCATATCTTCTTTTCGGAGACACGCCTTTACATGGCCATCCTGATGGGGGCGACCATGGCCGTGATCATGTTGGCGTACATGTTGTCCATGTATCAGAACACCAAAGCCAACATCGCGATTTTCGTTGGCGCAATAGTCCTTTTCGCGGCGAGCCTCTGGCTGGTTCGCGGGCAATTCACGGTGCAGGACAGGTCCTACATGCGCGCCATGATCCCGCACCACTCGATCGCCATCATGACGTCGACTCGTGCCGAGATCACCGACCCGCGCGTCCGGGGGCTCGCAGACGACATTATCTATGCGCAGGACAAGGAAATCGCCGAAATGCGCTACCTTATTGCTGACATTGGAGCAAACGGCGAAGCATCGGCCACGCGAAGCGAAACGCCGGCGCAGGTTGTGGATGCGCAACAGGCGCTTCAAACGGAGGTCGTGTCGAAGGTCGATCCTGAGTTTCTGACGGAAGACGAAATCGCTGCGGTGTTCCCGAATGGCGGAAATTGCCGCTTTGCTTACACCTCGGACAGTCCGGCTGTACTGGTGACTGGTGAAACCGGCGAAGGGTCTGCCGCCGCAATGAAGATCAGCGGTGATCTGGTGCGCCTGAATGCGCAGGGCGAAAATGCATTTTCTGAAGGCCCGCTGTCGGCCGAGATCGCAGAGACGAACGGTGACCTGACCGATCTGATCGTCAGCGCGGGAACCGACTACGAAGCCGGGTTCCGTGGTCAACTTACGTGCAGCGGATAAGGAGGAAAGGACATGCCCCGCGATACAGACAGTAAATCCGCGCAGCTTTATCGCATGGTCATGCCGGGCCATGTCTGCCCCTACGGTCTGAAATCGAAAGACCTGCTGGAGCGGCAAGGCTTCGAGGTGGAAGACCATCCGCTTGACACCCGTGAAGACACCGATGCTTTCATGGAGAAGCACGGGGTCGAGACGACGCCGCAGACTTTCATCGGGGACGAACGGATCGGCGGTTACGATGATCTCAGGGTGTTTTTCGACATTGACCCACCCGAGGAAGAGCAAAGCGACACGACCTACCAGCCGGTCATCGCGATCTGCCGCGCTGTTGGCATTGGGCCTGTCTTGGCACCAGTACGGGTCGGTCCTTACCTTGCGGGGGTTCGAATGGTTCATTTCGCTGTCCATGACCATTCTCGCGATCCAGAAATTGCAGGATGTCGAAGGGTTTTCGACGATGTTCCTCAACTACGATCTGCTGGCGCGCAAATGGGTGCGATACGGCAAGGTCTACCCGTTCGGCGAAGCGTTGGCAGGTGTCCTGATGACTGCCGGCGCGCTGCTGTGGCTCTCGGCGCCTGTCGCCCTGTTTATCGGCACGGTCGGCGCTGTCAGCGTGTTCAAGGCTGTTTATATCGACAAGAGAGAGCTGAAATGCGCCTGCGTCGGCGGTGACAGTTCCGTCCCGCTGGGGTTCATTTCGCTGACGGAAAACCTGATGATGATCTTCATGGGTATCTGGATGCCGGTCCGCGCGATCTGGTTCTGAGGTACAGCCCCTTCTTGCCTGTCACTTGGCCAACCGCTCCGGCGACAGATCCTCGATGATGGGGCAGTCGGGCCGGTGATCCCCGGCACATTTTTCCACCAGTTCGGCGAGCGTCGCGCGCATGGATTGCAGTTTCGCGATCTTTTCCTCGATCTGGCGCAGATGGTCTTCCGCAACCGCCTTCACTTGCATGCTTTCGCGGTTTTCATCCTCGTAGAGCGACAGGAGCGTCCTGCAATCTTCGATGGTGAACCCCAAGGCCCGTGCGCGACCCAGAAACGCCAGCTTGTGAACGTGGTTCTCGGTGAACGCGCGATAGCCGTTCTCGCTACGGTTCGGGCGGATCAGACCGATGTCCTCGTAGTAGCGGATCGTCTTGGCGGGCACACCCGATTGTCGGGCAACGTCTCCGATGTTCATGTCGGACCTCCGTTATTCTGCTGGAGCAGGAGTGGCGGCTGCCATCTCTGCCGGGATTGCGCGCTGCTCGTCCATCGCAGGCGCGATGCGCCGCAGCCGCAGGGCATTGGTCAGGACAAACACCGAGGACAACGCCATCGCACCCGCCGCAAGGATTGGTGACAGGAGCAACCCAAAGGCCGGATAGAGCACCCCGGCAGCGACCGGAATAAGTGCCACGTTGTAGGCAAAGGCCCAGAACAGGTTCTGCCGGATGTTGCGCATGGTCCGCCGCGATACTTCGAAGGCGTTCACCACGCCGCGCACATCGCCCGACATCAGGACGACATCCGCAGATTCGATGGCCACATCGGTGCCGGTTCCAATGGCGATGCCCACATCGGCATGCGCCAGCGCCGGGGCGTCGTTGATCCCGTCGCCGACAAAGGCGATGCGCTTGCCGCCCTCGCGCAAACTGTTGAGCGCCGCGACCTTGCCGTCTGGCAGAACGCCGGCGACGACATGGTCGATGCCGGTTTCGCGGGCGATGGCTTCGGCGGTTTCGCGTTTGTCCCCGGTGATCATCGCAACCGCAAGACCCTTTTCGTGCAGCGCTGCGATGGCTGCGCGGCTTGCCGGTTTGACCGGATCGGCGACGCCGATCACGGCGGCGATACGTCCATCTATGGCAGCGTAAAGCGCCGTCCGACCCTTGCTCGCGATCTTCGTTTCCTCTGGTGCCAATGCCGAGATGTCAATGCCTTCCCGCGTCATGTAGCGGTCGGCCCCAACCAACACCTCCGCGCCTTCGACCAAGGCGCGCACGCCGTAACCGGTGACCGACTGGAAACCTTCGGCCCCCACAAGCGGGGCGCCGTCGGCCCGGGCGGCGCGGACGATGGCGTCCGCGACAGGATGCTCGGAGAGCGACTCCACGGCGGCGATCTTCGAGAGCGTTGTTGAACGATCGAACCCTTCCGCCAGCACAAGGTCAGTCAGTGCGGGTCGCCCCTCGGTCACCGTGCCTGTCTTGTCGAGGGCGACCACATCAACGGAATCAAGTAGCTGCAAGGCGTCGCCCTTGCGGAACAGGACACCCATTTCCGCAGCACGTCCCGTCCCGACCATGATCGAGGTCGGCGTCGCAAGCCCCATCGCGCAGGGGCACGCGATGATCAGCACCGACACACCGGCGATCAGCGCCATTGTCAGGGCCGGATCAGGCCCGAAAACCAGCCAGACCAGCACGGTCGCCGCCGCGATCGCCATGACGGCAGGTACGAACCACAAGGTGATCCGGTCGACCAATCCCTGGATCGGCAGCTTGGCGCCCTGGGCCTCTTCGACCATGCGAATGATCTGCGCCAGGGTTGTGTCGGCGCCGACCCTTGTGGCGCGGAATTGCAGACTTCCAGCGCCGTTGACCGTCCCGCCGGTCACCGGATCTCCGGCACTCTTTTCAGCGGGGATCGGCTCGCCTGTCAGCATGCTTTCGTCGACGCGGCTGGTCCCCTCGATGACCTCACCATCGACCGCGATGCGTTCGCCGGGACGCACGATGACGATGTCACCCTGAACCAGCGCATCGATCTCGATCTCGACGTTTTCACCGTCCCGCACCACACGCGCGGTCCGCGCCTGAAGCCCCAGCAGCTTCTGGATGGCCGCGCCCGTTCTCCCCTTAGCGCGCGCTTCAAGAAAACGCCCCAGCAAGATGAGGACGACGATGACCGCTGCCGCCTCGAAGTAGACAGAGCGCAGCGTGTCAGGCAAGGCCGATGGTATGAATGTCGCAACTACGGAATAGAAGTAAGCCGCCCCGGTGCCGACCGCGACGAGGCTGTTCATGTCGGGCGCGCCCCGGAATAGGGCCGGGAAACCCTTGGTGTAAAACGTCCGGCCCGGGCCGAAGAGAACGATTGTCGTGAGAACGAATTGAAGAAGCCAACTCGTCTGCTGACCAATCGTGGTCTCGATAAGCATATGAACGGCCGGAATGACGTGGCCACCCATCTCGATCAAAAAGACCGGCAAGGCGAGGATGGCTGCAAAGGTGACCCGTTTGGCAAGCGCCTGAGCCTCTTCCTCCTTGCGCGCAACCCTGTCGTCACCGGCTTGGGCCGTTGCCACGGTTGCTGGATACCCTGCCGCGCCGCTTGCATTTACCAGATCGGATGTCGTGACAAGACCTTCGACGTAAACCACCGTCGCCGTCTCGGAGGCGAGGTTGACGTTCACCTCGACCACTCCAGGCACCGCGGAAAGCGCCTTGTCGACCCGCCCGACGCAAGAGGCACAGGACATGGCTGCAATCGTGAGTTCGGCCTTGGCCGTCCGCGCGGGGTAGCCCAGCTCGCGAAGGGTTTCGATGATTTCCGGAACGCGCTTGAGCGCGTCCACGCTCATACGCGCGGTTTCGGATGCAAGATTCACCGACACATCCTCTACGCCGTCGATTGCATTCAATGCGCGGTCGACCCTGCCAACGCAGGACGCACATGACATGCCTTCGATCGGCAGGCTGGTCTGTTTGGGTTCGGGCATATGTGTCACCTGTTTTTCCATTCGAAGTGGAATATGAGGATTCCAGTTACTGGAGGGTCAATGGGAGGGCGCCAAATAAATTTCTTCACTTGACCTTCCAGCGGGGGGAAGCCCCATGTCACCGACAGAAATCAGATCAAGGAGTGGTTCCGATGAAGTTCAGCGTTCCGGACATGAGCTGTGGACATTGCACCGCAGCAATCGAAAGCGCGGTGAAGAGCGCAGATCCGAATGCAGGCGTAGAATGTGACCTTTCTGCCCGACATGTGCGTGTCGCCAGCGTGTTACCAGCCGATCAAGTCCTAGCGATCATTCGGGATGCGGGCTACAACGTGGAACCTGCGGCCGCTTGATGCAGTGCCTGGACCACCCAAGGGCGGTCCGGGCACAGAATTTCAGTCTTCGACTTTGCGGGCTTCCTCGACCAAGTCGACAAGCTGCGCCTTTTCGACGAAGCCCGGGACCAGCGCGTCACCGATCACGAAAGACGGCGTGCCGTTAAAGCCCAGAGCTTGGGTCAGTTGCATGGATGTCGCAATGTGCTCTTCGACCTCGGGGGCCTCCATGTCCTTGCGCAACTGTGCGATATCCAGGCCGATCTCCTCGGCAACGCGCAGCACGGAGGCCTCTTCCGCGCGGCCTTCCAGCCCCATCATCGCCCAGTGAAACTCTTCGTATTTGTCCTGCTTGCGCGCTGCCAAGGCCGCTTTCGCGGCGAACACCGATCCGTCTCCGAGAATGGGCCATTCACGATAGACGAGGCGAATGTTTGGATCGTCTTCGATCAAAGCCCGCACCTCGGGTTTGACCCGCCGACAATAAGGACAGTTGTAGTCGAAAAATTCCACAACGGTGACGTCCCCTTCCGCGTTGCCGAGAACCGGCGCATTCGGATCGTTCTCGATCAGATCGCGCTGGTCATTCAGAACTTGGGCCTGACTGAGCTCCTGCGCTTGCGCCTGCCTTTGTTCAAGGATGGCGACGGCCTCCATGACAATCTCCGGGTTCTCGCGGATTGCTTCCAGCACAAGTTCCTTGACCCGGGACTCTGACAGTTCGTCGGCGAGTGCCGGTAGCGGAAGCAAGGCAGCTATCGCGACCGTCGTGAAGGCTTGTCTGAAACGCATTTTAGTTCTCTCCCCGTTGTTCGTCGGCTTCTGTCCGCGCGGCCTGGACTTCGCGGATGCGATCTGGCCAGGTGGACCGGATGAAGGCCAGGATGTTGTGAATTCGCTGGTCGGTCAGCACGTCTGCGAAACCGGGCATGCCACTGTCGAATTCGACGCCCTGACGCGCCAGAAGCGTTGCACCCCCCAGTTTTGTGTAATCGAAGAGCAGGCTGTCAGGATGATGCCAGGTGTGACCCGTCTCATCATGCGGTGGTGCTGGCAGGCGCCCATCCGCGCCCGGCGTTCGCCATTCCGGCTGGCCTTCCAGATCCGCGCCATGACAAGACGCGCAGTTTTCTGCGTAGAGCAACGCGCCTTCTTCGATGTCGTAGCTCTCCGCCTTGGACGCGCTGCCGACATCCGAGGATGCACTGGTCGAGAGCCAATACGTGAAGGCGGCTGCTGCGACAGTGATCGGAACGGACCAAACGAGATACCTCATGTGACCCGTATCCAGGTTGTCATGCCGGACGCGGCGTGGCTGAGCATGTGGCAATGGAACAGCCACTTGCCGGGATTGTCTGCCGTAAAGGCGATCTCCCGGGACTCGTTGCCGGCCAACAGGATCGTGTCCCGCATCGGCCCGAACGCGCCGTCGGGGCGCAGCTCACGGAAATGCATCCCGTGCAGGTGCATCGCATGTGGGAACACGGTCTGGTTCTCGATCTTCAAGCGCACCGGCTCGTTCAGGGATAGATCGGCCAGTGGCGTGTCGGTCATATCGGCGACATCATTCAGGGCCCAGAATTTGCCCGCTTGGGCAAGCTGACGGAATCCAAGACGTTCCCCACCGAGCAACGCGGACTGCATCCGCCCCATTGCACCGCCGGACATGACCAGTCGCAAATCTCGCGCATCGGCAAGGTCCGGGGCGTTTGCTGCGGGGTTCGGCGGCAACGGCAGTGGCTTGCCTCTTGGTACTGAACTGGCTGTGCCGTCGATCGGAAAACTCACGAGCGGGGTCGGTTGATCGTCATCGCCGATGCGCAGCAAATGGGCCACGCCGCCTTCGTCTTCGGTCACATCGACAATTAAGTCGACGCGCTGTGCCGGGCCGAGGATCAACTCGCCGTCAATCTGCTGGGGTTGGCCGATTGGCATTCCATCGACGGCCACCCTCCAGCCACTCAACCCCGAGAGCTTCAGCGGGAAAATCCGCGCGCTTGCTGCGTTGATGATCCGCAAGCGAATGCGTTCGTTGCGCTTCGCGGACAAGGTCAGGTCATAGCGCCCATTGGTCGTGATAAAGTTGCCGATGCGTCCACCGTGGCTCATCATCATAGGCTGCTCGAAATTGTCGAAAAGCTGCCCGCTTTCGGGATCGAGCAACCAGTCCTCCAGAACGATGACTTCCTCGCGGTCGATGTCCGGTCCATTGGCCTCTTCGACGATCAAAGCACCGCGCAAACCACGCGCGACCTGCTCGTATGAGCGATTATGCGCGTGGTACCAATAGGTCCCGGCGTCCGGTACGACGAAGTCGTAGTCAAAGGTTTCACCAGGTGCCACGGGCTCTTGGGTCAGCCCTGAAACGCCATCCATCGCGTTATCGATCCGGATTCCGTGCCAGTGAACCGAACTGGGATCGGGTACCTCGTTGCGGAACCTGCGGCGCACCCGATCGCCTTGAGCGACCCGGATTTCCGGGGCCGGAACAAGGCCGTCATAGCCCCAGATCTCTGTTTCCGGGTAGGTGTCCGGAAGAAGCTGTCGACGTGCAACCTTGGCAATCAGGTCCTCGAACGGGGTCGCGGCAAAAGCCGACTGCGGGATGGCCGCCGCGCAGGCCGCCAGTGTTGCATGGCGCAAGAAATCCCGACGTGTTTGTCTCATTTCGATCCTCTAGAAAGCGGGGGCGTGTTGCCCCCGCGTGGTGTTAGTTCGACGCGGGGTTCTCCGCCTCGACCGTGTCCTTGTTCAGCAGGAAAAGCGCCATCGCTTCGCGATCGGCAGGTGTCAGAAACCGAGTTCCCTCGCGAACCACTTCCGCCATGCTGCCGCCGAAAGCATCGCCCGAAGGGATGATGCCGGTCTGGAGCGCATAAGCGAGGTTTGAAACCGTCCAGTCATTTTTGGCCAGGTCTTTTGGCCGTATCGCGGGTGCCTTGCTGCCACCGGGAAGCTGGGCGTTGCCTGCAAAGGAAGCACCGATATCGCGACCTCCTGCAAGATTGCGCGGCGTATGGCAGGCTCCGCAATGTGCCGCACCGCGCACCAATTCCCGTCCGCGATTCCATGCGCCGCTTCGCCCTTCAACCGGTTCGGTATCCGGATCGTAGAAGAACGCCGCTCGCCAGAGCTTCAGCCCCCATCGTTGATCGAATGGGAAGCTGACATCGTTTTCTGGTGCAGGTTCGTCCACGGGCGGCACGGTTTGAAACGCCGCCCAGAGGTCAGCGATATCCTGGTCAGAAAAATCCGCATAGAACGTATATGGGAAAGATGGATAGTAGGGCGTTCCATCGGGGCCGATCCCCTGCCGCACGGCTTTTGCGAACTGTTCTGCCGTCCATTCGCCCATGCCATGTTCGGGGTCGGTCGTCAGGTTGGGCGGATAGAACGTTCCGAACGGGGTTTCGAGCGGCGCCCCTCCGGCAAGTGGTGCGCCGCCCGCTTCAAAATTGGTATGACAGGCAATGCACCCACTGGCGCGCGCCAAATATGCGCCCCGGTCGACATTGCCCTCTGTTGCAATCGGAGTCACTGCACTGCCGACAGGCCATGCAATCACCACGCCGAGGCCGGCCGCGCCCAGCACGGCGACCCCGGTGACGAGTTTCAAAAACCGGCGCATGGTTAGTCTTCTTCCGCCCGGAAGCGTTCATGGCATGCGGAACAGACCTGTGTCGTCATCGCGAATGCCGCGTCGGAGGGCATTTCGGCAATGGCGGCAGCATCCATCATGCCGCCGCTGCCCATCATCGTGCTCCCGCCCATCATGGTTGTATCGCTTCCCATCATGGATCCGCCGCCCATCATCGAGGCGCCATCCATGGAGGTATTGCCGCTCATGCCGCCCAATCCATTGTCGGCTGCGCGTTCCAGGCCCTCAGAGTATTCTTCCAGCTGACTTGCCAATGCCGCGAAGCGCTCCCAGTCGGTCCACACCTCGTCCTTGGCTTCCGAGGGCATGCCCCCTGTGCCCTCTGGGAACAGCTTTGTCATGCTCTCACCGGCGTGCTGCTGGAACAGGCGCGCGGCATCGCGCACTGTTTCTGCGTCATAGGCCGTTTCGCCCCTCATCATCGGGGCCACGGTCTTGACCGCCTTCCCCATTGCAAGCATGGCGTCCATGCGCTCTTTCACGATGCCGGTGGCACCGCTATGCGCGAATGCCGTGACCGCAGTACCTGCAATCAACACTGCCGCTACGATAGTCGTCTTTTTCATGTCTTCGATCCTTCTTTGGGTCTGCTTTTCGAGCGATGTGAAATCAGACCCACCGTCGTGGCGGTGGAGGATCGCTGATAGGGCGCAACTCTGTTCGTTGGGTCGCGACGTCTTGCATGACAGCCGTCAGAAACTGAGGCTCGTAAACCACGTTTGGCTGGAGAAACACCACAGCAGTGACAGAACAATCGAGTCCCGGATGACAGTGGCCAGAGACCTCGTTCGTCGATGACCCTACATCTTCGTGAGCGTGAAATTCTTGCGCCAAGGACGCTTCACCATGAAACGCTGGCGCCTCAGGCACTCCGAGAACCACTAGGAAAAGGCCGAAAACGATCGACAGAATCCATTGGTTTGTCTTCGACCAACGCATCAGTCAATCCCGTTGGCCCGCTGTAGTTCGCGGACATAGGCGGCAACCATCTTGACGTCTCCTTGTGTCAGTCCTTCGATCCTTGGCATATTACCGAATTTCCAGTGATGCGCACGCACGCCATTTTGAGCGGCCAGAACAAAGGCCATGTCTGAATGGTGGCTCGGCTCGTAAATCTTGTGCACAAGAGGCGGGGCAATCCCGTTTTGTCCCGCTGCGTTTGCTCCATGGCACTCGGAACACTTAGCCTCGAATATGGTTTTCCCAATCGTGGCTTGCTCCGAGAATTCTGCCGGCAGTTGGACCTGAACGATTGGGTCGCCTGCTTCTATGCTACTCGTGTCAGGAGGCGTCATGGAATGACCCATCGCTGTATCTTCCGCAGAATCTTCCGCAGAAATGAACTGCCAAGTTGCAACTCCCCCGCCAGCTATAACTACGGCTCCAATAAGCGCGGTCAATTTGTCCATGCCTGTATCTTCCGCCTTGTCTCTTGGGTCAGATGAGTTTGACTTGAGTGCCGACGGGCACCCGCTCGTAAAGCTCTTCAACCTGTTCGTTGAACAAACCGATGCAGCCATTTGATGACCGACGGCCGATTTTTCGCGTGTCCTGTGTTCCGTGGATACGGTAGTATTGCCAGGACAGATACAATGCGCGGGTACCCAGAGGGTTGGCAGGATCGCCTCCCTCGACACGTGCCGGCCATTCTGGATTGCGTTCCCGCATGGAGGGCGTCGGCGCCCAGCTGGGGTTTTTGCGCTTTTCCACGACTTCGGTATAACCGCGTTTTGTGAGTTCATCGGTCAGAGGAACGGATGTCGGATAGATCCGCATTGACCCATCTGCTGTCCAATGCTGCAGAGCCCGTGTTTCCGTGTCCGAGATAATGATACCCTTTCCAAGCGTATCGAAATGGTCTTGCCACTCGTGAACTCGGAAAGAAGAGATATTGCGGCGAATGACTTCGGCCCAAACCACGCTTGGGGCAGCCAAAGCAACCGCCGCCAAACCAAATAGGCGTCGTCGGTTAATCTTGTTATTCGGCAAAGACGTCATGACACACTCCCAGCCTCGGTTTTGTCACACGTCTTTTACGCGAGACCCGGCATCTGGCAACCTGACAAGGCCGCGAGAAGTGTATCCATTTGTATCCTTGACCTTACCCTGCTGGAGGGCCGCAAATGACGCGGGAAACGAGACAAAGAGGGTGTCATGGACCACCAGAACCACAGAAAGAAGCCGATCACGGACAGGCTCATGCATTACGGAATGATGGCGTGTTGCGCCGTCATGCTGCTGCCCGTTGCGGGATTTTTTCTTGCCGGCGGCACATTGGCGGGCATGTGGGGCAATGCAGCGGCTTTCGCCCCGCTCCTGCTGTGCGTGGGGGCGCATCTTGCGATGCACAAATTCATGGGGAAATCGTGCCATTCCGACAAGGCAAAGGATACTATCGAGGAAACGACCGAGCCCATGACCTCCGCGATTCCAGTCGTGGTCCGCGACAGGCCGTGATGTACGCGGGAAGGTACGCGTAGGCGCGTTGCTGTTGTCGGGTTTCTTGCTTGGGGGATGTGCAGGAAGTCTAGAAGACTGCCCGGATCGCGGCGCTATCGTGTCCACGAAGCAAGCGTCAGACCTTCTGCCGGATGGGTGTCGGTATCTTTCAACTTCTGCGACTGGCGTCGCGCGAGTTGACTGCGCGGATGGTCGTCAGGGTTTTGCCGTAGGTTTCCGTTGAGGCGACCTCCGCCGTCTTGGCGAAATCTGCGGTAAAAATAAGGGAAGGAAGCAGGTATCTTGATCGATTGCCTTTTGATCCTGCGACGGGTTTTGCTTATTCCCTTCGTGCTCCTGGCCGTTGTCTCTGGAAGTGTCGCGGCAGCAACCTCTGCTGAATACCAGAGCGCGCCACTCACCGCGCATCTCATTAGTGTACAGGACGGCGTTCCCGAGAACACACAGACTCTGTCAGCCGGGCTTCACCTTCAACTGAACGAAAACTGGAAGACCTATTGGCGGTCGGCGGGCGAGGTGGGAATACCGCCTTCGGTCGAATGGAGCGGTTCCGAAAACGTCGCAGATGTCGAATTCATGTGGCCCGCCCCGACGCGCTTCACCGCCTTCGGCATCGAAAATTTTGGTTATGCGGGTGAAGTCGTCTTTCCGCTGCGCATAACGCTCGAAGATCCCGGCGCACCTGTGACTCTTTCCGCGCAGGTCAAACTGCTGGTGTGCTCCAATGTCTGTGTCCCGGAAGAGTTTGACCTGTCACTTCGCCTCGGACGGGGCAACGTCATCGACAGCACTTCGGCTGGGCTGATCGGTACGTTTTCCGAGCGCGTCCCCGAAGGGGCCAAGACGAGCGGCGTCAGCGAGGCAAATGCCTTCATCGACGAAGACCTCACGGAGTTGATCGTCAGCCTTCGCGTCGATGAACCACTCCAGTCGCCGGATGTGTTTCCCGAACTGGGTATGGGTGTTGCGCTTGGCAAACCCGATATCCGTTTGGGAGAAGAGGATCGTTTGCTTTGGGCGCGCTTGCCGATCCTCTCGTCGAATACGGATGTGACAGTGGCTCCGTCGATTACCGTCACCGACGGCGAGAACCGGGCCTTCACGATCATCGCGGATCGCGTGGCGCAAGGAATAGCACCACCCTTTGAGCTGGCCGCCACGACACCGGACATGATGGAACTGATCTGGATTGCCGCGATCGCGCTGCTGGGCGGATTGATCCTGAATGTGATGCCCTGCGTGCTGCCGGTGCTGTCCATCAAGGTGTCGTCTGTGCTCAAACACACCGATCACGACACAACCCGTGTCCGGTTCGGTTTCGTCGCTGCCAGCGCCGGCATCATGACGTTCATGTGGGGTCTGGCGCTCGTCCTCTGGGCGCTCCAGACGGCAGGCCTCAGCGTCGGGTGGGGTCTGCAGTTTCAAAGCCCGCTGTTTCTTGCGGTGATGATCGCTGTTCTGCTCGTCTTTTCGGCAAATCTGTTCGGAGCGTTCGAGTTCGCCCTTCCACACGGCATTCAAACGCGGCTTGCAGGGGCCGGTGGACGCAACGGGTATTCCGCCGACTTTTTCACTGGCATGTTCGGTGCCGTCATGGCGACGCCTTGTTCGGCACCGTTCCTCGGCACCGCTGTGGCCTTTGCTTTGGCCGGGCGTGGCTTGGACATCCTCATAGTCTTTTCGAGCCTCGGGTTCGGCCTCGCCCTGCCCTATCTCGTCATCGCCGCGTTCCCGCGTCTGGTCGCATTCATGCCTAAGCCTGGTCGATGGATGCTGATCATCAAAAGCGTCATGGGGGTCTTGTTGCTTGCAACCGCCGTGTGGCTGTTCTGGGTGCTCGACGGTGTCGCCGGGCTTGTGTCTGTCATCGCGGTCGCGGCGTTGTCCGGTCTCGCCGTTCTGATACTATCTCTCCCGAATGTGCAGTCCCAGTTCAGGTGGTCTATTGCCATAGCCAGCCTTGTCCTGGCCATTGCCGCAGGTCCTCTCTTGCAGCAATCAGCACCTGCGCGTTCGACGCCGCAGTTGGCAATGGCTTGGATCGCATTTGATCGTTCGGACATAGCGAAACGCGTGTCCGCAGGAGAGGTCGTTTTTGTCGATGTGACCGCTGACTGGTGCCTGACTTGCAAAGCGAACAAGACACTTGTCATCGACCGGGAGCCAGTCCGGAGCGCGCTTGAAGCGCCTGGAGTCACGGCGATGCAGGCAGATTGGACACGCCCGGACACGCGCATTTCCCGCTACCTTGAGAGTTTCGGCAGATACGGCATCCCCTTCAATGCCGTCTACGGACCATCGGCACCGAACGGCATTGTGCTGTCCGAATTGCTAACAACCGAAGACGTGATGGACGCCTTGGCGCAAGCCAGCGGTCGGGATGTTTCCGCAAAGGTTGCCGGACAGGAGTGACCTGCCCGGGCGGGACACCGACCAGCAGTCAGCCGCCGAGCCGCTCAAGCGCGGCACGGACCGCCGCACGCCGAGGATCACTGGCGGGCTGCTGCTCCAACAGCGCTTCAGCCTTGCGGTAGGCCTCAACGGCGCGATCGGGCTCCTCAAGGACCGTATAGGCGTTTGCCAGCCGCATCCAACCATCCAGATCGTCCGGTTCATCCTCAAGACGCTCGGCCAGCCGCGAGACCATCGATCGGATGAACTCCGCGCGGTCCGCGTCATTCATCTCCGACGCCGCCGCGACATCTGCCGCACTCGGGCCGGGTGGGGATGTCGGCCCGCTGGGTAGATTGACGACCGGGAGGTCAGCTGCCGCTGCAATCCGGTTGATCTGCAAAACGTATGTTTCCATCCAGGGCACGAACGTCTTTTCCTGGTTCAGCCGGGAAACGAGCAGATCGTAGGCCTTACGCGTCTCTTCTTTTTGAAGATGGTAGAGAGACTCGAAATAGGTTGCCGCAGGATTGGATGGGTCAAGTTCCAAAGCGCGATCAATGGCCAATTTCGCCCGTGGAATAACAACGCCATCATTGGCAACCGCGACAGCCTCCGCCAGCATGGAGAATGTCGCGGAGGTGGCATCCTCCCGTTTGGCGACAACTTCGAATGCTTCGACAGCATCAACTGTTCTGCCCATGCGCTGATAGGTCTGGCCCAACAGCATCCACCCTTCGCTGGGGCCGCCGGTCGGATCGGATATAAGCCTTTCGCGAAGTTGTATTGCCAGCGCCGTCACTTCATCAGTCTGTGCGCGCTCCTCTGCACGGGCAGCGAAGGCCATTGAAGGCACCTCCGGCGATCCCATTGTCAGATAGTAGCCCGCGGCAATAACCGGCGCGAGGACCGCCGCGACAACAAGAGTGCCTCTGCCACCACTACGGGACGATCCGGCTTTTGCTTCCAAATTGCGGGTCGTCGCGAGGATCCGTTTCTTGATCTCGAGTCTGGCTGCTTGAGCTTCTTGTTCAGAAATCAAACCGCGGTCCATGTCTCGTTCGATTTCCTGCATCTGATCGGCGAGGATGGCCGGTACCGCATCTCCTCTGGTGAGAGTGTTCGATTTGGACAGCAGCAGCGGGTAGAGGACTATTCCGATCGCGACCAGCGTCAGAAGACCGAAAATACCCCAGATCATGACGCATCCCCCGCTTCGTTTTGTCTGAGAATCTCGGACACGGTGTTCTCATCCTCCGCGCCCAAATCTTCAAAAGCCTCTTGCTTTCGCCGACTCATCAGTACCCCGCCACCAACGAAAACCCCGATCAGAACGAAAGCGATCGGCGCAAACCAAAGCGCGTAGGTCGCAGGCTCCAGAGGCGGTTTGAGCAGCACGTAATCCCCGTACCGCGCCCGAATGTATTCGATCACCTCCGCGTCGCTGTCTCCGGTGACCAGTCGCTCGCGTACGAGCAGACGCAAGTCCCGCGCCACACCCGCGTTCGAACTGTCGATGTCCTGGTTTTGACAGACGACGCATCGCAGATCCTTGGAAATCTCCCGCGCACGCTGTTCCAATACCGGGTCGGCCAGCATTTCGTCTGGTTCGACCGCATTGGCGGCAAAGGGAAAGAGCCCGATGCAAAACGCGAAAATCAACTGTCTCATGATGCTGCTCCCTTTGGCAGTGCGCCTGCCTGCTTCAGGGCTTGCGTGAACCGTTCGACGGCGTCCGGACCCACGACCGGCCCGACATAGCGAAACAGAACAGTACCATCGCCATCGACGATGAAGGTTTCCGGCACGCCTGAAAGGCCCCATTCGATCCCTGTCCGGCCTGAAAGGTCGGACCCGATCCGTTCGTAGGGATTGCCGAGGTCATTGAGCCACTTCACGGCATCTTCTGGTTTGTCTTTGTAGTTGATGCCGAACAACCGCATGCCCTCGCGTTCGACAAAGCGTGTCAACACGGCATGTTCCGCGCGGCAGGGCACGCACCAGGACGCAAAGACATTGACCACGACCGGTCGTTCGTTGCCTACAAGATCGCTTCGGGCCAGGCCGGGTGTCTCCAACCCCGGCACGGGATCGAGGTCGAACGCCGGGGCCGGTTGCGAGATCAGGACGGAAGGGATCTCGTTGGGATCCCGGTCGGGATTGAGCCCCCAGAGAAAAAAACCCCCGAATATGACCGCCGCAATAAACGGCAGCCCGGCAATGAGACGTTTCATCTTCTCTCCTACTCGGCAGGAACAGCATCGCTGGCTGGCTGTTTGGCGCGGCGCGGCGCCCCGACCCTCAAACGGCGATCCGACAAGGACAAACAGCCACCGATCACCAGCAGGATCGAGCCGATCCAGATCAGGTTGACGAGCGGTTCATAGAGGATCCGAAGGGTCCATGCTCCGGCGTTGTTCACTTGATCGGAGGCTGGCGTTGCAATCGACGTATAGAGATCACCCTCCAATGTAGAGCGGATGGCCGACTCCGTCGTCTGGCTTTCCGCGACCGGGTAATACCGGCGTTCTGGGAAAAGCGTCGTGACCAGCTCGCCATCCCGACGGACCACAAGGGTGCCGCGATCCGCGATGTAGTTCGGCCCTTGAACCTGTGTGGCCCCTTCGAAGGTGATGTCGAACCCCGCGATCGTGACTTCGGTCCCGGGGGCGGCAAAGACGATCTCCTCACTCTTCCATCCGGTCGAGCCGATCATCCCCATCATCAACACAGCGACGCCGGCATGGGCGAGCGTCATGCCGTGTGACGCACGTGGCAGGTTGCGCGCGCGTCTCGCGGCCTCTGCAAGGGAAACCTCGAACAGACGGATGCGCAGCGCCCATTCTCGTAGGGTTGCAAAAAGCAGCCACGCCGCGCCGAGGATGGCAAGATAGGCCATGATCGGCCCACCGTTCAGAAGATACCATGCGGCCAAGGCTGCAATGACCGCCAGCACGGCCACGAACCGAATGCGATCGAGCAAACCGGCGATATCAGCCCGCTTCCACGACAGGAATGGACCAAGACCCATGAACACGACCAGTGCCAGCATCATCGGAATGAAGGCCGCGTTGAAGAAAGGTGGACCGACCGAGATCTTGTCCCCGGTGACAGCCTCCAGGATCAGCGGATAAAGCGTCCCGAACAGGACGGTTCCCGTAGCGGCGGCCAGAATGAGGTTGTTCACGAGCAGCCCGGCTTCGCGGCTGATCGGGCGAAACAAACCACCCGGCTCCATTTCGGGCGCCCGCCAGGCGTAGAGCGCCAGCGACCCACCGATGGACACCGCGAGTAAACCCAGAATGTAAACTCCGCGCTCTGGATCGACGGCGAACGCGTGTACGGATGTAAGCAGGCCTGACCGGACGATGAACGTCCCGAGAAGTGAAAGCGAGAAAGTCAGGATGGCAAGCAGGATGGTCCAGCTTTTGAACGCATCGCGCTTTTCCGTGACGATGGCCGAATGCAACAGCGCTGTGCCCAGAAGCCAAGGCATGAAGCTTACATTCTCGACCGGGTCCCAGAACCACCAGCCGCCCCAGCCCAGTTCATAATAGGCCCACCAAGACCCGAGGGCGATACCGGCCGTCAGGCTGATCCAGGCGGCCAATGTCCATGGCCGGACCCATCTGGCCCAGGCCGGATCGACGCGACCCTCTATAAGAGCCGCAACGGCGAAGGAAAACACGATGGAGAAGCCGACATACCCGAAATACAAGAGCGGCGGGTGCATGGCGAGACCCATGTCCTGAAGCAACGGGTTCAGGTCATTGCCGTCGAGCGGCGGCGGAAACACCCGCTCGAACGGGTTCGACGTCAGAAGCAGGAAGGACAGGAAGCCGACGCTGATCCACGCCTGCACCGACAAGGTGCGCGCCTTGGTCTCGGCGGGGATGTTCGATCCGAACCAGGCGACGCCCGCGCCGAACACCGCGAGGATCAGAATCCAGAGCAGCAGCGAACCCTCATGGCTGCCCCAGGTCCCGGCCACCTTGTAGAGCATCGGCTTGAGCGAATGGGAATTCTCGACGACGTTCCTGACGGTGAAGTCGCTGACGATGAAGGCCTGCATCAGCGCTGCGAAGGCTATGGCCACAAACAGCACTTGTCCTATTGCCGTCGCCTGGGCGGATTTCATCCAGACGGCGTTTCCACGCGACGCACCTGCAATCGGCAGAACGCTTTGAACAAGCGCAAGCGCAAGCGCGAGGGCCAGTGCGAAGTGACCAATTTCCGGGACCATGGCGTTCTTTCCTATCCAGTGTCGGTGGGCGTCGCGTCGGACGGCTTTGGCGTCCGCGGCGGGGTCTATTCGTCGAGCGTTGCTTTGCGGCGACGGAACTCTTCTTCGTCGATTTCCCCATTCGCAAAGCGGCGCCGGAGCGCTTCCTGCGCGTCCGAGTCCGGGGGACGGGTGCCATTGTCCCGCAGCCTGAGCACCAGAAACACGATCAATGCGATCACGGCGCCCCAGAAGGCGAGCATCATGAAGCCGCCCATAAAGCCATAGCCTCCGCCCCACATGTGACCTGTCCAGGAGCCTGGACCATCAGCTCGCGCCATGCTGGCGGGCAAGCTGGCCAGCAACGTTGGAATGAGCGTTTTCAGTTTCATCTGTTTCTCCTTCGATTAGTTCGCTTTCATCCAGTGGGATGGTGACAACAGCGCGCAAACCCGCGCTGTTATGGTTGACCAGCTGGATATCGCCGCCATGGGATTGGACGATTGTCCTCGCGATCGAGAGCCCAAGCCCATAACCGCCCGTTTCCAGAGACCTCGATTGCTCGAGGCGATAGAAGGGATCGAAGACCTTTTCCAACTGGTCGACGGGAATGCCGGGCCCATTGTCATCGATGTTGAGTACGAGGTTCGAACCGTGGGTCGCCCAGCTGACTTTTGCGGCACCACCGTAGCGAACGGCGTTCTCAAGCAGGTTCCTCAGCGCCCTTCGGAACGCGTTGGGTCGAAGCCGCACGGCAACATCATCACTCGGGGCAAAGGTGCAGTGTGCCGCCATATCGCTGCACAAGCTGTCCAGAAAATTGCGCAGATCGACCACTTCGGCACCTTCGGATCCGGTAAGGCCCCGTGCAAAGGTGAGCGTCGCTTCGACCATGCTCTGCATCTCTTCGACCGATGCGATGAGGCTGTCCCGCGTCTCTTCTTCGTCAACCAGCTCCGCGCGGACACGCATAGCAGTCAACGGCGAGCGCAAATCGTGACCAAGCGCTGCGAGCATCCGTGTCCGATCGCTGACAAACCGGGTCAGCCGTCGTTGCATGCGGTTGAAGGCGACGGTCAGATCCTTGACCTCGGTCGGCCCCGCGACGGTCAATTCACCCACATCCTCGCCCCGGCCAAGATGGTCCGCGGCCTTGGAGAGGTGCCGCAAAGGACGCGTCAGGCGCGTCATGACAAACCAGAAGATCGCCACCAGGAGCAGTCCGGCGGAAATTCCAAAGGTCAGCATCGAATAGAAAGGCCATTGGATTGGCGGACGCTCGAACCGCGTTCCGACATTCAGCCAACGCGCTCCCTTGATGGCGATCGACAGGTTCATCTCAACCGCCGTCAACTCTCCGCGCATCATCGCGAGATGCATTTCCGTCATCTCGTCCGAGAGATTGGGAAGGGGCCGCAACGCGCCCTCGACCTCGTGCAGTTCAACGCGAATATCCCGGCTGTAGCTATCGCCCAGAAGCGCGCGTATGCGTCCTTCCACGATGCCGCCATCCGAATGACCGGTGTGTTCCACGCTCGGAACGTCCGACAGATCAAACCGGATCAATGGCGAATTCGCCGCGCGGAGGATCGAGTCCTGCAACTCCGGCGGGGCCTCCTCGATCAACCGCGCGACATTTGCTGCGCGACCGGCGGCCTCGAACCCCAATGCGGCACGAATCGCAAGGGTGCGCTCGTCAGCGAACAGGAACAGGCTGATCGCCTGGGCCACGACAAGTGCCGCGACCACAAGCAGGATCAACTGGCCGCTCAGAGACCTCATCGCACGGCGCATCACGGCGCATCCTCGACATCGGCAGCCAGACAGTATCCGCCGTTCCGCACCGTTTTGATGACACTGGGCCTAAGTACATCCGGCTCGATTTTGCGGCGGAGACGGCTGATCTGATTGTCGATGGTTCGATCCATCGGGCCTGCCGTCCGCCCAGCGGTCAGGTCAAGCAACTGGTCACGGCTGAGCACCATCCTCGCGCGTTCCAGCAGGACCGCCAGTAATTTGAACTCGGAGGTCGTCAATGGGGTCTCGGTGGTGGACTCGTCAATCAGCACCTGCCGGTCGGTATCCAGTATCCAGTGCGCAAAAGAGACTTTCCTCCCAGCGAGGCTTCCGGCCACAGGTTCGTCGCGGTTGCTTCTCCGAAGAACCGACTTGATGCGGGCGAGCAGTTCTCGTGGATTGAACGGCTTGGCGAGATAATCGTCCGCACCGATTTCCAGACCCACGATCCGATCCGTTTCCTCACCAAGCGCCGTCAGCATGATGATCGGAAGATCACCCTCTGGCGCAAGTCTGCGGCAAACCGACAAACCGTCCTCGCCCGGCATCATGACATCGAGCACGAGGAGGTCGAAGTGACCGGTGGCCAGCTTGGCATCCATCTCCACGGCATCCCTGGCGACGGTCGTGCGCATTCCGTTCTTCTCCAGGAAGCGCGCGACGCTTTCGCGTATCTGAGCGTGGTCGTCCACGATAAGGATATGAGGTGGCGGTCCCATGGCGTCCTTCCTAGATCATTGTTGCATTCTGTTTCATGGGCAGAATTGTAGCCGTTTGTATCAGGTCAGTCCCTTGCTACAGATGGATACAAATCTGTGCCTGCACCGTGTCGTGCTCCCGGGTAGCGTCGCGCGTATGTTATGTGACCTTTGGGATCGCAACCGATCAAAGGATGAGGTTTTCGAATATGGCTCTTGATTTGAACCGGCGCCGTTTCGTTCTGGGTGCTCATATGACGGTGCTGACCGTCGCGGCGTCACCGCTGTTGGCGCAGAGCCGATCTGTCTGGTCGGCAGAGAATGCCTTTGACGCGCTTCTATCGGATACGGCGCGGATCATCGATGTCAGAACGCACAAAGAGTGGCAAGAAACCGGCGTAGGTGCTGGTGTATGGCCGATAAGCATGCACGCGTCCGGTTTTCCGGACCGATTGTTCAGGGCCAAGGAACTGAGCGGTGATCGCACTGTTGGACTGATCTGCGCCACTGGCGGACGCTCCGCATCGCTGCTTCGAGCGTTGAGACAAGCTGGTTATTCGGGCTACGCCGATATCTCGGAAGGGATGTTGGGATCAGGCGAAGGGCCTGGCTGGATCGCATCGAACTTGCCGACCGTTCCGGTGGATGTCGCCCTGAACGGGTTGCCCCCCGCGTTGGCCTGACCAGTGAAGAATCAATTGGTCCCGTTGTGCTAAAAGCCTGATGTATGGTCAAATTGACCTGTTTGAACAGGAAGACGGGTTTGGGTGTATGACCGAGTTGATGGCTATGTTTGTCGGAATATGCGCGGCGATCGTGATGGGAATTGTCCATCATTATGCGTTGTCGGGCATTCTGAAGTTTTCCCCGCAGCGGTCGGATGGCTCCGGCTTTCGGATCATCCTGACGTTTTCCGCGTTGCTGTTGCTGCACGTATTGGAACTTGTGACGCTCGCCGTTGTCGCGTTGCCCTTTAATCTGAGACGCGACGCGTTTGGCGACAATTTTTGCCCTTAATTGTGAGATACGGCTGTCATGGGGCCCCTGTTTCTCGCGCACCTTTGCGCGATGTGATCAACCGCGGCAAGCAATCGAGGCTCCTTCTCGAAGGCGCGCAAGAGAGCAACCCTTGCATAGTCGTCGATGCTTTTGCTGACGATGGCTGCCTTAGCCAAGGGATGAGATCGAGCGGCGGCGATTGCGGCGAGGCAGAACAGCCTAACTTCCGATCTGGGGTTCTGGACAGCGAACGACGGATCCCCGCGGAAGGTTTTGAGTGACATGGCAAAGGTGACTGCGCGCATTGCGCGCCGAAGTTGCTTGGGGCCGCGCGAGCGCGCGGCGCACTCAAGCATCTCTGCCCCGCGGCGCGCTCGGTATATCAGTTTTCCAGATATTTGTTCCTCACGGAGTTTGCCAAGGGTCTGCACAAGTCTCGTCCCGCAAACTTGGCAGTCAAATGCCCAGGCCCGCCTCCAATGCCTGAGCGAAAGACCCTCTCTGGCGCATTGCATGCAATGCTGGAATGGCATCTGAGCCGTCAGCGAGGCTTCTCGTGGCGTCATTGCCGGAAAGGTCAAAGATCGAACAACATCTGGGTTAACCCGTGCGGCGTTGGCAATCTTCGCCGCCGCAGCCGCGTCGACGTTGAAGTCCAAGGCGGTGCCATGCGCGGTATCGATTCTGAGATGAGCCAGTAGTTCCGCATCATCACAGTAGTTGGCCGCCGCCAGCCGAGACAACCAACCTGACAACAACTCGTCTGGCAGCGGCGCGACAGTCTTGGGCAGCGGGTGCGGCTTCACACCCGGGACTTCTGGAGCCGCCGATGGGGGTTCGCATGGCGCGACCAAACCGGCGTCCATTTTGCGATTGCGTCATCGGTGATGCATTCCTCGCCTGTGATAATGGCGTCGATGGAAAGATCCTTGACCAGAGCGAAGATGCGCGAGGTCACCCCACCGGTCAGTGCCAAGACCTGCTTGAGAGATTTGACCTTCAGGTTGGACTTCTTTTCCAGTGGCATGGCAGCAATAAGGGTCTGGATCATGTCCGAGAACTCGGCATCGTCGCGCCAGTTTGGCAGATGATGTTCGTCCAGCCGTCGGGCAAGCTGGATATCACCGCGAATAGCATCGACGGCCTCGCTGACCCCAAGGCAGACCAGTGACACCTCGAGTTCATTGCTGAGATACCGCAGGACATTGAGAAATCGGCGCTGTTCGCGGTGGGTCCCGGCCAAGAGATTGTGGACCTCGTCGATCATGATCATCCGCAGGCCAAGGTCGCGTAAGAGCGCGATGACACGGACTTCGAGGGAAGCCACATTTTGAGCGCGGGCGCTAAGAGCCGTCGCCGGGGCGCCGACGGCGGCCAGGATGTGCAGGTAAAACCGCCGTTCATCAGGTGCGGGCGGCGCTTGCAACAGCAGAAGCGGTGTGCGGGTGATGCCCGACGCCGGATCGTATTCTGGTGCGTACTTGCGCGACAGGTTTCGGGCAATCATCGTCTTTCCGATCCCGGAGGCGCCATGCACAAGAAGCCCAGGCATACGGGTTTGTCGTGGCGCTTCGATCATGCCCTGCAAGCGGTCCAACACCTGTTCCGCCCGAGGAAAGCCGATCCAGATATCCGATTGAATGAGGGCGATCCGGCCGTCTTCTTCAGTTGTCCCTGCCCTCAATTCACCATCTCTCCACCTTGAACAATGGGCGCGATGTATCACCCGTATCGATCGGGCGCAGCCCTTCGGTTGTCGAGACGGCCGAGTTCGTGCCCTTCAATGTCCCTTTTCTTTCACGGGTTCTGCGTTCGGCCTTCGTCAGGCCCCGGCTTTCAGCTTCGATCTGGCGTTGCTGTCGGATCAGCTCAGCCAGCACCAGCTCATTAGACCCGGACTTGCCAAGGGCACGGGCCTTCCTCATCGCTTCGCGATATTCCCAGAGCGAGACGGGCGGAATTTCCAGGTTTCTGTACCGCGCCTCAACATACCGGCCATCGTCCAGTTCGACCCAGATCATTGAGATATCGCGAGGATCGTAGCGAACGACCACCTTTCCATCCCCGCGCCCAATGTGGCCTGCAAGGGCATCGGACCAGTACCTTATCTGGAACAGATGGATGCCGTCACGCCTGATCTTGCGCAGTTCACTCGGCAGGAAGCTCACCTGAAAGGCTTCCATCTCGAAGGGGATGTCGCCTGTCATTTGCTCTGAGAGCGCCTCCCATTTGGCAACGGGCGTGCAGCCAAGACTTGAATGAATGCTGTTGTTGTAACGGCAGATTTCCAGAGCAAACCAGCGATCGAATTCGCTCAACGTCATCGTGGCCTTGCTTTCGGCGTCATAGTCGCCCTTTGCCGCGATCGAGGATTGCGTTGTTCCCGGCAACAGGTGAACGGCCCCCATCATGGTGCCGATCAACCGTTCGATGTGACCACCGAAGTGAGGACTTGCTGGCGGTCGATAGACCAGATCGATCCCCCAATCCGCACAGGCCGACCGAAAGGCGCGCGACCGGAAATCGCGACCGTTATCGACGTGGATGCTGTGCGGTTTGCCCTGTGCCGGCCAAGGAACATCGCACGCCAATTCCGCAAGAAGTTCCTCCTTGAGGGCCACCGCCTGTGTCAGGCAAAGCGCCACTGACAGACGCGAAGGTGCCTCGAGAGAGGTGTAATATCCGGTCACCATCCGCGTTGCGACGTCGATCGCCAGCGTGACCCAAGGCCGCCCAATTGGTTTGCGTTCAAAGCCGTCGACAAGAATGATGTCCGCCGGTGTATGATCAATTTGGACGATCTCCAGTGGCATACTGGCCTTGTTCTCACCTGTGACCGGCGCAAATTTCTGGCGGGCCGCCTTTGCGCCCTCTCGTGCCTTCGCAACTTCGCGGGCATCCATCGCATCCAGACGACGCTGAACCGTTCGCCGTGTCGGCGGTTGCAAGCCCTCCTGCCAGCAAGCGCTGCGGATTTCTGTCACGACGCGCGACAAGCTCGAACGCTCCCGGCGCAAGAAATAGCGGCGAAGGTGCTCCTCGATTACCGCTTCGACTTTGCTGGATATTAACATCGTCCCGGTCGGGCGGCCCCGTTTCCGCGGAGCCAGAGCGCTGGTGCGCCCACCCTCTTCCGCCAACCGTTTTATCCAACGCCAGACCGTCGCCCTGCTGACACCAAGCTCCCAAACGGCGTCATTGATGCCACGTTCCAGGCTGCCAGTCCCATTGAGATATGCCTGAACAAGAGGGCGCAGCACCGCGGCCCTGCGCGCCTCTTCAGCACCAACAGCAACGCAGTCTTCGCCATCATCATTCATCGATATTTGCCGCAAATGTCTGTGAACCCTGTCTCAGGTTTAAGGGCAAAAATATCAGAATTAAAGGCAAAATCTCATATTTAAGGGCAAAGCTCAGCCGTTGATTTCGTTGGATTTCCCATCTCACAATTAAGGGCTACGCGACAGCTACGCGCGCGTTTCAACCGAGGATCAAACCCCCCTGCCCCAGTCTGAGGCCCTGAAATCCGCAGGCTGCGCCGAGATCCATGAAGAACAGGCCTCGGGCGGCAATCGTGCGCGGCCGGTGCTTGCGCGGGTGTTGGAGCGCATCGGCAAGGGCGACACGCTGGTGGTCGTGCGGATTGACCGCCTCGCGCGATCCCTGTCGCATCTGCTGGAGGTGATCGAGCGGCTGGAGGCCAAGGGGGCGTTCTTTCGTTCCATTCAGGACCCGATCGACACCGGATCCCCGCAAGGCAAGTTCACGCTGCAGGTCTTGGGCGCTGCGGCCGAGTTCGAGCGCGCCCTGATCCGGGAACGCACCAAGGCCGGCCTCGCCAGCGCGCGCACAAAGGGCCGCGTGGGCGGGAACCCTGGGCTGCGTGCCAAAGACCCTGCCGCTCTTCGCAAAGTGCGGCTGGCGCGACAGGACGGCTACATGGAGCGTTTGAACGAAACGGCACAAGATTGGGTGCCCCACGTGCGCCGGTTGCGACCCGACTTGGCTTGGGAGGACGTGCTGCGCATCATCAACGGCCCCTTGCCCGAGGCGCGTCGCTGGACCCAAAGCCGCCTGCTGCGCGCTGTGAAGGCCTATGTCCGCGACGGCTTCCTGCCTACCGAGGTGCTGGCCCGCGCCGGGCGCCGCGAAACGGACGATCGCCTGCCCGCCATTATTGCTGGCATCAAGGGCGCAGATCCCGACATCACGCTTCAAGCGATCTGTGAACGGCTGGAATCTATGCGCGAACGCACGCCTCGTGGCCGAACGAGATGGCAGCCGTCTTCGGTGAAAATGCTGTTGGAGCGGGCGGAACGACTTGGCCTCATGCCGTACGAATCGAGCCAAGATCAGATGTAGCTTCTGACCCGAATCCAAAAAATTCCACCGGGGGAAAACTCCGCAGGAGGCAGAAAGTGCCATTAGTTGCTTGGGGTTAGCTGCTAATGTGCCAACTCAACAGAGTAGCGGCTCGATTCGGTTAGATCTGCATTTAATATATCTATATCAATGACTTGTTGATTTTTTTACGCGGCAACACCTATAGGTGTTGTGGATAACTTTCACACTACATTTAGATTCTTCTTGCCGGACTCACTGGATCGTGGCATTCCCATTCTGACGGCAAAACGCGTCAGACACGCTGTACACCGTCAGAATGACTAAGAGCCTCAACAGAGGCCGAGAGTGGGCGGCAGGACATGGATGATCGTAACATTGGATACACGCAAGGCATAGGCTCTTCCGATATCGGAGCATTTGCCGACAATCTGGCTGAGTCTTTGGATCGCCAGATGAAGATCGCTTTCGAACCCGAAGAACGAAAGTCCCTACGCCGCTTCAGTTCCACCGAAGTCGCCGGCCTCCTGCGCGTAAGCACATCTAACCTGCGCAACCGGCACAAGGACGGCAGCTTCCCGGAAGTGCATACAGACAACCGCGGACACCGGTTCTACACAGCCCAAGAGATTGATGAGTTGCGCGATGTTCTTGGACGCACTGGAAAGAACGCAGAAAGCTACCGCCCAGGTCGACGTGATGGCGATCGTCTCCAGGTGATATCCGTCGTCAACTTCAAAGGCGGTTCATCAAAGACTACTGCGACGATTCATCTTGCGCAAAGGTATGCCTTGCGCGGTTACCGCGTGCTGGTCCTAGACCTCGATCCGCAAGCAAGTTTGACCACGTTTTTCGGCTTTCGGCCCGAGCTTGAGTTCGCCGATGGCGGCACAATCTATGATGCTTTGAGATATGAGGACCAAGTTCCTCTCTCGAACGTCATCCAAAAGACCTACTTCCATAAGCTCGACATGGTGCCCGCCGGTTTGATGCTCTCGGAGTACGAAACCGAGACCGCAAACGCTCTCGCCCGTCGCGTACAGCCCATCTTTGCAGAGCGCCTCGCCTTGGCGCTTGAAGAGGTTGAGGCAAACTACGACATCGTCCTGATCGACTGCCCGCCTCAGCTTGGGTTTCTAACCCTGACTGCGCTGGCAGCCTCGACGGGGCTTTTGGTTACCGTGGTACCTGGCATGCTTGACATCGCATCCATGAGCCAATTCCTGAAGCTTGCTTCAGAAACGGTCAAGGCCGTGGAGGAAGCCATCGGTCGGCGTGTCACATGGGATTTTGTCAAGTTCCTGATTACCAGATATGAACCGTCGGACGGTCCGCAGACCCAAATGGCAGGCTACCTGAGATCAATTCTGGCAGGTCAGGTCATGACAGAGCCGATGCTGAAGTCTACGGCGATCTCCGACGCGGGGATGACCCAGCAGACGGTCTACGAAGTCGATCCAAGCCAATTCATCAGAAAGACGATTGATCGCGCCCTGACCAGCGTGAATGGCGTTGGCGATGAGCTAGAGCAGACGATCCAAATGGCATGGGGGCGTCGCTGATGGCCCGAAACATCTTCAACCAGCCTCCAAGGAATGAGACGGAGAGCGGAGCCCCCTCCCCTACCCCGCCAAAAGCGGCAAAGCTGCCGGGGTCTGTTGGAGGATTGCGCGACTCTTTGCGCGAGATCACAGCAAACTCGATTCGCGATATCGAACCCGATCAGATTGACATGGATGGGCTGCGCGATCGGTTGGTGCTGGAAGATTCCAGTATCGATGAATTGGCCGAGAGCATTCGCAAGCATGGCCAACAAGTGCCCATCATGGTCCGTCCATCAGCCCAGCCGGACAGATACCGCATCATCTACGGCCGCCGCAGGCTTGCGGCGATCCGTAAGGTCGGTGGAACGGTCAAGGCAATTGTTCGAACCTTGGACGATGACGCATCTCTGATCGCTCAAGGCCAGGAGAACAACCTCAGGCTTGATCCGTCTTTTATAGAAAAGTCTCTTTTTATCAAAGAGATGCAAGAATCCGGGTACAAACCCGGTGTCATTCAAGATGCTCTAGGTCTGACCCGGCAAGGCGTATCCAACCACAGGGTCGTCATAGAACAACTGCCAGACGGTCTTGTTCAACTCATCGGGCCAGCACATGGGATCGGACGACGGCAGTGGGGTGATCTAGCTGCCTTGTCGGTGAAGGTAGATTTGGTGGACATCGCCAAAGAGGCGCTCGCCGCCCTGCCCGACGACACTCCTAGTTCCGAAAAGTTCCAAGCGGTTTATTCGGCTTGCTCGAGCAAAGCACGTAGCGACAAGAAGCCGCCCAATCGTGGGCTGACTTCGGTCATCAATGATGAGAACGGCAGTTCATTGGGCACGCTGACAATCGATGAGAAGGCGATCGCGCTCAAGGTCAGCAAAAAGGACAATCCAGAATTCGGCCAATGGCTCGAAGAGCACGCGGAAGCTACGCTTTTGCAACTCTTCGTACAGTGGCGGAATGAGAGAGGCTCTGGGTCCTAACCCAGGCCACACAGAGCAACACGAGCAGAGGAGAAAAGCGAAGACCCGAAAGAAAAGAGCCCCCCAAAGTTTCCCCTGGAGAGCCCTCATCATCTGATTAGCATCTTTGATGTAGCAACCTCCAGCATACCGGTCAAGAGTCACCGATTCGGTGGACTGATATTTTTTGCCTTTTTCCGCGAAAATTTGAGGAAAGAGACGGGGAAGTTGTGGGCCGAACGGTCGTCGTGAACAAGCCATGGCATTTACAAAACTCTCTATCGAAGCCGCAGGTGCTGATGCAACCCGCGGCTCATTTCCCCCATCTGAAACCGACGTCTGGACCATCTTCAGAGCCCTGAGAGATGCACGCAGCGTGTTTGGTTTACGTCCTGGCCACATACAGACACTTCAAGCAATGCTCAGTTTTCTGAAACCTGGCCATGGCGAAACGGTTTTTGCGTCTAACAATTCACTTTGCCAGCGCGTTGGCGGAATCGACGAACGGACACTCCGGAGGCACATCAACCGCTTCGTTGAACTCGGATTCATCAAGCGCAATGACAGCTCGAACCGAAAGCGCTACCGCGTTCGCTCATCCGGCGGGGAGTGCATCAGTTATGGATTGTCTCTCACCCCCCTGCTCCAACGTGCGAGCGAGCTTATAGCCATCGCGCAAGAGATGGAGAATAACCGGCGAGATCGGATATTTGTCCGCAAACAGATCCTTACAAAGCTCGCCCATTTGGAAGAGCACGATCCTAGCAACGCATTCATCAACCACGCACGGAAAGCTCTACGCAGGAAGCTGAGCCTCCCCGAATACCACGCTCTGCTCGCCAATACAGATGTAGAATGCCAGAGTTTGTCTACCCCGGATGACCCGCCTGAAACTATGGAATTGCCCGCCAATGACGGACAAACTGTCCGGCATCAATCTAAGTCTGAAGAAGAAAAAAAAGATTTAGATAGCAACATAGGCCTTGAGGCCCTGAAACCAGACTTGTTGACCTCAGTCTGCGATCAGGCGACATCGTTCTCCACAGAGAGACTTAGAAACTGGTTGGACATTGAAAACCATGCTCGAACACTTGCACCCATGATGGGCATTCACCCAGAGACTTTCGAGAAAGCCAAGAATGCTGTAGGAGCTCAGAAAGCGTCATGCGCAATCTTCATCATGCTACAGCTTGGAAAACGCATCAGGGATTTTGGAGCGTATTTTCACAGTATCACCCTGGGTCAAAGGCAAAACCAATTTGATCCATTAGCTTTAATCAAGCGACTGTCCGAAAACAATGAGCGAACTGTCTAATGTCCACCGCGGTGGACTTCGAACGAGAAGCGGCGCTTGTGGCAACCAAAACTGTCCAAACGCACCTAGCGGCGCGTGGTGGTTCTTCAGTTTATCTCAGACCAGCAGATGTCCACCGCGGTGGACAAGTGACACACGAGCAAGCCTTGATGAAAATCTGGCCGCCCATGGAAGAAATCCACGGCAAGGCATTACACCCTAAATGCCTAAAGTTATTGTGGGAGGTCACCATCTCCAAAGAGGTTTGGAAAGAGCCGCTCTCGATAATCTAACGGAAACGCCAACCGAACTGGCGTCTTCGGCGAGGCGGACATCAGGTATCCGGCGGCGGTCAGTTTACTCAGCGTGTTGCGAGCAGTACGCTCGGACGTCTTGAGCACAATTTGCGCGTCGCCACGTTCCAGTGCCCCATGCCGAAGAACCGCCGAGATTAGTTCCGGCGCTCGCTTGTCATCGATGGTATCTGCAACAAGACGACGATACCGTTGGTCCAATCCGCCGAGATCGAACAGCTTCGCAGAGAACGTGATCTGGTCGAGCGTCACTTTTAGGAACCATTCGCTGAACGCCTTCAGTGCCGCTTCTGACAGGTTCCCCCGTCCGTCGCGGTCTCCGCGGCGTGGACTGTCGGCCAGATCCATCATCCGTTTGTACTCGCCCCGATCGGTAAGCCCGCGGGCCAGCCCACGTGATATGGACCAGAGCCCTTGGCCACCAATCCCCGCTGTGAGGGCCATGGCATGAGACATCAGTCTGCTGACACGGCCGTTACCATCCGGGAAAGGGTGGATGTAGTTGAGCCGGTGATGTGCAGAGGCGATCGCGATGATCCGTCCGCTCGAAGACCGCGCCGCAATCTGAAATCGTTTGTCGAAATGGTCCATGAATGCCGCGACGCGCGACGATGAAGGAGGTAGGTGGCGCCCGACCGCAACTTCCCGATCATCATCCTGGCGCATGCGTCCCGGAACGATGGGCTCTTGTGTGCCGTCGGGATGTTCGATGACCCGAAACTCATCCGGCATCTCGTCGTAGAAGCTCTTATGGACCCAAGTCAGGAATTCGACGGATGTAGGGCGGGGCAGGGTGCCTATGCGATGCATCTCATCGATGGCCCGTTGAACGATGACGTGCGCCCGGGCCTCAAGGGCGAGAGGGCGGGTTTCTTCCTCAAGCTCGGCACCAGCCAGCGCCCTTTCGATGTCGCGGGGGCGCGTGTTGTGTCCTTCGATCAGGTTGGAGTAGTAGCAGTTCATCACACGGACGAGATCGGCAAGTTCGGCTGCGCTGTCAGGATGCAACCCTTGCCCCAGCCCGGTGGCTTCCCTCTGGATGTCGACCGAAAGGTCTGCCAGTTCTGTGGGAATATGCTCCTCGAAGAAGCAGGGTTCGATCCTGGCGGGTGTTTCCAGCATTTTTGCCGATCTTCCATGTTTGCAAAGTAATTGAAAAATAAACACATTTCGTACTTTCAAGCAAGGTTTTGCCGATATGCCTTGCCGATCTTGCCTGCCGATCTGGAATTGCTGCATGAAATCAATGGCTTCGGCAGAAGGGCCGGGCTTTTCGGTTTTGTTGTGTGCCCAAAGGGGCCGGAAAAAGAGAAAGTGTCCTTCGGGTTTTGTGACTGACGGATGAGGGCCTTTGGGGTCCCTCAGATGGGTCCGGGCCGGATTCCGGTCTGTCTTTCCTGATGAAGGGCATTCCGATGCAAACAGGTGTTTTGCGCGTGTTGCGCGCGACCGCTGCCTGGTGGTGGCGGCATAGAGAGCTGCGCCGAACTGGCCAGACGGCGCTGGCACAGCGGCTCGAACGCCAGACCGTCCTGCGTGATCTCGGCTATCTGAAGCAGGCGGCGTCATTGCCAAACGCGCATGTGATCTGCGGGGAGGGTGGGACATTCCTCCATCTCGGTTGGACCACCGTGTCCACCCTCGCGCCGATCGATCGCTTTCCCTTGGCCGCACTTGCGGTCGCACGAGGGACGCCGTTCATCGATAACCGACCCGTCACTGACGTCATCACCTTCGCGAACTTGCCGTGCGTGGCGCGGGACGGATCGGTCGACCCTGACCCTTGCGGTCCTGGCACGTCCGTCTCGCTGACCACCTACATCGACATGGTCGAAGCCCTCGGTGCCAGGATCGCCAACGATCCGCGCCCCCGCCAGTCAACCTGATCACCATTCCCTCTCACCAACACTCGAAAGGAGGCCAGCCATGGCCCGATCCCGCACGCCCAAATTCGATGCCTCCGAGGTCATCACAAACGAAATCATCCGCATCATCGAGCGCGGCGTCCTGCCGTGGCGCAAGCCATGGACCGCAGGTGGCAGCTGTCGCCCCCTGCGCGTGGGCGGGGAACCCTACCAGGGAGTGAACAACTTCCTGCTGACGATGCGGACCGTGATGGCGGGCCACAGCTCTCCCTTCTGGATGACGCTGCCGCAGGCCAATGCGTTGGACGCAAAGGTCCGCAAGGGCGAAAAGTCCTCTGTCGTTGTCTACTACGGCCAAAGCCGGAAAGACGCCGGCGGCGAGGATGATCAGGAGGAGAGCGATGATCGGTCCGAGGAGGCCCGCATCTTCCGCTTCCAGAAATCCTACCGCGTGTTCAATGCCTGCCAGATCGAGGGCCTGCCTGAGGGTTTCTACCCCGACCCGGAGCCCGCACCCGAGCATCCGCCGTCCGAGCCCATCCCTCACATGCAGGCGTTTTTCGACGCCATCGACATCACGACCGTCTTCACAGGAACGGAAGCCCATTATTTGCCGCCCGTGGACAAGGTCTACATGCCGTCCATCACGCGGTTCCAGGACCCGCGCAATTTCTACGGGGTCTGGGCCCATGAGCTGGCCCATGCCACGAAAGCTCCCCATCGACTGAACCGCGATTTCGGGTTCTCGAAGTTTGGCAACACGTCCTATGCGCGCGAGGAGATCGTCGCGGAATTGACCTCGGTGTTCCTGGGTCAGACGCTCGGCTTCACGGCGCATACGCTCGAGATGAATGCCGCCTACCTGCACAACTGGTTGCGGGTCCTTCGGTCGGACAAGGGCGCGATCTTCCGGCACGCCGCGGACGCGCAGCGCGCCTGTGATTATCTGATCGCCAGATCGGAGGTGGGCAGGGCAGGTCGCAGTGCCGAGGCCGCCTGACCGCACGGAGAACGGAGACACCCATGTCACGTAAGGAACCCAAAACGCTGCGGGTGGCCTGCTTCAACGACGGCCGCCGCAAGATCATCACCTTCAAGCGCGGTGCCTATTGGTGGAGCGCTGCCGAGGGCGCTTATCCGCTCTCGGCAGCGCTCGAGAGCATCAAAGAACAAGGCGGCTGGATCGAAACCATCCCCAACCCGAATTACAGACCCAAAGGGCTGTTCGGGTAGGGCGCCTTCGGCCTCGATTCATCCGCCAAGCGGAAAAGAAAAAGCGGGCTTTGAGAAGGGTGTTTCAAACCTCTCAAAGGAGATCCCCATGTCCATGAATGTTCAACCCCAGCCAGACCGTCCGGATCCGAACGTGATCGCGGCGCAGAACGACGCGTTTCGCAAGCTCGCGTGCCTTGGGGTGCCGCCCGCGCAGCCCATCCACGGCCGGATGCATGTGACCCGCTCGCTTATGGAGGCCGATGACGGCTTCATGGCCGAGGCGGTGAAGGCGACCGGTGAGTTTGCCACATTCGAGCCTGAGAATGATCCCGAAGGATGGCACGATTTCGGGGCGGTCGAGATCCGAAGCGAGACCGTGTTCTGGAAACTGGATTTGTACGAAGCGGATTCCGACTTCCGCTATGGCGCCGAAGCCCCGGACAATCCCGCCACCACCATGCGTGTGCTGACCATCATGCTGGCGCGCGACTGGTAGGGCAGGGGACACCCCCTACTGACATCTCAGACGATGAAGGCCCGCGGCCCCCAAAAAGGCAAAGCGGGCCTTCGGTCTTTGTGATCCCCGAAGCCGGGGATTGGTCACGCGCGTGAACGCGCGGGCCACACCTCATCCACCGAAAAGGACATCTTATGACCGCAAGTTTCAAACTCGTCTCCGTCGCTATCGGCGATCTGACTGCCCACCCCGCCAACGTGCGCAGTAACTCCCCGGAAACCTACGACCCCGAGAACATCGCCCATCTGAAGGCCAGTATTGCTATTCTGGGCCTGCTCCAGCCTCTCCTGGTCCAGAAGCTTGACGGCAAATACGCTGTCCTCGCCGGTGGCCGGCGCCATGCCGCGCTGAAGGAGCTGATCGCCGACAAGGCCACCAAGGGGTTCACTGCGAAAACCAAGGTCGACTGTCGCCTTGTCCCAGACGACTGCGACGTCACCACGGCGCTGTCGCTCGCCGAGAACATCACCCAGGCACCGATGAATGCCATCGATGAGTTCGAGGCTTTCGCGCGGATGATGGAGGTCGACGGCCAGACGCCTGAGACCATCGCAAAGACCTTCGGCACCACGGTGGCCGCCGTGAAAGGCCGGTTGCGCTATGGCCTGATCCACCCCGACATCCGCGCCGCGGCCCGGGGCAAGGTGATCACGCTCGACACGATGAAGGCCTTCGCCGAGCACCCGAGCCAGGAGGCGCAGCGCGAGGTCTTCGAGGCGCTCACGAAAGACGGCGGCTATCTGCAGGCCTACACCGTCCGTCAGGCCCTCAAATCCCGCGGCGTGCAGGTCAGCGATGATATCGGGGCTTTCGTGCGCGCGGACTACGAGGCGCGGGGCGGTGCTGTCGCGGCCGATCTTCTGGAAGAACATTCCGTGCTCGAGGATACAGCACTGGTCGAGACCATCTTGCTCGAGAAGCTCGGTGCGGCTGCCGAAGAGGCCCGCACGAGGCTGGGCTTTGTCTGGGCCGATGCGATGGTGCGGTATGATTACGCGACCATGGCCGACTACGGCCGCGTCTATCCCGGCCCGATCGAGCCCGACGAGGCCGCCCAGAAGCGCGTGGATGAGATCACCGCCGAGCTCGAGAAATTGCAGCTCGAGATGGAGGACGAGGGGCTCGAGGACGGTGCCTACAATGCCTTTTACGACCGTGTGGACGCTCTGGAAGAGGAAGCCCGCGATCTGCAGGAGGCCTACAGCACCGAGGACCTCGCGCGGTCTGGGGTGATCGCGTCGTGGCAGGGTGGGCAGATCACGCTCCATGTTGGTCTCGTGCGCCCGGAGGACACCGTGAAAGAGGAGGGCGCGCGCGGCTCCGCGGGCAACCAGACGGGGGAAGAGGCCGCCGATGCCGGAGAAATCACCTATCCGGCCTCGCTGGCCGAGGACCTCAAGACCGAGCGGGCCATGGCCCTTGGCGCCGCAATGGCGCTGCATCCCGAGGCCACGCTCGATCTGACGCTCTTCAAGCTGGTGAGCGACGTTCTGGCCAGCGGAATGAGTGTCACGCAGGCGATCAAGGTCGACGCCCGCAAGGAACACCGCAGCCATGCCAAGATGGACGAGATCGACGAGACCTCGCTTGAGCAGGTGGCGGCAGCGCATGATGTGCTCAATCTTTCCTGGCTCGATGATACCCGCCCGCCCGCCGATCAGTTCGCGGCGTTTCGCGCGCTGGAGGCCGGCGAGAAGGCCAAGCTCGTGGCCTATGCCACGGCCAGCACCACGCAGTCCTGCTTCGCGCGGGACCGCCAGCGCGACAGCCTGATGCATGCGTTCGAGATCGAGATCATGCCCGACATCCGCGCCCACTGGACGCCGAATGCGGCGCTCTTCAACCGCTTCAAGAAGGCTTGGCTCCTGAAGATCCTCGGCGAGGATCTGGGTCTCGCCCAGGAGGCGGTGACGCTGGCCTCGTCGAGCAAGAAGGAGATCGTCGCCTTTTGTGACAAGCTCTTCGCCGAGCCCTTCGCTACGCTCACGGACGCGCAGCGCGCTGCCGTGGCCGCCTGGTGCCCGCCGATGATGCAGACCGCCGGTATCGCCTTTGATGAGGCGGAGCCCGCTGCGGAAACCCCCGAGCCTGATAGCGAGGTCGCGCAAGCGGCCTGAGCCATCACGCGACCCGCGCGAGGCATTCCCCGCGCGGGTCGACCCTCCCACACCCAACCGAAAGACATCCTCATGGCTATTCTCAAGTTCTCTGCGTCCGCTGTTGCGGCACAGATCGCCCATGCGCGCGCCTGCAAAACCTTCCTGCCCAACTGGAACGGGCCCGTGGACAGGCCCGCCCTGATCCTGATCGTCGGCAATGGTGTGCATCTGCGCTCAAACGGCATCGATGGCACGACCACCCGAATCGTCACCACCGAACAGGCCGATCCCTCTTTCGCCTTCGCCGACGGCATGAACCCGTTTCGGGATACCGACTGGATGGCGCAGCGCCGCATGGCGTTTCGCGATCTGACCGGCCAGTTCTACACGGACATTCTAGACGATGTGCAGGTGCTCATCGACCGGGGGCAGGGGGCGATCCGGCTCGCCACCGATGGCCACAATATCCGCGTCTTCGTGCGCCGGGCCTCGGATTATCTCATCGGCGGGACCTACGAGGTGCCCTCGGGCCTTGGCGGCACCTTCCGGGTCATCCTCAAGGATGCCTGCGACACCTTCGCGATCGTGCAGAACTGCGGCAATTGCGAGGATTTCGACGCCATGCAGCCCTACCGCGTGCCGCTCGATGCGCTGATGGAAATCGATGACCGGAGGGCAGCGTAATGGGTTGGCTCTTCTACACCGATCGCCGCGTCCAGACCTACGCGGACGAGAAAGCGGAGATTGCCCGGCTCTGCACCTTTGAGGGCGACACGCGCAAAACCGAACTGGTCAAGGCCTATAAGGTTGGCTCCACCTGGTATGCAGCGGCTAGGGTTACCAATCGCGACGGCACTCCTGTCGAGGACGCGACCTATGTCACCGATCCTGACGGCTCGATCACTTTCGCCGCCGTCTTCCTCACCGCCTACGACGATGGGTGTTGGGGCTACAAGGATATGGAGGAAAGCGCTGGCCCGAACGCGTCGCGCGCGCCCCTTGCGCTGATCGAACTTCTCTCCGACCTGAAAGACCCGGACAGCTACGCCCAGGACTGGCGCCAGCGCTGCCGGGATTGGGCGTCGATTCCAGACTACCAGGAAGGCGACAAGATCAGGCTCGCCGCGCCCGTGACGCTCACCGATGGCAGTACATGCCAGATCGTCACCGCGACCCACTACAAGCGGGGGCGGCAACAACGCCGCTGCTACCGCATTGAGGAAACCGGCGGGCTCGTGCGCCTGTCGAAAGCCTCGCTCGCGGGCTCGGAGCTACTCAGCTCCGCGAAAGGTGCTGCCAGCCCGGTGCTGGCGGAGTTCCTGGCGGGGCGAAATTAAGGGCTGCGCCGGACGGTTCATCGACCTGCCCGGCGACAGCAGATCCTGCGGCTTATCTTGACAGGGCAATGCAAATGCATTACCTATCGCAGGCAGCAAAGACCCCCATTCTTTCAGGAGACTGCCATGACAGCGCTCGCACAAGATGTCTCGAAACTCACGGATCGGTATCAGACGACCGTGCCGGCGGGTGTGCGCAAGCAGCTCAAGCTGGGCAAGGGCGACCAGATTCGCTACTGTACTGAGCCGAGTGGCAGGGTCTATATCGAGCCCGTGCGCAGCGACGAGGAAGATCCCGTGCTCGGAGCTTTTCTCGATTTTGTCGAGGCCGATATCAAGGCGCATCCGGACCGCATTCGGGCGTTCGATGGGGCTTTGCATGACCGTCTTGCAGCACTGGTCGGAGACGTTGACGTCGATCTCGATGCGCCGCTATCGCTCGAGGATGAATGAGCGGCGATAGCGTACCCGCCCAAGCGCCCCTTGTCGTAAACGGATGGTCGATTTATGCACATCCGCTCTTTCTGGACCAGCTCGAAGGGCTGACCCTGGAGGTCGAGGCGCGTAAGGCACGCGATCCCAAGACTTGGCGTAAGAAAAACCCGACGAAACGGCTGGCAGCCATCTTCAAGCTGGTCACCGAGGCCATACCGGCAGATCCGGGTGCCGCCGCCTTCCGGCAAGGCGGCACACTCGGCGATCACCGCAAGCACTGGTTCCGGGCGAAATTCTTCCAGCAGTATCGGCTGTTCTATCGGTTCAACAGCAATGCGAAGGTCATCGTGGTGGCTTGGGTGAACGACGACAAGACCCTGCGCGCCTACGGCAGCAAGACGGATGCCTATGCGACGTTCAAAGGGATGTTGGAAGATGGCAATCCACCTGACAATTTCGACGCGCTCTTGAAAGAAGCTGCAGCGGCGGGCAAGCGGTTCGAAACTTCCCTTGAAGCGGTGCCCGATCGGTAAGTGGGCCAGCTTGCTGTGACCCTTTGGCATTATCGTTTACGACGCCCCGCTGGAAGATGTAGCATCGGCTGATAATACGGTCGGAGAAAGCACAATGGACGAAACGGAAAAGGATAGGCAGCACCTCGGGCTAGAGGAGCAATGCGCGCCTGACCTGACGGGGCACCGTTTCCCAATTGCTGTGCACGTTGCAGACATGCCCGATGACCTCGGCAAGCTGCTGGATATCGGGCTCGAGGAGCATTTCCGTGGCGGCTGATGTCAATTCGTATGACGCGTGGTTTCGCGCGAAGGTGCAGGCCGCGCTGGAGGAGGAATGCACGGGAACATCTCAAGTTCAGGTGATGCAGGCCGCACAGGCATTGATTGATGCGAAACGGGAGGTCGAACCCAAGTCCTGACCAAGCCTTGGAGGTCAGCGCGGTCTGACCCCCGTCACCCTGAAAAGCGAAAGCGGGCTTTTTGTCCTTTGGAACTCAGACCCTGATCCAAAGGAAAATCCCCATGTCCAAACCCAGAACGGCCAACCCGGCTCTCGCAATCTCCGAAGCCGATCTCGCCTCTGCGCTAGCGCTTATCGGCGCGGAGGTCGACAACCAGCCCCTGCGCAGTTCAGCGCTCGCGCGTATCATGCGCGAGACGTTCCATGGCAGCGATGCCGGCGGTGCCTGGGACTGGCGCATGGCATATGACCTGATGCAGGCCGCGGCTGTTCATGTGCTGCTGCGTGGGGACGGCGCGGCGGGTGACATCGCCGCTGCAAGGCTGCTTGCCTCGCGGCTCCTGACGGAAACCCGCCGCTCCGAGCAGCAGATCCGGCTGCAGCAGTTTTCCACACCGTTGGCATTCGCGACCATGGCGGTGCGGGCCGCAGCGATCCGCCAGGGCGAGACCGTGCTGGAGCCCTCGGCTGGCACCGGTGCCCTGGCTGCTTTCGCCGCCCGGGCCGGTGCCGCGCTTATTCTCAACGAGATCGCCCCCTTTCGCCAGCGCCTCCTGCGCGCGGTTTTCGGCGGAGAGGTCACAGGCCATGACGGCGAGCATATCGATGATCTGCTGCAGACGCCGGTTCTACCCGACGTCGTGGTGATGAATCCGCCCTTCGCCTCCTCGGTCGATCGCTCCCGAGACAAGCACATCGCCGCCAAACATCTCGTCGTGGCTGCCAAGCGTCTCGCGCCCGGCGGGCGGCTGGTGGCGATCATGCCGCCGGGATTCACGCCCGAACGCGATGCCGCACATTGGTCACGCGCCTGCGGTCTCCTGACGCCGCGCTTGGCGTTGACGATGCCGGGGCAGGTCTACCGCAAGCTCGGCACCTCTGTCGAAACCCAGCTCATGATCTTCGACAAGATGCAGGAGGATGGCGAGATGATCCGCGCAAATGTCCGGGATCTGGATGAAGCCTTGGCATATGTCGACGCCGTGGCCGCGACCCGGACCGAGATGCGCCCGGCCCAACGGGTTGAAGCGATCCCTCATCCTCGGCCGACCGTTCGATCATCTGTCCCGCGCAAGACCGCTGCCGGTGTTGTCACCGCCTCCAAAGCCCGGGCCAATGCCGTTGTCCCGCTAGTTTTCACGAGCCTTGATATCCCGCGCGACAACACGCCGATCTCGGACATCTATGCGCGCTACCGTCCGCAGCGGATCGAGATCGCGGGTGCGCAGGAACATCCCACGCCGCTCGTTGAAAGCATCGCCATGGCCTCGGTTGCCCCGCCCATGCCCTCAAATACGGGCCGTGATGACTTGCGCCTGCCCGCACGGTTGATCGAGGAGGGAGATCTCTCCGAGGCGCAGCTCGAGACCATCATCATGGCGCATGACGCCCATGGGCGCGACCTGCCGGGTCGGTTCGCGATCGATGACGACCAGACCAAGCTGACGCGCGCCGATGATGACCCGGATGCACGTGCCTATCGCCTTGGCTATTTCCTCGGCGACGGCACCGGTTGCGGCAAGGGGCGCGAATGCGCGGGGCTCATTCTCGTGAACTGGCTTTCCGGGCGCAGGAAGGCGATCTGGGTCTCCAAATCCGCCACGCTCATCGAGGACGCCATCCGCGACTGGACCGATCTCGGCGGCTCGCCAGCCGACATCCAGCCGCTCTCCAAATGGAAACCGGACCAGCCCGTCCCTATGGGTGACGGTATCCTCTTCGTCACCTACGCCACGCTGCGGTCCGCGGGCAAATGCGGCACCACGCGACTGAGCCAGATCCTCGCCTGGATGGGTGAAGACTTTGAAGGCGTTCTTGCCTTCGATGAGGCCCATGCCATGCAGAACGCGGCCGGGTCCGAGCAGGGCAGGGGGGTCAAACCCTCGCAGCAGGGCCTTGCTGGCCTGCGGATGCAACTGGCAGCACCCCGCGCTCGCGTCTTCTATATCTCGGCCACGGGCGCCACGAGCGTGCACAACCTGGCCTATGCCGCGCGTCTCGGTCTCTGGGGACAAGGCCCCGAATACCCCTTCCCGAGCCGCGAGGGTTTTGTCTCGGCGATGGAAGCCGGCGGCGTGGCTGCCATGGAGGTGGTCGCGCGTGATCTTAAGACGCTCGGCCTCTACACGGCGCGCGCCCTCAGCTTTGATGGCGTGGAGTATGACGTGCTCGAACACGCGCTGACCCCGGCCCAGATCGAAATCTACGACGCCTATGCGGGTGCGTTTCGGACGATCCACCACAATCTCGAAGCCGCTTTGACAGCCACCGGCGTCAACGATGCCTCGGGGGAAACTAAGGCGTCGGCCGCACGCGCCTCGGCCAAGTCTCGTTTCGAGAGCACGAAGCAGCGTTTCTTCAATCATCTGCTGATGGGCATGAAGGCCCCGACCATCATCCGCGCGATCGAGGATGATCTGGCGGCGGGCAAGGCTTGCGTCATCCAGGTGGTTTCGACAGGCGAGAGCCTGCTGAAACGTCGGCTTGAAACGATGGACCCCGAGGATGAGCTCGTCGAGGGTGCCTTGACGCCGCGCGACTATGTTCTGGGATACCTCGAACAGGCCTTCCCGATTCATGCGCAAAAGCTGGTCGAGATCGATGGCAATATGGTGGCCGAACCGCTCCGCGATGAAACTGGCGCGCTGGTCGTCTCGCGCGAGGCGCTCGCTCTGCGTGACGCGGCCATGATGGAGTTGATGACGCTGGCTCCGATCCCCTCGGCGCTCGATCAGATCCTCTGGGCCTTTGGCGACGAGGCCGTCGCAGAGGTCACGGGGCGGTCCATCCGGCCCCTCAAGGCCGAGGATGGCCATCTCTTTATCGAAAAGCGCGCCGCCAGCAGCAATTCCTCCGAGACCCAAGCCTTCATGGACGGCGAAAAGGATATCCTGATCTTCTCCGATGCAGGCGGCACGGGCCGATCTTACCATGCGGCCCAAACGGCTAAGAACCAGAAACGGCGCCGGCACTACCTGTTGGAGCCCGGCTGGCGCGCCGATGCGGCCATCCAGGGGCTCGGGCGCACGCATCGCTCGGCCCAGGTCAGCGCGCCCTTCTTCCGGGTCTGCACCTCGGATGTGCATGGTGAGAAACGCTTCACCTCGACTATAGCCAAACGCCTCGACCAGCTGGGAGCCCTGACCAAGGGTCAGCGCGAGACCGGCTCGCAAGGCATGTTCCGCGAGGAGGACAATCTTGAAAGCCCGATCGCGCGGGCGGCATTGCGTGGCTACTATGCCGATCTTGCCGCCGGGCGCGCCGAGGCGATGAGCTACGAGAGCTTCACCGACTGGACGGCCCTGCGGCTGATCGACAAGGACGGGGTGCTGCTTGAGGAGCTTCCCCCGATCCAGCGCTTCCTCAACCGGGTTCTGGCCCTGCCTATCCACATGCAGAACGCCCTCTTTGCCGAGTTCATGCGCCGGATCACCGATCAGACGGAAAGGGCGCGCGCGGCAGGCACGCTCGATCTCGGCGTGGAAACCCTGCGCGGCGAAAAGATCGAACAGGTCTCCACAGAGGATCTCTGGACCTGCCCGAAATCCGGGGCCGTGACGCGGATCATCGGGCTCGAGGTGACGGACCCGGTCCATGTCTTAGGCGCCGAAGAGTCCAGTTCGCGCAATCCGGATAAGCTGCCGATGGTTAATCGCGCCTCCGGTCGCGCGGCGCTCATCTCGGCGCGCCCCATGCAGATGTATGACGAGGACATTGTCACGCTGATGCGCAAGGCGGTGAGGCCAAACGGGTCCAGCTACCTCGAGGAGACGCGGTTCGTGTCCTCGGCCTGGGAAGACATCGGAAGGCCCGAGTTTGCAGGGCTTTGGGATACCGAGGCTGCATCCCTGCCAAAAACCACCACGACCAAGCTCTACCTGCTGACCGGGCTCTTGTTGCCGATCTGGAAGGACATTCCGACCACCAATGAGCGCATCTACCGCGTCACGCCCGACGGGGCGACCGCCATGATCGGCCGCACGCTGAGCGAGGAAGGGGCGGCCGCGTTGCGCGCCCGCTTCCTCGTCTCCAATCCGCAAACGCCGCAGGAGATGTTGACCTCCGCCCTCGGCACCACCGCACCTGTCGATCTGGGCCGGGGTCTGTCCCTGACCCGTCGCCGGGTCGCAGGCGAGATGCGCCTCGAGTTGGGCGGTGGGGACAAAGGAATGATCGATGGCCTCAAGGCCGCCGGTTGTTTCACAGAGATCATCGCCTTCCAGCTGCGGGAGTTCTTGCCGCATGGGGCCGGGATCGACACGGTAAGCATTCTGGCGCGGATCGTGGGGCAGGAAGCCGCTAGAGCGGCAGAACAAGCCGCCTGAAAAGTCAAAGAGGGCTTTGGGCCGGGCGTCGCGGATCTGGGTTTCACCGGTCTGCGCTTTCCGGCCGCGCGCTGACCAATGCCACGCGCGGCCCCCCAATTACAGACAAGAGGACAGACCCATGACCGATCCCCAGATCGATTATGCCGCAATGGCGGCTCAGTGGCGCGCGGAGCGCGAAACCACCTTGAAGGCATCCCGAACGGAGCTGCTCGCGCAACTACGTGCGCTTGGCATCAGCGGGGTCACTGCCGAATACGAAGGCTATGGCGACTCCGGCAATGTCGAGGATGTGACGGTGCAGCCTGCAGAGGTCCAGCTGCCGGAGGCGCTTGCCGCAGAGGTTGGCGACTTCGCCTGGTCGCTGGCCTATCACCATCACCCGGGGTTCGAAAACAATGAGGGCGGCTATGGCACGCTGACTTGGGACATTGCAGCAGACAGCATCACGCTCGATCACGCGGACCGCTATGTCGAATGCTCGCACAGCTATGACGAGGGTCTTTGAGATGGCCCATCCGCTTCATCATGCCGAAAGCTCCGCCCGGAAATTCGGCGGGGTGCCGTCTGACTATCAGTCCATACATGACTGGTTCGACGCCTCGAAAGAGCACCTCGCGCTCTTTACGCACCGAGCCATGCGTCACCATGCCCAAGGCCTATTTGAGGCCGAACGTGTCTTCGGCGTGTCCCTGACCAATAGCGCAGGTCGGGACATTCCCGTGCGCTGGATCGGCGAGCAGCATGTCCGCGAAGACTGTCAGGGCCGTATCCCGAGCATGGCAGACTGGCTGCGACGGATCCAGCCCGAGCCATGGATGGCCAATGGCCACATCGACCGGCATGTCGGCTCCGAGCCCTGCGGCGACCCAAGGGTTGCCTGGGCCTCCGAGGTCGCCGCCGGACGAACGGTTTTTGGCCTGAAGGATTGGATGGCGGCGCGCGCGACGCAAGCCACGCAAGGTGCCTGACAGCTCTCGGCCGTTGGCCAAACAAATGCTGCATGGAAGCCCGGTTGGACGACCGGGCTTCTTGCGTCGTTTCCCCACCATTCTTCTTGAGGAGGATCAAATGACACTCGATGAAATCAAGGCGGCCGTTGATGCCGGCCAGACCGTGCATTGGGCCAATACCGGCTACATTGTCCACAAGGACCGGCTCGGTCAGTACCTTATCACCTATGTGCCGAATGGTAGCTGCATCGGTCTGACCGACCGGGGCGGGCACCGGTTGAACGGAAAAGAAACGGAGTTCTTCGTCGCGCAATCGAAGGACGCCGCAAAAAATCCGGGCAACCAATCAAGACCAGACCGGCAGTGGAGGGGCGTAGCACCCGGAGGCGCGGGGGCATTCCCACTCGGACGGCAGCTTTGACCCGTGGACGGGGCTGAAAGGAAAGCAGGCTTTCTGATTTGTGATCCCTCAAGGGGTCGAGAAAGCAATCCCGGATGCGTTGGCAAAAACGTCAGGCACCGGCCAATCCAAAAGGAACCATCCCATGTTCGCAGGAACCCTCACCCGCAATGTCGAGACCGCAACCGCCGAGTACACCGGCATGATCCATTCGACGCGCTTTGACATCGCCATCCAGCTCGAGGCACGGGCCAAGATGTCCGCTCGCAGCCCGGATTACGACGTGACGGCAGTCAACAAATCAGGCCGCAAGGTGCGTATCGGCAAGGCCTGGAACGAGACCGGCAATACCAGCGGCAACCCCTACATCTCGATGCAGATCGATGTCGGCCTCGGCCCGTTCCGGGTCAACGCGGTGCAGACGAAAGAGGCGCGCGCGGCCCATAGCGGCGAATTCGAGATCATCCCGCTGGTCTCGAACGGCCTGATGAAATCCGGCTCGATCTCGGGCGAGCTCACCGCCATGGACGCTGACAACGCCTTCACGGGCTACATCGCCAACATGATGTTCGATCTGGAGTTCATGCTGATCGAGAACAGCTACAAATCCGAGGAGACCCACCCAGATTACCGGATCGAGGTCAGCTCGCCCCGGGGTAAACCGATCCGCGTCGGCTCGGCGTGGATGGCCAAAAGCAGCCGCACGGGCAATGACTACCTGTCGCTGCTGATCAACACGCCTGATGGCGACTTGCGCGTCAACGCCGTGCAGAACGAAGAACAGCGCGGCGGGCAGACCTTCTCGATCATCCCGTTCATCGACAGCGGTGAGCAGCCGCAGGACGCGGGCGCGGGGCTCGCCTTGGTCGCCTAATCGGCGCGCGAGGGGAGACGATCTGAACCAAAAGGGGAGCCGTGGGATCACGGTTCCCCTTTTTCCATTTCCGTTTGCGTAAAGGACGTCACCCGCTTGCGATCTGGTGTAAATGCGATACAATAATATATTAACGCAATATCGAGGGCGGGCGCGTGGCGGCTAGATCAGGGACGGTTCCATGGTTCGAGAGCTTTGATGTTGAGGCAGAGGTTGCAGAACTCCTTGCTCATATCGAGCGTTGCACCGGATTTGCGCTGCCTGACCGCAAGCGTGATGTCATCATGACCCATGCAAGGGCAAAGCTCGACAAGAACCTGCAGGCGTATCTGGAGGCCAAGGCGGTGGGAAAGCCGGTGTCCACATCGCGGCGTGCGTATCTGACCGACTTGCAGGACACGATCTTCATGGCGATCCCGGAAGAGAACCTGGCGCGGATGCCGCTGAGCGAGCAGGTTCTCAACGACCCGTCATTTTACGCGGACGCCATGCACCGCGCCGCTGCGATCAGCGAGGATGAACTTTTCATGGCGCTGTCCCCTTCGCTGAAAGACATGACGGTCCAAGACGCCCGGGCCTTCGTCTCGAAGCTGTGGCACAGCACGATCGATGACAATTCCCGCAAGTATGCCGAAGCCCTGAAGCGCCCCGAGCGTGAACCGCAGCCCTTTCGCCCAGGGAACACCGTGTAAGATCGGAGCCATTCTCTTGGCTTGAGCCATACCGAGGTTGGCCGCCTCGAACCCCCTTTCTTGGAGGTGGCATCCTGTGCAGCGCGCGAAAGCCGTTGAAGGTGCTGTGGTGACGTCTACTGTCGCCAACATGATGAACCGGGATCACATGCGCGCCTTCTTGCGGCGCGCCGCGGCGCTTGCCGCTTTTGTTGCACTGCTCTGGGCGGTCCAAGTCGTCAATTGGATCACCGGCTACGGCTTGAACCCGGCCTTCGGCCTGATCCCCCGGCACGTCAGCGGATTGGATGGTGTCATCACCATGCCCCTCCTGCATGGAAGCTTCGCGCACCTTATGGCCAATACGCCGCCGCTCTTGGTGATGGGTGGGCTGCTGGTGGCCACGACCACGAGGGCCTTGCTGCCGGTGAACGCAGTGGTGATCGGCCTCGGCGGCGGACTCGTCTGGCTGTTCGGAAGCTCCGCCATCCATATCGGTGCGTCAGGGTTGGTCTTCGGCTGGTTTGGCTTCCTCGTCGCGCGCGGCTTCGTGGATCGCTCATTGATCACGCTGGGCGCGGCACTGGTGGTCGGTGTCCTCTATAGCTCCATTATCTGGGGCGTTCTTCCGGGCCAACCCGGCGTCTCGTGGGAGGCGCATCTCTTCGGCGCCATCGCGGGCGCGGCCGCTGCAGCCCTTGTCCGGACGCATGTCCATGCGCCGCGCCTCGGCGGTGTCGATCTGGACTGAAGCGCTACACCTGCCCAAAGCTGCCGCTCAATGAGAGGTCCAATACTGCGACGCAACGATATTAAATATCTAATTTTTCTATTTCAGTTGCGAATTGACCGAGGCTTTCTGCGATCGTTGCAATTCTGGTGTTTGCGACCCATTCTCCGCGTAATGTTAACCAGGTTAGGAATATCCATTAACATTCACCGCATCAATGTCCTCTGGGCAATACTCGACCCCGAACAGAATGACTGATCACTATGGTAATTGCGCTGACACCGATCCGAGAGGGCGATCTATGGTCCGGGTCTACATGGACGGTCGAAGACGAAAATGCGTTGGCCGGGCTGCTTGCTCGCGTGGCCATCGGCCAAGCCAGAGTTGCCGAGCGCATTCTGCACGAGGACGGTTTGGTTGACATCAACTACCCAATGGGCGGCTATGAAAGTGCGCGGAACCTACTCAAGCTTGGCCCAAGTGGTGATCCGGCCCATCGTGATGGTTGGATGTTCCAAGTGATCTCGTGGATTGCCGCGCACCGCGCAGGGAGGCCGGGCATGATCCGGTCGCCACACATGCGACATGCGGACAAGGGCCTCGATGGGCTCTTGGTTGAGTTCGACGACACGGAGATCGCGCGAGTAGTGATCTCTGAGGAGAAGGCAACGGGGAATGCTCGAACTATGGTCCGGGATCGGGTTTGGCCCGAGTTTCAAGACTTTGAGACGGGCAGACGGGATGCCGAACTCGTCGATGGTGTCTCAACGTTGCTTGCGGGTGCCGGGCATCCTAATCCCGATGCCGTGGTTGCCGCCATCTTGTGGACGGAGAAGCGGGCCTACCGGGTTGCGGTAACGATCGACGACACGCACGCTTCGGAGAAAGGCCTCAAGGCTCTCTACAAGGGCTACGAGGCAGCAGTCTCCGGCGCGATCGACCGTCGCCGGGCGGAGGCCTTCCAAGTTCAGAATCTCCGGCCCTGGTTCGAAAATATCGCCGTCAGGGCAACCGCCATCATCGATGCCGAGGAGGCCGCCATCAATGTATGACGAGAGAACGGCCGATCTGATCCGATCCGCCCCAGACCTTCCCGGCCTCGATCGAGATCGGTTGCCGGAACAACTGTCGCAAGCGTTTGCTGAGATCGTGTCGGCCCGCATCGCATTGCGCGATACCGAGACCCCTGCGGGCGACATCAGCGAGACCATCGCGTTCGCGCGTAAGCTTGCCGCGACCAATGAGGTGTTGGTTACGATGAGTCCTGAGCGCGAAAACCGTCGCGCTGCAAGCTTCGTGGCAGCGTCCGCGCATCAACTTGTTCATCAGGCCGAAGCTCTTCTCGGCTTGGCTTCGAGGACTACTACATTCACAGCGGACGCGATCAGTTCCGACGTATCCGCAATGCTGCTTTTTTTGATCGCGGGCTCGTCTGCCGACGCCACCGAGGTCGCGCGGGCGCTTCGGTCGCCGGCGGAAGATCGGCTTCAGCACGAACTCGTACTGAACCTCGGCTGGTTAGCGCGCGGAATGATTGGGACAATCCTCAACCAGGAGCGACGTCCGGTCACCGAGCTGGTCGCTGGCGAAGGCGTCGATGGCACGCGAGCCGCGAATGCGTTGTACCATCGACTTCTCGAAGGCGTCCGTGCCCTCGCGGCTGTTTTGGGAGGCATTTCGGACGCGGATCCGGACCGACCCGCCGCGATCTTTCGTGGCGTCGCCAGGTCAGCGAGACCAGACGATGCCATTGCAATCGAAGGCTTGACGCCGATGCCGATCGCCTCGTTTCCAGGTCCGTTCCACCTGGCGCGGCTTCTCGAAACGGCGACTTCGGCACTTCTCGAGGCGGCAGTCATCAATATCAACCCGCCGGACGGTGTGCCTGCGGATCGCTGGCATCATTCGATGGCACGAATCGCGAAGAAGAGGCCATACCTCTGGATTAACCATCTTGCCGCAATCAGGGGAGGCTATCTCGAACCGGGTACATCCTGTGCTGTTGGCTTTCCGACAGGCGCAGGTAAATCGACTACCGCTCAACTGAAGATCCACGCAGCTCTCCTGCGAAACCTGAAGGTGGTTTTCCTCGCGCCGACCCATGCGCTGGTCGATCAGACGGCCCGGGATCTGCGGGCCGCCTTCCCGAACACCAACGTTAAGGGACAGCGCGCAGAAGAGTTTGAGGAAGGCACGCTGCTCGAAGAGCTGCCTGACATACTCGTCATGACACCGGAGGCATGCCTCTACGCGAGTCACATCGAGCCTGATAGCTTCGCGGATGTCGGATTGCTGATCTTCGACGAATGCCATTTGATTCATCCGAAGACTGACGGGGATCGGCGAGCCATCGACGCGATGCTCTGCCTAATTCGCTTCACGCGAGTCGCCCCGGAGGCTGACCTCGTCCTCCTATCGGCGATGATGAAGAACACGGCAGAAATTGCTGAATGGCTTGGGGAGCTGACTGGGGGAGAACTGAAAGGGCGTCGATCAATCCCCCTTGACGACGTTTGGAAACCAACCCGTCAGTTGCGGGGCTGCGTCGTATATCAGGCAAACGAAATCGAACGTCTGAACCAGAAAATTGGGGAGGCGTGGAGGAATAAAACGACAAAATTTCCGCCTGTAGGGCTCAAGAGGGATCTACACGCGTCCCCATTAGGACTGTTCAGTCTGAAACAGACATGGGCCTCGATGAAACGCGACGATTACGCCCTGCTCTCGCTCTTGGATCATCAGGTTCTGCTGACGGCGAACAACTACTGGAGCCTCACCCCAAACTCGGGCGAGCTTGCGTCGCACATCGCGGCATCGGCATCAAAGGCTGGACTCCGGACTCTCGTCTTCTCCCAGTCAATCCCGAACGCATGGTCGATCGCCAAAAAGGCATCGGCGCTAATCGACGCTCCACCGACCGAACTCACTACAGCCGAAAAGGACCTATACGAGACGGCAGTTGATGAAATGGGCGACGCGGGCGATGTATATCTCGCCGTCGAGAACGGTCTTCTGCAAAGCGCCGCCACGGCGCATCACGGCCTTTTGCTTCCCTACGAAAGAGATTTGGCAGAGAGGCTTTACGGTAGGGACGACGGCCTGCGGGTACTCGCAGCGACCCCGACCTTGGCGCAGGGGATGAATCTTCCTGCCGATTTGGTGATCATCGCTGAAGACAGCCGCTTTGATCGTGAAACGAACCGTCGCGATCTCCTCGATGCCGCTGCGTTGCTGAATGCCGCTGGGCGGGCAGGACGCGCGGGTCAAAGCGCGTCGGGTATCGTGCTGATTGTTCCTGGAAAGGTTGTTCCCCTGTCAGATGAAGAGGGAACGATTGGTGAGCAATGGACGCAGCTCCGGGAGGTCTTCAGCCAGTCCGATCAGTGCTTGGTGCTCGAGGACCCATTCGAAGCCGTCATGGACCGTGTCCATCACAAGGCGGAGGACACCGGAGATCTGGAACGGTATGTCGTCAGCCGTCTAATGGAAACGCCCTCAGATGGCGAAGACGGAGGCTCGCCTCGGGTCGATCTGTCCCGGAGCCTCACGGCGTTCCTAAAGCGTAAGGCGGGTGACGAACAGTGGGTCGCGAGCCGTACGGAGGCCGCCCTGTCTGTGATGTCCGGCGCCGATGAAGATGCTGTCGTGCTGGATCAGAGATACCGAGACCTCGCCTCCATGGTGGGTCTCCCAGAGGACGTGCTCAAAGCTTTGTCTGACGCGCTTGCCGACGCCCAAGATGACATGGCAAGCACGGTGGCCGGGATCTGCGAGTGGATGTTCTCATGGATGGAGGCCAATCCGGGTCACCTTTTCCGAATGATTAAGCCCTCGACCTTCGAAGATCTCTTTGGGAAGACCTATGGAGACCTGGCATCGGATGAAGAGAAAGCGAGGTACGCGGTCCCCAAGCTTGAGGCGACTCTGCGAACATGGATTGACGGCGCGCCACTTAAAGAAATCCAGCAGACGATATCGCCGAATGGGGCTTCGGCGGAGTTCTCGCCTGACGCACGCAAGTTTGTCATTCGCATGATCCCCGACCTGGCGCACGTGATGGGTTTGCCTTCTCGTATGATGCAGATATTCACGCCAGGAGGATCTGAGCCGAATACGGTGGAGGGTGCGGGCCCCCTCCTCCTCGCTCATGTCTGCGTTCGACGAGGGCTTCGAGATGCAGAGATGGCAGCATTTTCGATGTCGGGGGGAGCCTTGCCTCGAAGGGCGACCCATCGGGCGTTCGATGAGGTACGCCCGCATGTGGCTGTAGCAGAAAGCGGCGAGACGCTCGAAAATCTCAAGGAAAGGGTTCGCGCGGGCAAGGACCTCAAACAGGCAATAGAGGCGTTCTCGAATATTGACCTGGGTCCGTTCGACAGCACCCAGTTGTGACAGAAGGGTACAGTGTGCGTCGAGCAGGCACATCGAAAGTCCGCTTTCCTGCCCATCATGTCGCATGCTGGAGTAGATATTTTGTATAGTCGCCAGCGTAGTCGCCTGCACATCAACCTTGGCTTCAGCCTTGCGGCCTCCCCTGCTCGGCTTCGCGTGTCGCAGGTGAGAACGGCCCTTCGGTCCGTCGCGCATTCGGCCATGCGGCCTCACCGCGGCGTCGCACCCAGCATCCCGGTTTGCCCGCCTCGCGAGCACGTCCCTCACCAGCCGCTCCGCCGGATTGCGCTCTGGTCTGTTTTGGCCCGAGGCCAAAACGATCCCGCCACTCCATCCGTCTTCCGCGTCCGGTCAGGCCGTTTGCCTGCTCGGGTCGGGCAAACCTACCGTCAAAACACACACACATGAGTGCGGAAGCATATCCTCCGGATGGCCCCCAAATCAGCCCGCGTCAAGGATCGCAAAACTTTTCGGCGAGGGCGGGGCCTGTGGCGAGGGGCGGTCCCTTGCGTGAGGGTGCGCATGCGTCGGGTGCTGCACTCGGAAAACTTTTGCGCCCGGCAAGCCGGCGGCTGCGCCGTCCCTGACCCGGGCAGATTCGGAAACCAGACATTCGGCCATGCCCCCACACTCACGTGGTGGTCGAACCCAATATCTGGAGAATGAACATGGCTTACGATCAAGCGAACACCTACGAGACCATCGAGCTTTTCGGGCTGACCGAGAAGGACGCGCAGCTGCCGATCCCGGAAGATCACATCCTGACCGACCACATCATCCGCGAGAGCTTCGAGGCTTTGCTCGGACAGCTGCGCGGGACCGGGCTTGAAGCAGAAATCGAACCGCTGGCCCATGGGCTCGCCACGATCCTGCAGCGCCGCAAGGTGGCGCTTGGCAAGGAGGTCGACCGCACCGCCGACAAGATCGGCGCGTTGGCAAAATCCCACGACGGATCGGAGATCGCCGAGACCGCGCTCGAAGAGGCGCAGGCGCGTTTTCTGCAGCTGCGCGAGATTGTCAGCGCCATTGAGGTGATGAGCGAGGCGGCGGCGGAATGCTACGAGATCGAGACGGGCCACGCCTTCATCCCGGCAGCCGGGTCGCGCGCGAGCGTCCGGGCGCAGGAGACCGGGGCGGTCTTCGAGGCGCGGCAGCTCCTGGAGCAGCACGACCGTGAAACCGCCGAGAAGTCGAAAGTCGAGGGGGTGCCCCTGATCGTCTCCGGCGCAACCGACTGGACCGATATCGACGTCATCTTCAATACGCTCGACAAGGTTCGGGAGCGGATCAAACAAAACCGCAATCAGGAGATCTTCCTCTGCCACAAGGGTGGCAAGCACGGGGCGGAGATGATTGCGGCGAGGTGGGCCCGAGCACGCGGGATAGCACAAGCGCGCTTCGATCCGCGCTGGTCCGCGCACGGGCGGGCGGCACCGTTCAAGTGCAACGACGAAATGCTGGACGACAAGTTCGCGGCGACGGGGGTTGTTCTCTTCGGTGGCAACGGGGTCGCGCTGAACCTCGGGCAGAAGGCGGAAGCGAAAGGCCTGACGGTCATGCGGGTTGCTGACCCGGCAAAGAAGGCGTCGCAGGATTGAAGAGAGGGGGTCGCCTTCGGGCGGCCCTTTCACCGTTTTCCCAGAAGTGTGTGAACATCGGTGGTGTCGCAGTTAACTCCAACAATGGGCATCGACAGGCTTGGTGATCGTAGTCCGGCCAATCTGGTTTCGGGAATGGCTAGATGGTATCTCTATGCAAATACAGCTTAATGTGGCCGTGCGGCAGAAGACATTTGTTGCACCGATCAACACCCGCCCAGGTTTTTCCTAGATGCCTTTTTCTCCGGAACGCACCAAAGAGATTCAATCGCGCATTGATGCGCGTTTGCGGTCCGGTCAGGCAAACGATTGGGAAGTGTCCTTCCTCACAAACATGGCTGAACGGTTTCAGCGTTATGGAACGGAGACGCGCCTGAGCAAAGCGCAGTATGCGAGCCTGCACAAAGTCTTGAAACTGGAACGGGAAAATCCGGCACAGAAAAGGGAAGCAGCCGACCACAAAACTTCTCAATCAGCACCGAAGCGCAGTACTAGAACGGGTCAGACAAGACCCCGTCCGGTCTCCGTGACCCGCGCGATCAATGCACCTCGGCGTGCCGTGCGCAAGGCTCAACGCCAAATCATGGTGCCGTTGGTGATCGCTGTCGGATTCTTCGCATTGGTTGGATCATTGTTTGAATCATCGAACTCGCGATCCACACCCTACAGTCCGCCAGCGGTTCCCTCATCGCAAACTGCCGACACCGCTTACGTCTATGTGACAGGGACACGTGTCAACCAACGTGCTGGGCCGTCTACTTCCAATGCCGTTATGGGTGTCTTGAGCGAGGGTGCCCGCGTCGCAAAGCTTCGCGAAGAAGGGCAGTGGACACAAATTCGATCCAACTTTGGGACGGGCTGGATGTCTTCCAGTTTCTTGTCGCCGGTGGCGCCACCAGCAGAGCGACCCACCTCGCAGGATCGGTCGCTTCGCGCCAGCGATGTGCGGATCATTGATGGTGATACGATCGATGTTCGAGGCATGACAGCGAACGTGCGTCTCGTCGGGATTAACGCGCCTGAGACATGGAGACCCTCCTGCACCGCAGAGCGTGAGGTTGGGGAGCGCGCGACCGCGCGTCTAGGTCAATTGGTGCGGGGTGCGACGTCAATTGAATTTGAGCGCGTGGCCTGTTCCTGTCGGCCCGGGACAGAGGGGACGGATCAATGCAACTTTGGTCGGTTCTGCGGCTCGTTGTTCGTTGACGGTCGGGACGTGGGTAGCACGCTCATTGCGGAAGGTCTGGCCGTGCCGTACAGATGTGGCCGCACCAGCTGTCCTCCACGCCCTCAACCTTGGTGCCGATAGCAAACGCGCCCATCCGACACAGACGACGGGTCTTCGCTCGCGGCGGAACGCTGACCCGCCATGGGGTGAGCGTGACGGATCATTATCCAGATGCATTGGACCAGAACGAACCAGGCCATCTTCGGTCACGATCGACGGGTTCGATGGCGGCTTCAAAGTGGTGGCACAAATTCGGATCACTCCTTTTTGCTCATAGATGTGGATCGCACGGGGTCGGCCCGACCGTCCCCTCCGCTTCGCTCCGGCAAGCACAAATACGGCTTCCACGCCTTTGGCGCGGACCCTCCGCATTTGCGCTTGCGACCGGGCCTCTTGCCCCCGTGCCGAGCGATCCCCATCGCAACAAGGAGTAACCCAAATGACCAACCACTACGTCGCCACCGTCCCCGTCAAGTTCACCGACACCGATGGCCAGGAGCGCACCCGTTTTCAGCGCGTGGGTGCGATGTTCCGCAACACCCGCAACGGGGATGGATCGGAGTTCTTCAGCCTCAAGCTCGACTTCCCGGTCGCAGTCTCGGAGCTGGTGATGTTCCCAGCGAGCGCGAAAGATCCCCAGGACTAAATCCTCTGACGAGGATGGGCCGCCCCAGGACGATCTTGGGGCGGCCCGATCCCTGTTCCAGGGATGCCGCGTCCGGCGGTCAGATCGCCCGAGGCGACTTCACGAAGCCGCCGGCCGCTGCGCGTTCAACGGACGCACTCCCCCCGGAATGATCAGGCCGCGACAGACCGGCCAGTCAGCCTCAAGGGGGCCATCCGCAAAAACCTATCGGCCAGGGCCTCCCGGTTTTTGCGGCAGAGATTTGGGGACCCAAATCTGGCCCTCCTTGACCCTGCCTGTCCGCCCTGTCGGTGGGGTTTGCGCCCGCCCGCGGTTCCGTCCGAACACATGCGTGTTCGTCCAGACCCTCGGGCGGTGCTGGCGGACGGGACCCATTGGACAGGTGGGTCGCCCGGTGGTGAGGGCGGCAGAGCCGCGTCCCTGCGGGCCGCGGGGGAAGCGGACACCAAGGCTGCCTGAGACTGAATGCGACGTAAGTATATAATTGACAGGTGGGTATATTATCGTAAGGTGGGGGCAGCCTTGGTGGAAGGTGGCAGGAAATAGGGGGTCTTTCTTCCGCATGTCCCGAACAAAACGCCTGACAGAGATCGAGAAGATGCAGATCGTCCGCGAGGCCGCGGAGGGTGTGTCGACGTCCGAGCTGGCCGAGCGTTTCGAGGTCACATCGCGGGCCGTGCGCTACGTCCTGAAAGCCGATGCCGAGCGCCAGACGGATGCCGCGATCCCGGTCTCAGCGGTCAGTGTGAAGGTCACTGCTGCGGAGCTTGAGGCGCTCGACGCGGTGTTGGCGAAGGCGGGGATCGAGAGCCGGGCCGAGGGGCTGCGGCGGCTCATTCAGGCGGCAGGCGGGGTGTTCGTTCCGGACGCGCAGATGGCTGCTGAGATGGCGCGCTACCGCGCCTCTCTGCACGAGGTCGGCAATGGGGTTGCACAGATCGCCAAGCAGATGACGAAGGCCAACCGGATGGGGCAGGGGGCTGATGGTAGCACGCGTGCCGAGTTTTCTGAGCCGCGCCTTGCGCAGATGCGCGGGTTGGCGCGGTTCATCCTCGATTCCGCCGACGAGATCGAGCTGCTCCTGCGGCGTCGGCGCGACGCGATGCAGCTCGAGGCCAGTGCCGCGCTAAGGGAGTTTGCCCATGCGGCTGAATGATGCGGTTGACGCTGTCACAGGCGAGGTCTTCCGGGACGGCTGGAGCCGGATCCGGGGCTCGATGCAGGGGCTGCATGTCGCCAAGCAGAGCCAGCTTACGCGCGCGGCAGCTGGGCACAGGCCAGCCGTCTTCAAGGCGATCCGGGGTGGGGGGACGCATACCAAATCACAGCTCACAAACCAGCTTGATTATCTGACCACGAAGTCCACCCATATCGTGGACTCGAGCGGGTTTCTGGATGGTAAGGCCAAGCTCGAGGCGAAGGGCATCAAAAACCTCACCGAGCGCTTTGCCAAACGGTGGGAGGGCGGCTTCAAGCCCAAGCTTGGCCAGACCACGCACATGCTCATGTCCTTCCCGATCGGCACGCGGGGTGAGGATGTGCGCGACATCGCGACGGATGTGGCCGAGCGGTTCTTCCAGACCGATGAGGGGCATTTCGATTACATCATCGCGGTGCATGAGGACCGCGATCACCCGCATGCGCATCTGGTGCTGAACCGCCGCTCGCAGGAAGGCGAGTTCTTCTTTCTGGGGCGCAACCACCGCTTCAACTATGACGACTTCCGCCTCGCCATGGTCGAGGAGGCCGAAAAGTATGGCGTGCGCCTGGAGGCCACGCGTCGGGTGGATCGTGGGGTCGTGCATTACCCCGCCCGGACCCGCGAGGTCTATGCCGCAAAGGAAGAGGGCCGCGCGCCCCGCGAGCGGGAACGCGTAGGGCAGGACCTGACGCGGACGCTCGCGGAGATCGCCAATACCAGAACTGTCTACCACTCGCTTGCGGCGGAAGCCTCCCGCGAAGCCCGCGAGGATATTGCCGCAGCCCTCTTCCGCGCGGGCGAAGTGCTGGCGCGGGGTGGGCAGGTGGACCGAACAGGAGATGTGTATATGGCCGAGGATCAAAGTTTTGAGGATCTGAGAAGCCTCTATGCGGAGAAGCTGGCGCGGGTGCAGGGCATGATCGCCGAGAAACCCGATGCCGAGCGGCCCGTGCTTGAAAAACGCCTCATCGAGATCCAGACACAAGTCCAGCATATGCAGCCGCTCGGATTACGTTCGAGCACATTGTCAGAGACCCCCTCGGACGGCGGGATCTATTCTGAGGCCAATATCGACGCCAGCCAGCGCGAGCGACTGGCCGAGCCCGACCTGAGAGCGCGCATTGACGTAGCACTACGGGGCACCGGGATCAGCACATCGGAAGTGGTGGCCCGGATCGAGACAGGCGCCTCAAATGCAGCGCTCGAGCATCAATGGATCGCTGATGATCTCTCCAAGGTGGCCGAGGCTCGCGATCTGAGCCTCGAGCGCCGCGCCGATTTGGAACAGGCGCGCGACATTCTCAACAATGTGCATGTCGCGCTTGGCATGCTCTTGGAACGGGAGGCGGTGCTGCGCCACGATGGCGTGATTGATGAGGCCCACGCGGCGCGGGTCCATCTCACCAAAGACAGAATTGAAGAGGCTGCCAAGGTTGTGCGGTTGGAGACGTCCATTAGCGAGCGGGGTGAGGCCTTAGTCGAAACCCGCGCCGTGGAGCGCCTCGAGGCCGAGCAGCGCGCCTACCTGCAGGAGCATCCGGACCTTCTTCAGAGCCCGGCCGATGTCATCCGTATGGATGAGGAAGGCCGCGCCAGGATTGTCGATCAGACGCTGGCTGACCGCATTGGTCGTGAGATTGAGGCTGCGCGCCTTGGTGCTCATAGCCGCACACCGATCTCTGTGGCCGTCACGCGGGACTTGCAGGCGCGTTATCCGGATATGCCAGAGCAGCTGGCCGAAGGTCTCGGAGAGACCTATGCCCATGTTCAGGACGCCCGCCTGTCCCAGCGGGAGGTGCAGGTTCTCCAGACGCCGGAACTGGACCGTGTGCTGACTCATGAGCGGGCGGGGGAGTTGTCCGCAGCCTTCGAGACCGAAGACGAGAGGGACGCTTTCCGAACCGAGATCGCGCGGGTGCTGGATGACCGCCAGTTGGGCCGCCTCACATCCGGCGATGCCGATGCGCTGGAACAAGTTCTCGGGGACCGCCTCGACCGGCTCTATGTCGCCAAGGTCTATCTGCAATCCGATGCCGCGACAGCTAATACGGAAGCTCTGCGCCAGGTGGTCGATGAACTCGCCGACGCCGAATACGAAAAACACCGCGCGACAGACGTGGATGGTGAGACCGAACGGGGGCAGATCCATTGAGCGACGCCATGGGAAAAGCGCGGATCGCAACTGGGATCTTGCTCGTCACGCTGGTGACCGGGGCCATGGGATATACCATCGCCTCGGCGGTTCTGAGCTACCAGGATCTCGGCTTCGGGGCGGAGATCGACTTTGCTTATATCGCGCAGAACTATCTGGCGATCCTCGATCGCCGCCCGGAGGACGCGCAACTCATCCACCTGATCATCGGCAGCTTCGCCGCTGCCGGCCTGATGCTGAGCCTTGCCCTGTCGGGCTCGACCCTCACACGCTTTGGCCAGACCCATTGGCAGTCTGCGCGCGAGATGAAGGCCAACGGGTTTTTCGGCGCTCCCGGGACCGGGTTCATTCTTGGTAAGCTCGGGACTCCAAAATCCCGCGCGAAATACGTCTGCTCAAAAGTCTTCCCGCACGCGCTGATCGTGGCGCCCACGGGCCGCGGCAAGACCACGGGTTTCGTCATTCCAAACTTGCTGACCTGGCAGGGCTCTGCCGTGACGCTCGATGTGAAGGGGGAATGTTTCGAGGCCACGGCGCGCCACCGCGCCGCCCAGTGCGACAAGGTCTATCGCTTTGCTCCGGCGGATTGGGAGGGCAAGCGCACGCATCGCTACAACCCGCTCTTGCGCATCTTCGAACTGAAAGATCCCGCGCGCCAGCAGATGGAACTGCAGCTCCTGGCGACGCTTTTTCTGCAAAGCGACAATGACCGGGTGCAGGGGCTGCTCAAGGGCGGGATCGATCTCTTCGTGGCGGCAGGCCTGCTGGCCTTCCAGCGCAAGCGCCCCACCTTGGGCGAGATCTACCGCATCGCGGCCTCGGGCGGGAACAAGCAGAAGGAGTATTTCGCGCGCGGCCATGAGGTCGATAACAGGGCCGCCAAGTTGATCTTCACGCGGCTGGCCTCAACCAACAACGATACGCTGACCTCCTATGTCTCGCTCCTGATGACATCGGGGCTCGACCAATGGCAGAACCCGGCCATCGATGAAGCGACGACAGTCTCGGACTTTGATTTCCGGACGATCCGCAAGAAACCCTTTTCGGTCTATCTCGTGGTCCAGCCGCTGATGGTGAAACCCCTCGCGCCGCTGATCAGGCTGTTTTTCTCCGACCTGCTCTCGGCCATGCAGGAAAAGGATCCCGGGCCAGACGAGCCGTGGCCAGTGATGATCATGCTCGACGAGTTCAACCGTCTCGGCAAGATGCCCATCGTGGTCGAGAGCATCGAGACCCTGCGGACCTATCGCGGCCACCTGGCCGTGGTCACCCAAACCATTCCCGCCCTCGATGAAATCTACGGCGAGAACACCCGCCGCGCCCTGCAAGGCAATGCCGGTGTGAAGCTCTACCTGACGCCCTCCGATGAGAAAACCGTCGAAGAGCTGAGCAAGGCGGTTGGCAAGACCACGAAGACCGTTATCACGCGATCCCAGTCCATCGGCAAAAACCCCTTTGAAGGGCGCAGCCAATCCACACGGACTGAAGAAAGCTCTCTCCTGCCCGAGGATGAGGCGCGCCGCCTGCCGCTTGACGAAATCGTCATGGTCATCGATGCCCAGATGCCGGTCCGGGCGAAGCGGATTCAGTATTTTGACGACCGGCTGTTCAAGGCGATCCACGCGGCACAAACGGGCGAGCTGCCTTTTCCGGAGCCGGGGGGAGGTGGGTTGCAGGGCCCGCTGCCGCTGAGTGTGCGCGCGATGCCGATGACACCGCCTGCGAGCGTACCAGGTGGGTCTGACGTCGTAGTGGAGACCACACGCCAAGAAGCGGGCAGTCAAACGTCAGGGCGAACCGACGCCTTGGCCAAAAAGACCGCGCCTGTCGTTCAAGCCGTTATCGCCGAGGAACAGCGACAGATGGAGATGGATTTTTGGGGCCAGGTTGCGGATGCCGAGACAGTGGGCGTGGATGATGAGGCGCAGATGCGCTCTGCTGTAGATGGCTTAGAAGACATGGAAGCGATGCTGAAGGAGGAGGGTGGCAAAAAGCCAATTCACCGGTAGGGCGGTGGGCATGGTCTGACGGTCATTGAGGGCGGGAAGCGGACCTTCTCTGTACGCGCGAAAGATCCTCTGTCCCGATACAAAAGCGGGCTTCGGAATCCAAGGCAAGCCAATCTGTGATGCGGTCGTGCGCCAGAATGACGTTGGCGATGCGCAGGGCGTGGTGGATCGGAGGAACTGCCATGCCTAAAGCAAACCTTCCCGCCATCCGCGCCTGCTGCCCTGCCTGGAAAAAGGGGCGCAGTGCCGTTCATAAAGGTCCCCTTTTGCCGAAGCATGTCGAGGAACGCACTTCGATCATCTAGAGCAAGACGGGTCGACCGCTCCGCTTCGAGTTCACAGAGTGCATGCGGCGATCAGCGCGATGGATGGTAGAGCCTCTCATGATCGGATCCGAGCACCTCTGGCCTGGTCGATTTCATGAGCGTCTTCACATCTCGACGAGTCGGTTGGTCCGGCTCGTGCGTGACCGGGTCTCGTCCATCGGGCTGGTTTCCTCGTTGTTTGGCATGCATTGATGCGGCGGACGAAAGTGGCGCAGATCTGCCGCAAGACGCGCAACCGGCGGGCCGTTCCTTTGCTTCTCGGCCACGATCCTCGTTGGACAGCACGGTCTGATACCTTGGCATGGACCTGGAAGATGCCCTCGCAAACTCGGAGGGCGTTGATATCTGAAACCACGGGTCGGTGGCTGCGCCGACCCGCTCCCATACGAACCCCAACAGCGGTGTAAGCCCTTCGCAATTATTATACCCCTGAACCAGACCCGACGGCTTGGCCTTCCGGCGCTACTTGAGTGTAGGGAGCGAGCCAGCGCCGGACACCCCATCCGCCAGTCCAAGCCTTCGGCCAGAATTCCCCGGCAGCCGTCATTCAAAAGGTGACAGGACTGCAAGTGTTGTCCGCGGCGACCGGAAAGCCTCTGCCAGATCTATCCTCCTGCAAACCGAAAACCCTTGGCATCCTACTCCTCACAAGAACAGGAAATCGTCCGCGCCAAGGTCTTCTATCGTGACATTCAGGAGCAGAACCTGCGCTCCGCCCATGTTGATGACCACGCCGTCGTCCTGCTGAGACATCTTCAGATCGCCGAAGCCATCCGCCTTGAGGCTTGCCTCCACGACCAGTTGATCCACCCCCAGTTCGAAATCAGTAACCACATCGAAACCACCGGATTTCCCGAAAACGAACTGGTCTGCTCCGCTGCCTCCCGAAAGCGTGTCTTCCCCACGCCCTCCTGTAAGGATGTCGTTGCCACTGTCACCGAACATCAGGTCGTCGCCGTTCCCGCCGGACAGGATGTCGTTTCCACCGCCTCCGGCAAGCGTGTCCTCGGCATTGCCACTGGAGATCGTATCATCTCCCGCCAGTCCAAGAAGCACCTGCGTGCCATTCCCGAAGACCATCAGATCGGCCCCGTCCGTCCCTGCCGTATCCCCTTCCAGCGCCGCGACCGTAATCGTCGCATTGCCAGTGTCCGTGCCACCGTATCCATCTGACAGGGTGTATTCGAAGCTGTCCTCACCTGCGAAAAACGCGCTGGGTGTATAGACGAAACTGCCGTCGGACTGGATCTCCACGGTGCCTCCCTGCGCCGTAACGAAACTGCCAGCCGTCACTTCCAAGGGATCACCGTCCACGTCGCTGTCGGGGCCAGACCCGTTGTCCACTAAGAGGTTACCGGAAATACTCTGGCCACGATCGGTTGCAAAACTATCCGCCACGGCCACCGGGCCGTCGTTGCTGCCGGTCACCGTCACCACCGCCAGGGCCGTGCTGCTGCCGCCATTGCCGTCGGAGATCTCGTAGAGGATCTCCACCGTGGCGCTCTCGCCCA
>NZ_JAXGFT010000014.1:0-124258 GCF_041008785.1 Pseudophaeobacter sp. 1A16562 | reverse complement strand
GCCCCGCGCCCCCGCGTTGTGTCACCCGCCGGGGGGGGGGGGGGGCCGGGGCGGGGGGGGGGGGCGGGCGCCGGCCCCAAGGCCGTAAAGGGGGGCTTGCCATAGGCAAGGGCACCTGCGGGCGCGGGAGGGCGCCCGTTTGTGTTTGATATCAGGCGACGGCCTCGGCAAAGCTGCTGCGGAAAATCTGCGACAGCTCTTCCAGCGGCGCTTCGCTGCCACCGATTTTTATCGTGTCACCGGTGAAACGGCCCACGGTGGTGACGCTGACACCGGCCTGACCGGCTGCCAGCATCAGACCTTCGGCCTGATCAAAGTTGCAGGCGACCAGATAACGGGCCTGATCTTCGCCAAACAGGGTCGGGGTGTCACCGGCATCGATCTGCACGCCAACGCCAGCGCCCTCGGCCAGTTCAAAGGCCGCCAGCGCCAGACCGCCATCCGCCAGATCGGTGCAGGCCTTGATCAGCTCGCGGTTGGCGCGGATGAATTCGCCGTTACGCTTTTCCGCTTCCAGATCCACCGTCGGCGCATCTCCGTCCTCGCGGTTGAAGACTTCCGCCAGAAGGGCCGACTGACCCAGGTGGCCAGTGGTTTCACCGATCAGCAGGGCGATATGGCCTTCGCGCACTTCACCGGTGATCGCCTCTTCGCCCTCGGCGATCAGACCCACGGCACCGATGGTTGGGGTGGGCAGGATGCCCTGTCCGTCGGTCTCGTTATAAAGCGAGACGTTGCCCGAAACGATCGGCATGTTTAGCGCAGCAACAGCTTCGCCGATGCCTTTGATGGCGCCGACGAATTGGCCCATGATCTCGGGCTTTTCCGGGTTGCCGAAGTTGAGGTTGTCGGTCGTCGCCAGAGGCAGGGCGCCCACGGCAGAGAGGTTACGATAAGCCTCGGCTACCGCCTGTTTGCCACCCTCAAAGGGGTTCGCTTTGACGTAGCGCGGCGTCACATCGCTGGTAAAGGCCAACTGTTTGCCGGTGCCATGCACCCGGACGATGCCGGAGCCCGCGCCGGGGCGGCGGGCGGTGTCGCCCATCACGGTGGTGTCGTACTGTTCATAGACCCACTGTTTGCCTGCGTAGTTCGGTGAGGCGATCAGCGCCTTCAGGCCGTCGATCGGATCGATAGTGGGCACATCCGCATCGGCCAGCGGTTCTGCGGCGGGCGTTTCGACCCAGGGCCGGTCGTATTCGGGCGCCGAGGACGCCAGTTTCGACAGCGGCAGGTCGGCCATCACCACGTTGTTGTGCTGGATCAGGAAACGGTCCTCGGCGATTGTTTCGCCGACGATGGCGAAATCGAGGTCCCATTTTTCGAACACTGCCTTGGCTTCAGCCTCTTTCTCGGGCTTCAGCACCATCAGCATCCGCTCCTGAGATTCCGACAGCATCATTTCATAGGCGGTCATGCCTTCTTCGCGTTGGGGGACGTCTTCGAGGTTCAGCTTGATGCCAAGCTCACCCTTGTCGCCCATTTCCACCGCCGAACAAGTGAGGCCGGCCGCACCCATGTCCTGGATCGAGATCACCGCGCCGGTCTGCATCAGCTCCAGCGTTGCTTCCATCAGGCGTTTTTCGGTGAAGGGGTCGCCAACCTGAACGGTGGGGCGTTTTTCCTCGATGGTGTCGTCGAATTCGGCCGAGGCCATGGTGGCGCCGCCGACGCCATCACGTCCGGTCTTAGCGCCCAGATACACCACCGGCATGCCGACGCCGGATGCAGCGGAGTAGAAGATGCTGTCGGTCTTTGCGAGACCCGCAGCGAATGCATTCACCAAGCAGTTGCCGTTGTAGGCAGAGTGGAAGCGGACCTCGCCGCCTGCGCAGGGCACACCGAAACAGTTGCCGTAGCCGCCGATGCCTTCGACCACACCGTTGACCAACTGCCGGGTCTTGGGGTGGGACGGCTCACCAAAGGACAGCGAGTTCATCGAGGCGATTGGCCGCGCGCCCATGGTAAAGACGTCCCGCAGGATGCCGCCAACCCCGGTTGCCGCACCCTGATAGGGTTCGATGTACGAGGGGTGGTTGTGGCTTTCCATCTTGAAGACCACCGCATCGCCATCGCCGATATCGACGATACCGGCATTTTCACCCGGGCCGCAGATGACCTGGGGCCCCTCGGTGGGCAGCGTCCGGAGCCATTTCTTGGACGACTTGTAAGAGCAGTGCTCGTTCCACATCGCCGAGAAGATGCCCAGCTCGGTAAAGGTGGGTTCCCGTCCGATGATTTCGAGGATCAGTTGATATTCCTCGGAGTTCAGTCCGTGGTTTTCAATCAGTTCGGGCGTGATTGCTGGTTCCTGCATCCGTGTCTTATCCCCAGTGGCTGCGGTTGCGCGCCTTTTAGGGCAAGGAAGCGCACGGGGGAAGGGCAAAGCGTATGTATCATTGAAGGCAGGGGCGTTTCGTCGCTGTGAGAAGGTCAGGCTTTAGGAGGGGTGCCATGCTCGAATTGCATAAAAAATGTGCAGACCGTCATTGGGGGCCGGAAAATGCCGTCATTATCCGTGCATGTCAGAAAACTGGGCAATGATCACCGGGGAAAGGGTTGCAGCTGCCGGTGTGGATGCGAGACGTTGAATGTGTCCGGCGCTTCCGAGTGGCGTGTGACCTGATTGAAAGCCTCAGGAGCTGGACCAAATGGCTAAAAAAAAGGCCGAGCACTAAGCTCGGCCGAAGTCCAACAGGGAGGTATGAAGTGCGCCTTGGCGCCGTCTTCATGAGGGTCATTTAGGGATAGAGCTTCTCTGCTTCAAGAATTTTCCGTCTCAAATTGCGTCATTTCTGGTATGCATGTTATGCATAGCTTAACGCCCACTGACCTAAGGTCAGAGTTTCCCCATCTCTTTCATATGTTTGCGGTGTGCCATGATCTCGGTTTGCACGAAATCGCGGAAAGCTGACACCCGCTGCGAGTGACGCAATTCTTCCGGATAGGCCAGGTAGACAGGCACACCACTGGTGTCCTCATGCGGCAGAACCTGTACCAGATCGGGGAAATCCTCGGTGACATAGTCAGGCAGGATGCCGATTCCCAGATCGTGCAGCACGCCCTGCAGGACCCCGAAGTAGTTGTTGACCGACAGCATCGAGCCGGGACCGTGGGTGATCAGCTTCTGGACCAGCACAGCGGCAGAACCGACCTGTGCCGAATTCTGGTTCTGGCAGATCAGACGGTGGTTCTTGATATCTTCGGCGGTCTGCGGCGTGCCGTTGCGGTCCAGATATGCGCGAGACGCATAAAGTCGCATCTGAACCGTCATCAGTCGCTTGCGCACCAGGTCCGCCTGGCTCGGCTCTTTCATCCGGATCGCAACGTCGGCTTCGCGCATGGGCAAGTCCAGAACCCGCTCTTCCAGCATCAGGTCGATTTTCAGATTGGGATATTGTTCAAAGAGCTTCGTCAGCCTGGGCGCCAGCCACAGTGTGCCAAATCCGAATGTCGTGGTGACGCGTAATTCGCCGAACACTTCGTCTTCGCTGTCGCGGATCCGGGCCGAAGCCGCTTCGAGCCGTTTGGACATGGATTTGGTCGCGTCAAACAGCAGCTCACCCTGTTCGGTTAGGATCAGACCGCGCGCGTGACGGTGAAATAACGTCGCGTTCAGGCTTTCCTCAAGCGCACGAATCTGGCGGCTGACCGCGGATTGCGACAGGTTAAGCTTGTCCCCGGCGTGGGTCAGGCTGCCGACATCTGCCACGGCGTGAAAAATTCTAAGCTTGTCCCAGTCCATATCCGTTACTTTCGTTGTGCCCATATCAGCCTATATGAAACCTGACACTTGGATCAATTTCCGAATGCAGAAGCGCGCTTCCGGAGGGGGATATTGACAACAGTGGGTATACAGGTCAGTATTTGTGACCTAATATCGATGGAAATTATTGCAAGCCAGTTGTGGTTGGGAGGACCGGATGAGCACGCAAAAGATCTCGTTGAATGACAAATATGATCTGAGCAAATCGCCCGTCATGCTGAACGGCACGCAGGCGCTTGTGCGCCTGATGCTGATGCAGAAGGCGCGGGACACGGCTGCCGGTCTCAACACTGCTGGGCTTGTTACCGGCTATCGCGGATCGCCGCTTGGCGCTGTCGACATGCAGATGAGCCGGGCCGAAAAGCAGCTAAAAGAGGCCGATGTCACCTTTCAGTACGGTTTGAACGAGGATCTGGCCGTCACCGCCCTATGGGGCGCGCAACAGGCCGAAATCCGCGGTGAGGGCAAATACGATGGCGTATTCGGTCTTTGGTATGGCAAGGGGCCGGGCGTTGACCGCGCCGGCGATGCCTTCCGCCACGCCAATATGGCAGGCAGCTCCAAAAACGGCGGCGTGCTGGTGGCGATGGGCGACGACCACACCGGCGAAAGCTCCACCGTGCTGCACCAGTCCGAATGGGCGCTGATGGATGCCTACCTCCCGATCCTCAGCCCCGCTGGTGTGCAAGAAATCCTGGATTTCGGGCTTTATGGCTACGCGCTCAGCCGGTTTTCCGGTCTCTGGGTCGGCCTCAAGACGATGAAGGACACCATCGAGGTAACCTCGGTCGTGGATGCGAGCCCGGATCGGGTGAAACTGGTTACCCCCGATTTCGCCATGCCGCAGGATGGGCTGAATATCCGCTTGGTGGATGATCGTTTCCAGCAGGAAGACCGGATCATCGACCAAAAACGCTTTGCTGCCGAGGCATTCAGCCACGCCAACAAGATGGACAAACGCATCTGGGGCAAATCCGGTGCCAAGATCGGTTTCGTGGCCGCGGGCAAGAACTGGCTGGATCTGGTCCATGCCATGTCTCTGTTGAATATCGACGAGGCCATGGCCGAACGTCTGGGCATCACCACATACAAGGTCGGTCAGGTCTGGCCGCTGGACATGAAGGGCTTCCACGACTGGGCCGAAGGTCTGGATCTGATCGTCGTGGTTGAGGAAAAGCGCAAGCTGATCGAGGTGCAGATCAAGGAGGCGATCTTTGACGACCGACGTGGTCGCCGGGTTTACGGCTGGCACAAGGGCGGCGGAGCTGGCTCCATGCACGGGCCGGAACTCTTCCCGACGCGCTATGCGCTCGACCCCATCATGATCGCCGAGAAGCTGGGCGAGATTCTGATCGAAGAGGGCCGCGACACCGAAGCAATCCGCGCCGGGCTGGCCAGCCTGGACGAGGCGCGCCGCGCCGACAACGCCGAAGAAATCGCCGCGCGCCTGCCGTATTTTTGCTCGGGCTGTCCGCACAACTCCTCGACCAAGATCCCCGAGGGCAGCCGGGCCTATGCCGGGATTGGCTGCCACTTCATGGTGCAGTGGATGGACCGCGAGACCATGGGCTTTACCCATATGGGCGGCGAAGGCGCCAACTGGATCGGCGAAGCGCCGTTTTCAAAGCGCAAGCATGTGTTCCAGAACCTTGGCGATGGCACCTATAATCACTCCGGCGTGCAGGCGATCCGCGCGGCGCTCGCCGAAGGCACCAATATCACCTACAAGATCCTCTATAACGATGCGGTGGCCATGACCGGCGGTCAGGGCAACGAGGGCGGCCTCAGTGCCTATCGCATCGCGCATGAGCTGAAGGCGATGGGGGTGGAGCATCTCGCTATCGTTTATGACGAGAAAGAAGAGATCGATTTCAAGCAGTTCCCGGCCGGAGTTCCCACCCACGAACGGGCCGAGCTGATGAATGTGCAAAGGAACATGGAAGAGGTCGAGGGCGTCTCTGCCATCATCTATGTCCAGACCTGCGCCGCCGAAAAACGCCGCCGCCGCAAGCGGGGCCTGTTCCCGGATCCCGATCAGCGCGTCTTTATCAACTCGGACGTCTGCGAAGGCTGCGGCGATTGCGGGGTGCAGTCCAACTGCGTCTCTATCGTACCCAAGGAAACCGAACTGGGCCGCAAGCGGGCGATTGATCAGTCCTCCTGTAACAAGGACTTCTCCTGCCTCAACGGCTTTTGCCCCTCATTCCTGACCATCGAAGGCGCCAAGATCCGTAAGGAAGCCACGGCCGAGCTGAAGCTGCCCGATCTGCCGATGCCCGACCTGCCCAAGATCGACGGCACCCACAACGTGGTGATCACCGGCGTCGGCGGCACCGGTGTTGTGACCATCGGCGCGGTGCTGGCGCAGGCGGCGCAGATCGACGGCAAAGGTGCCGGCATGATGGAGATGGCAGGCCTCGCACAAAAGGGAGGCGCGGTGCATATCCACTGCCGCATTGCCGAAACGCCTGATGACATCAGCGCCATCCGCGTCGCCACCGGGGAGGCGCACGCGCTGATCGGCGGTGATCTGGTGGTGAGTGCGGGCGCCAAGACTATCGGGTTGATGCGCACAGGTCAGACCGGCGGCGTGGTGAATAGCCACGAGATCATCACCGGCGATTTCACTCGCGACACCAACTTCCAGCTGCCCACCGACCGGCTAGAGGTGGCACTGGAGGCACGCCTGCGCGAGCGGCTCGACATGTTCGACGCCTCGCAGCTGGCGCAGGCCACCATGGGGGATTCGATCTTCTCCAACATGATGGTCTTCGGTGGTGCCTTCCAGCGCGGTCTGATCCCGGTCAGCCTTGAGGCAATCACTCAGGCGATCGAGCTGAACGGCGCTGCGGTGGAAAAGAACCTGCGTGCCTTTGAAATCGGTCGCTGGGCTGTGCTACACCCCGAAGAGGTGGCCAAGCTCATCAAACCCGCCAACGTGGTGGAACTGCCCAAGACGCTGGATGAAAAGATCGCCTACCGGCAGGATCATCTGATCGCCTTTCAGGGCAAGGGGCTGGCCAAACGCTATATGAAGCTGCTGGATGGCATCGACGATCCACGCCTGAAGGAAGCCGTCGCCAAGGGCTATCACAAGCTGCTGGCCTATAAGGACGAATACGAGGTGGCGCGTCTGTTGTTGAGCAGCCGCGAAAAGGCCGAGGCGCAGTTTGAGGGTGATCTGAAGATCTCTTACAATCTGGCGCCGCCGATCCTGGGCGGGGTCGACGCCAACGGACGCCCGAAAAAGCGCCGTTTCGGCCCAAGCATGGAGCGCGGTCTGAAGCTGCTGGCGAAGTTCAAAGGTCTGCGCGGCACGCCGCTCGATATCTTTGGCTATACCGCCGAGCGCAAGATGGAGCGGGCGCTGATCAAGCAATACGAGCGCGACATGAAGGAATGGCTGGCTAAAGCCTCGCCTGAGATCATGGACCCGCTGGTCGCTCTGGCCGAACTGCCGCTGCAGATCCGTGGCTTTGGTCCGGTGAAGATGGAAAGCGAGCAGAAGGCGGCGAAACGACGCGAAGAACTGCTGGCGGTTCTGCGTCAGGGCGGTGCTCCGATGAAGAAAGCGGCCGAATAAGCCGCAGGGGTGTTCTCCCGCCCGGCAGATGACAGCCGGACGGCTGCCTCTTGCCCGTTGGGCCCGGCGCCGCGCATCTGCGCGGCGCTGCTGCGTTCTGGGGCAGGGCGCGGGATCCTGCCGTAGACCGGTCATGTGTCTGTTACGGGGATCTGAGATGCTGTTATGCCTAACCGGTCACCTTGGTGATTCCGTCCAGAAAGACCCAGCCCATGTCCGAGATGCAGCAACTGTCCGGCAATACCCAATCAAGAAAATCCCGTCCTGGAAAAATCCGGTCCAGCGCGCGCCAGATCGCGCGGGAGATCTCTTACGCGCATTCGGCGCAGACTCGTTCGGGGCGTCTGGTGATCCGAATGATGGAGAATACCACGGGCCGTCTGAAGCTGATCCGGCGCGCTCGGGGGTATGAACAGGAAGTCGCGGGTGGGCGCAGTTTCTGGAGCGTCATCGCCGAACGCTATGGTCTGTCGCTGGAGATCATCGGCGGCGCGCTGTCCAATATCCCGCGCGACAAGCCGGTCGTGCTGATCGCCAATCATCCTTACGGGATCCTTGATGGGCTGATGATGGGGCATATCCTGGCCGAAACCCGCGGGGATTTCCGTATTCTGGCGCATCAGGTGTTTGGCAAGGCGGAAGATCTGAACCGCGTCATCCTGCCGATTGATTTTGCCGAAACAAAGGAGGCGCTGCGCACCAATCTTGAGACCCGCAAAACGGCGCTCGGCTATCTGGGGCAGGGCGGGGCCATCGGGATCTTTCCGGGCGGCACGGTTTCCACGGGAGCAACGCCCTTTGCCCGGCCGATGGATCCGGGCTGGCGCAGCTTTACCGCGCGGATGATTGCCAAATCCGATGCGGTTGTGGTGCCGGTCTATTTTGACGGCCACACTTCGCGCTTGTTTCAGATCGCCAGCCATCTGCACGCTACGTTGCGCATGGGGCTCTTGATCAAGGAGTTTCACAAGCGGGTCGATACACCAGTGCGGGTGGTGATCGGGGAGGCGATCGGGCGCGACAAACTTGACCCTTTGACCGGGGATGCCAAAGGAATGATGGATTTCCTGCGCAAAGCGACGTATGAGCTGTCTCCGACTCCTCTCGATCCGGGCTTGCGCGGGTTCGAGTTTGAAGAGAAACATCGCGCCTGAACGTGGCATCCGCGAAAGAAGAACATGGCAGTAGGCATTTTTGATTCTGGTCTGGGCGGTCTGACCGTGCTCGACGCTGTGCAGCGGCGTCTGCCGGAGGTTGACCTTATCTATTACGGCGACAGTGCTCACGCCCCCTATGGCGTGCGCGATGCCGAGGATGTCTATCAGCTGACCAAGGCGGCCGTGGAAGACATGTGGGACAAGGGCTGTGATCTGGTGATCCTCGCCTGTAACACCGCTTCGGCGGCGGCGCTGCGACGCATGCAGGAGGGCGGGCTGCCCAAGGGCAAGCGCGTGCTTGGCGTCTTTGTGCCGCTGATCGAAGCACTGACCGAGCGCCAGTGGGGCGATAATTCGCCGCCGCGCGAGGTTGCGGTGAAGCATGTGGCGCTGTTCGCAACGCCCGCGACCGTATCCAGCCGGGCGTTTCAGCGGGAACTGGCTTTTCGCGCCATCGGTGTCGATGTGGAAGCGCAGGCCTGTGGCGGTGTTGTCGATGCCATCGAAGAAGGCGACATGATCCTGGCTGAGGCGCTGGTGCGCAGCCATGTGGATGCGCTCTTGCGCAAGATGCCGCATCCCGAGGCGGCCATTCTGGGCTGCACCCATTATCCGCTGATGGAAAAGACCTTTCAGGAGGCGCTTGGCCCACAGGTCAAAGTGTTCAGCCAGGGCGATCTGGTCGCCGACAGTCTGGCTGATTACCTTGAGCGGCACCCGGATATGTACGGCTCCGGCAAGGCAGGGTTCTACACCACTGGCGATCCGGCGCGGGTCAGTACCCATGCGACCCAGTTCTTGCGACGACAAATCACCTTTGAAGCGGCCTGATCCGGCGCTTCCACGGGGACGGCTTTCTGTCGTCCCTCGGGCGGATCGCCTGTCAGCTGCGGCAGTTTTCCCTATTCCCACCGCCTGTTGCTGCGGTACAAATCACGTAAATTCAAAAGACGAGGTCTGACATGACCCACAAAGTGGCTATCCTTGGCGCCAGCGGTTACACCGGCGCGGAACTGGTGCGGCTGATTTCCCAGCACCCGAGCATTGAAATCGCGGCGCTCGCAGCAGAGCGCAAGGCGGGGCTGTCCATGGCCGAGGTGTTTCCGCACCTGCGGCATCTGGACCTGCCGACCCTGTGCAAGATCAGCGAGATCGACTTTTCCAAGATCGACCTGTGTTTCTGCGCCCTGCCGCATAAAACCAGCCAGGAAGTGATCGCAGCCCTGCCGAAGGATCTGAAGATCGTCGATCTGTCGGCGGATTTCCGGCTGCGCGACCCGGCGGAATACGAGAAATGGTACGGCAACCCCCATGCTGCGCTGGAGCAACAGGAAGAGGCGGTTTATGGCCTCACCGAATTCTACCGGGATGAGATCCGGGGCGCGCGGCTGGTGGCGGGTACCGGCTGCAACGCGGCGACCGGGCAGTTTGCGCTGCGGCCGCTGATCACCTCGGGCCTGATTGATCTGGATGAAATCATCCTCGATCTGAAATGCGCCGTTTCCGGCGCGGGCCGGGCGCTGAAGGAAAACCTTTTGCACGCGGAGCTGAGCGAAGGTTACAACGCCTACGCCATCGGCGGCACCCACCGGCATCTGGGTGAATTCGATCAGGAATTCTCGAAACTGGCCGGGCGTCCCGTGAAGGTGCAGTTCACCCCGCATCTGCTGCCCGTTAACCGGGGTATTCTGGCGACGACCTATGTCAAAGGCGACGCCGAGGCGATCCATGCGGCATTCCTTTCGGCCTATGCCGATGAACCCTTTGTCGAGGTTCTGCCCTTTGGCACCGCGCCCAGCACCCACCACGTGCGCGGCTCCAACTTCTGTCATATCGGCGTGACCGCTGACCGGATCGAAGGGCGGGCCATTGTCATTGCGGCGCTGGATAACCTGACAAAAGGTAGCAGCGGACAGGCCTTGCAGAACGCCAATCTGATGTTAGGTGAAGACGAAACTGCGGGTCTGATGATGGCGCCGCTGTTCCCCTAGGGCGCCAGACCCGGACGAGCACAGGACGGTAACGATATGAAAAACCTCAAAAAGAAGCGCCGCATTCAGGTGATCGCATTGGCGACCGTTGCCTTGATCGTGTCGACGGCTTTGATCGGCTATGCGATGCGGGATGGGATCAACTACTTCCGTTCGCCTAGTCAGGTGATGGCCGAGCCGCCGGTGCCGACAGAGGTTTTCCGTATTGGCGGTCTGGTCGAAGATGGCAGTCTAGTGCGCGGTCAGGGCGAAACCGTGCGGTTCTCTGTGACCGATGGCGGCGCGACCGTGCCAGTGACTTACGCGGGTGTGCTGCCGGACCTGTTCGAGGAAAATCAAGGCATGGTCGGCACAGGCCGTTACGTCAACGGTGTGTTCGAGGCCTCTGAAATTCTGGCGAAACATGACGAGACCTACATGCCCAAGGAAGTCGTGGACGCGCTGAAAGAGCAGGGCGTCTACCAGGAACCGGACGCCTGAGGTTCGGAACATTCCCAAACAGCACTAAATGAAAACGGGGGCCTTGGCCCCCGTTTTGTTTCAGCAGATCCAGCGCACGGCGCAGGTCTTATGGGAAGAGTTTCTTCACATAGCCGGGCAGGGCGAAAGCCGCCTTGTGCACCTCGGGCGTGTAGTAATCGGTTTCAATCCCGGCAGCGGCAAAGCGTTTTTCCAGATCCGCCAGCGACACGCTGCGCGCGGATTTGGAGTGGCTGCCCCAGCCAAAGGCCATCGGACCACCCGCATAGGTCGGGATCGTCGCCAGATAGCAGCTGTGATCGGCAAACAGTGTCTTGAAGGCGCGCATGGTGCCGGTCAGCTCGTCCCCTTGCATGAAAGGCACGCCGTTCTGGGTGACGATGATACCGTCATCGGTCAGCGCACGGGCGGCGTGGCCGTAAAAGGTATTGGTGAACAGCACCTCGCCCGGGCCGATCGGATCGGTGGAATCGACCACGATCACGTCGAATTTCTGATCTGTTTCACGCATGAAGGCCGCGCCATCGTTGATCACCAGATTGAGCCGCGGATCGTCAAAGGCGCCCTGGCTCAGCATCGGCAGGTATTCCTTTGAGAAATCCACCACACCGGCGTCGATCTCGACCATGGTGACATGTTCGACCGAGGCGTGGCGCAGCGCCTCGCGGGCCATGCCGCCATCGCCGCCGCCGATGATCAGCACACGTTTTGCGGCCCCATGGGCCAGGATCGGCACATGGGTCAGCATCTCGTGGTAGATAAAATTGTCGCCCTCGGTGGTCTGCACCACGTCATCCAGCGTCAGGATGCGGCCGAATGTACCGTTCTGAAAGACCTTCAGGCGTTGATGCTCGGTCTTGCTGTCATAGAGCATCTCATCCACGCGCAGGGATTGCGCGTAGTGATCGTGCAGGCGTTCGGTGATCCAGGTCTCGCTCATGCCGCGACCTCCTTGGCGATCAGCTCCTCCCCGCGCAGAAGTTCCCGGACCTCCACCTGGTCGGTGGAGAAGGCCTCTTTCAGCACGCCGACAGCGCGCCAGGGTTCGGCATCGCCGCACATGAAGACGTCAAAGGCGCCATAGCCGATTTCCGGCCAGGTGTGCACCGAGATATGGCTTTCGGCCAGCACGGCCACGCCCGACACGCCTTGCGGCGAGAATTTATGGGTGTGGATGTGCAGCAGCGTGGCGCCGCAAACCTCGACGCATTTGCGGAAGGCGTTCTGAATGCGGGTCTCGCAATCAAGGCCCGTGCCGTTCATGACTTCGATGATCAGATGGGTTCCGGCGAATACTTTTCCATCGCGGCGGATGAAATGGTCTTCGCGGTCGCTGTCCACAACGGTTTCGATGATCGCAGCGGGTACACTGCGGGCGGTATCTTCCTCTTGGGCGCCTGTCTCCAGACCGATCCCCAGTTGGAAGAGGTTGGCGTCTTTCATGACACTCCCCTTCGTTCCAGTAGATGACAATCCAGCCGGCCCTTAGCGCCCCCCCGGATAAGGGTCCGGGGTTGGGATCGGTGCCGAAAGTGAGGCGCATCTAGGCCCCATGGCAGATTCGATCAAGGAAAAATTTACCAGGGGCTTTGAAATGATTGAAAAGAAAAAAGGCCGGGGAACTGGCCCCGGCCGTCAGGTGGTTCCGGTACCCGGGGATCAGGGGCGCCAGAACGGAAGAGTGGCTTCATAATGGGCATCCTCGCGGGAGAGCCCGATGTCTTGCAATTGTTCGGGGGTCAGGTGGCGGAGCTGTTTACGGCTGCGCTGTCGGACGGACCATTTCGTCATCAGAACCGCGAACGTCACCGCGACCTGAGCCAGCACCGGCAGGGTGGGCTGATTGGTCAGAAAGGTGATGCTGGAATGTGCAGGGGTCGCGTGCTGTGTCATGGTCAGATCCTTTATTGTATTGATACAATCCTGTGTTGTTGGTACGGTTATTTGATACAAAGTTCCGACTCAGCTGTCTAAGGAAGCATTGTAATGGGTACAATTTGGGCGCCGAGCCTTGGTGATAAGCCTGGACCGAAGTATCAACGGGTGGCCGATACAATCCGCGCGGCGGTGGAAAACGATACATTGCGTGTTGGTACAAAGTTGCCGCCGGTGCGCGATCTGGCCTATCAACTGGGCATCACCCCCGGCACGGTGGCGCGGGCCTATTCCACCCTCACGGACGAAGGACTTCTGCAGGCGGAGGTCGGGCGCGGCACATTTGTCGCTGAGCGGCAGACCATGGTCATGGATGATGTCTGGTCCCGCGAATTGCACCTTCGGGAGGAAAGCGATCCCAACCATGTCAGCCTGTTCAGCCCGCGTCTTGCCGATGTGGGGCAGGTGGCTGCGATCCGGGAGGCGATGAAGAAGGTCGCGGGCGCCGATCCGCTGATGTTCCTGAACTACCCGACCCGTGACGCCTACCGCCCGGTGCGCGAAGCGGTGGTGGAGTGGCTGTCAGATCAGCCGCTGGGGCCGCTGGATGAAAGCCAGGTGGTCATGACCCATGGCGGTCAGAACGGCATCCTCACGGTGCTGCAGGCCGTCCTGAAGGACGCGCAGCCCACGCTGTTGGTCGAGGATCTTTCTTATGCCGGCTTTCGTCGTGCGTCTGAACTGCTCCGGGCCAAGGTTGTCGGGGTGGGGATGGACGAACACGGGATTCGTCCGGATTCGCTGGAGCTTGCCATCCGCAAGACGGGCGCGACGGTTTTATGTACCAGCCCCGAGGTGCACAATCCGACCGGTCTGTTTACGCCGCAAAAACGGCGCGAGGAGATCATCAAGGTCGCCCGGCGCCACGAGTTGCAGATCGTCGAGGATGATTGCTATCGCATGGGAGAGGCCGGTGCGCCCAGCTATCGCGCTCTGGCGCCCGATATCACCTGGCACGTCTGTTCGATCTCCAAGGTTTTGACACCGGCGCTGCGCGTCGGTTTTGCCCTCGCGCCCAAAGGCCACGAACAGGATCTGCGCCGGTCGGCGGAATACAGCTTTTTTGGCCTGTCGCAGCCGCTGGCCGAGCTGATCCGCGTCTTGCTTTCGGACCCGCGCAGCAAGGAGCTGGCCAAAGAGGTGCGCAAGGAAATGGCCAAATATGTGCGTGTGGCGGTGAATGCCCTTGGTGCGTTTGAGTTGACATGGAAAGACGAGGTCCCGTTCCTCTGGCTGAAACTGCCAGCAGGCTGGCGCTCCGCGGCCTTTACTCGCGCGGCAGAAGCCGCAGGTGTGCAGATCAGGTCAGCCGATGAATTCGCCCTGAGGGATGGCCGCGCGCCCAATGCCGTGCGCATCACCATCAATGGGCAGGTCTCTTTGGCAAAGTTCGAAGACGCGATGCTGCGTTTGCGCAGCCTTTTGGACAACCCGCCCGAGCAAATCAGCGTCTAGGCGTGGGGTATTTTAATACCTATTTTTTAACACACTGATTTTGCGTGAAAAATTGTTGTTTCGCTGTGTTGACGCAGTGCGGAGATCCCCGTAAACCCCGTCCATCGAATTCAGGTGAGTTGTATTCCGGCTCATCTTCACGACAAACAGGATAGACCTGCCATGAAAACCTTCTCTGCTACTCCGGCAGATATCGAGAAGAACTGGATCCTGATCGACGCCGAAGGCGTTGTTCTGGGCCGTCTTGCCTCGATCGTTGCCATGCGCCTGCGCGGTAAGCACAAAGCGTCGTTCACGCCGAACATGGACATGGGCGACAACGTCATCATCATCAACGCCGACAAGGTACAGATGACCGGCAAGAAGCGCGACGAGCACTTCTACTGGCACACTGGCCACCCGGGCGGCATCAAGTCCCGCACCAAGCAACAGATCCTGGAAGGCGCGCACCCCGAGCGTGTTGTCTATCAGGCTGTGAAGCGCATGCTGCCGGGCAACCGTCTGGCGCGCCAGCAGATGAGCAACCTGCGTATCTATGCTGGTGCCGCGCACCCGCATGAGGCCCAGGCCCCCGAGGTTCTGGATGTCAAATCCATGAACAAGAAAAACACGCGGAGCTGAGACCGATGGCTGATCAGATCAACACTCTCGAAGAGCTGGGCGCCGTTGCAGGCGTTGAAGCTGTCGCTGAAGAAACCATTTCCCGTGAGCCCGTCCGTGACGAGCTGGGCCGTGCCTATGCAACCGGTAAGCGGAAAGACGCAGTCGCACGCGTCTGGATCAAGCCGGGTTCCGGCAAGGTCGAAGTGAACGGCAAAGAGCTGAACAAATACTTCGCCCGTCCGGTGCTGCAGATGATCCTGCGCCAGCCGTTCACCGTTGCCGGTGTCGAAGACCAGTTCGACGTCTACGCAACCGTCAAAGGCGGTGGTCTTTCCGGTCAGGCCGGTGCGGTCAAGCACGGCATCTCCAAAGCTCTGCAGCTTTATGATCCCGCCCTGCGCGGCGCTCTGAAAGCCGCTGGCTTCCTGACCCGTGACAGCCGTGTTGTTGAACGTAAGAAATTCGGCCGCCGCAAAGCGCGTCGTTCGTTCCAGTTCTCCAAGCGTTAATCGCTGGACAGCAGAACAGAGAAAGGCCGCAGAGAAATCTGCGGCCTTTTTTCGTGGTTTGTCTGTGTGGCTGAAACGGGGGATTGGACCGCCCTGGAACCTACGTACAAAGGCGCAGCCGCGGTGCCTATTTGTCGGGTTCAATCAGGCCCAGACCGCGCAGATAGATCATGATCCCGCTTTCGAGCAGATCCTCGGGCGAGAAGGGCGAGGTGGCACCGGGCGTGTTGCGGGCATAAAGCTCCACAACCCCGTGGCTCAGCGCCATGATATGGGCGGAAAACATCGCTGCGGGCGGGCGTTTTTCGGCCGGGATGTGCTGGCTCAGATCCGCAGCAGCCTTTTCCAGGATGCGCCGTGCGCGGGCAGCGGCATCTGCCAATTCGGGCGTACGGTTGACGGAAATACCGCTTTCGAACATCGCGATGTAATGGCCGGGATGTTTGCGGGCAAAGGCGAGATAGGCCCGTCCCGTTGCCTCAAATGCCGCTAGGGCCGAGGGCTGATATTTTTCATAGGCGTGCTGCATCAGATCGGCGAACATCGCAAAACCCTGTTTTGCGGCCTCTGCGATCAGATCCTCGCGGCCTTCGAAATGGCGATAGACTGCCGCCGGGGTGACGCCCGCCTGTTTTGCCGCCTCGGACAGTGTGAAGCCGGTCGGGCCTTTTGCCTCGATCAGACCCAGCGCAGATTCCACAAGAGCCTGACGCAGGTTGCCGTGATGATAGCCGCGTTTACGCATTCCAGATGTCCGGTCCGCCACAGATGAGGGGATCTACGTCCCCGAGTGCCTCGGCGTTTTTGTTGTCATAATCCAGTCCATGTAGGACCGAACGGATGGCAGCCAGCCGCGCGCGACGCTTGTCGTCCGAGCGGACGACGGTCCAGGGGGCCACCTTGGTATGGCTGCGGCGGAAGGTTTCGCCGATGGCATCGGTATAGGCGTCCCAGCGTTCCAGCCCTTTTACGTCGATGGTGCTGAGCTTCCAATGCTTCAGCGGATCGGATTCGCGGGCCAGAAACCGATCGAGCTGCTCGGCCCGGCCAACATTCAGCCAGATCTTGAACAGGTGAATGCCGTCCTCGACCAGAGCCTCCTCGAACCCTGTAACCTGATGGAAGAAGCGCTCGCGCTGCGTGTCAGTGCAAAAGCCAAAGACCTTTTCGACGACGCCGCGATTGTACCAGCTGCGGTCGAAAAATACGATTTCACCGCCCGAGGGCAAATGGTCGATGTAGCGCTGAAAATACCATTGCGTCTGCTCAGCCTCGGTTGGTTTCTGCAGCGCCACAACCCGCGCGCTGCGGGGGTTAAGGTTCTCGCGGAAGCGTTTGATTGTGCCGCCTTTTCCTGCGGCATCTCGGCCTTCGAACAGCACGGCGATACGGGCGCCAGAGGCTTTGACCCAGGATTGCAGTTTCACCAGCTCGATCTGCAGCGCGTCCATGGATTGCTCATAGGACTTTTTCTTCATCCGCGCGGCATGCGGATAGTCCGAATCCAATATCGCCTTCTTTCCCCCATCGGCGATAGCCTTGCGGATGTCAGAAGGCGCGCCGGTCTCGAAATAGCGGCTGATGGCGCCGTCAAATGGCAATGTCATGGGCAAAACCTTCCTGTCCTCAACTCTTTATAGGGCATTGCGCAGTGCAATGTGACTCCGATTTACCTAAAGCCCGGCGCGGGCGGCGGCGCGGTCCACGGCGTCTGTCACATCCCCGGTGGCCACATGGTGTGGCATGTGGCCAATCCCGTCGAGTAGGGTCAGCCGGGCCTGCGGCACGTCTTTGACCAGTCTTGCGGCGTGCAGATGAACCCCAACGGTGGTGTCGGCGTCGCCATGCACAAGCTCGACCGGTACCTTGATGCGGTCATACTGCGGTGCCTGCGCCTTGATATCGCGCAGAAGGTTGGCCCGGTGCAGGGCATTGGCCCGGAGCGATCCGCGCCTGAGGGTCAGTCCGGGACCAAAATGCTCGGCGTATCCTTCTGGCACTGGTTGGGGGGCAAAGACATCCTCCAGCGCGCGGGTCACGGTGCGTTCCGGCACATAGGAAGTGATCAGCGGCACCACCAGACGGCTACCCAGCGGCGAGGCTGTCACTTTGTAGAATGGATCGAGCGAGCCATCCCAAGGGTGCGATACGCCAGAGACCGAGACCAGCGCCGAGAGATCATCCGGATGGTAGACAGCCCAGGCGAGCGCCACGGCCCCGCCATAGCTTTGCCCCAGCACGATGGGACGTTCGGCGCCAAGGCTGGCCGCGGCCTGTTGCAGCAGGGCCGCCTGATCCCGCAGCGTTGCATTGCCAGCCTTTGGGGCTGCGGTATAGCCGAGACCGGGGCGATCGAACATCAGTACGCGGAAACGGTCGGCCAACGCAGGGGCGAGGCGAAAGCTCATATCGCGGGTGCTGCCGTTGGAGCCGTGGATCAGCACCAGATCTGGCGCCGAGCCCTGCGGCTGGCCCATCTCGACCGCGTGCACACGGGCATCACCCACCTCAATGAACCGGCCTTCAGGCGGGTGGCTGGCCCTGGCGCGGGCCTCCCTTCGGGATCCTTGCAGGGCGGTGATGCCGACGCCTGCAGCCATGGCAAAGGCAAGCGATAACAATGCGCTATTGACCGATGTTGTTCAGATCGAAGGGCGTGCTTTGGTAGATTTGGTTGATCCAGTTGCCATAAAGCAGATGCGCATGGCTGCGCCAGCGGTTCTGCGGCGTGCGGCTGGGGTCATCATCCGGGTAGTAGTTGATCGGCACGTTGATCTCGGTGCCATTGGCAACGTCGCGGTCGTATTCTTGCTTCAGCGTATCACTGTCATATTCGAAGTGATTGAAGATATAGAGCGCGCGATGGTTCGGATCCTCGACCAGACAGGGGCCAACCTCATCACTTCCCAGAAGGGTGATGAGCTCTGGATGGCTGTCGATTTCATCCTGTTTCATCTCGGTCCAGCGCGAGACGGGAATGACGCAATCGTCTGAAAACCCGCGTAGGTAGGGCGAGGCAGGCGCGAGGTTCTTATGTCGGAAGCAGCCGAAGGCCTTGTGATCCAGCATGTGTTTCTTGACGCCGTGGAAATAGTTGATCATCGCCATGCCGCCCCAACAGACGCCAAAGGTGGAGTGCACATTGGTCTGCGTCCATTCAAACACCTCGCGCAGCTCATCCCAATAGGTGACGTTGTCGAAATTCAGATGTTCGATTGGGGCGCCGGTGATGATCAACCCGTCAAAGCGCTCGTCCTTCACCTCCTGAAAGGGGCGATAGAATTCGGCCATATGCTCGGCCGCGGTGTTGCGGGTCTGGTGCTCGGTCATCCGGATCAGAGACAGTTCGATCTGGAGCGGCGTCGCGCCGATCAGCCTGGCGAACTGGTTCTCCGTCTGGATCTTCTTCGGCATCAGATTAAGCAGGCCGATGCGCAGCGGGCGGATATCCTGACGCGCCGCCTGATCCGGCGACATGACCATCACGCCTTCGTTCGTCAGAACGTCATAGGCGGGCAGGTCAGAAGGGATCTTGATAGGCATGTCAGGTCCTTGCGGTTCATGTGTTGGGCTGAGGGCAAGAGATAAGCTGCCTAGGCGGCACTCTCAAGTGCGCTGGCGATCAAGTCCTCGAAACCGGCCTCGTCGCGCACGGCGCTGATCTGGTCAGCGGTGACGGTCACACCCCAGTTCTGCGCCATCGCCTCATAGCGCGGCTGACGGTGCGCCAGCGCCTGCGCATAGGTCCAGCGAATGAAGGCATCGGGGTCAACATCTGCCTCTGATACATTGTTTTTACTAAGATAGTCTTCCCAGACCCTGCTCAGGAACTCCGGCTGATAGGACATCGGTTTGGGCGCGCGATCAAAGCGGCGAATCAACTCTTCGGTATGGGCCTCGTCACCTTTGATCCAGACCATCAGCGTGTGTTTGGACAGTTCGGTCAGGACCGGATCATTCGGATCCTCGGCATCCACCCATTCACAGATCGATCCACCAGTGTCGCAGATGAAATGCGGATAGCCATAAAGCCGCTCGGCCCGGTCGATGAAATATTCGGTATCCAGCAGGGCGTGGATTTCGGCCAGGCGGAACTGTTCCTGACGGCGACGGTATTCGCTCATCGGGAGGCCCCCCATGGCCGGGCTGCCGGGTTTGCCGAGGTAGGAGGAGACCGGTGTCAGGTTGTCGAAGGTAATATTCGATCCGATGTAGATCGAATCTGACAGCAGCAGATCACGTAGGAAGGGGACCTTCATCGCCTCGGCCTTGGCGTTGTCGGCGATGTATTCGCCCATGTAGCGAGTGCCGATGCGGTAATCGATCGAGTAGTGGAACCAGCCCCCCGCGCCGCGCAGGATGTTGCTGATGTAGGTCTTGCCGAGTCCCGACATGCCAAAGAACAGCACGCGTTTGCTGGGGGCGTCGCGCCACGCCTGAGCGGAAGAATAAAGCATTGGCATTCCAGATCCTTGATCACCTGGCGCCTTGCTAGCCAGTGTCTGCGGCCGGGTCAATTCCGCCGAAGGCGTCGGGGCAGGGGAATGCGCCCCTGAATGATCAGCAGGCCAAGCGCCAGAAGCGCAAATCCGGGGTAGGCATGGGGTGGCAGGGCCTCGCCCAGCACCACGGCGCCCAGAAGGATGGCAACGGGCGGGATCATCAGCGTCACCAGCATCAGGTTGCCGCTGCCCGCTATCGCCAGCACCCTGTAGTACAGAAGATATGCCCCCGCCGTAGCAAAGACCGCATAGTAGAAAATCGCGAGCCAGGTGACTGGCATCAGATCAAGGCGCGGCACCCCATCCACAACCAGCGTGAGGGGCAGCAGGATCAGGGCGGAGCCTGTCAACATTCCCGCAGCGGCCACTTGGGGCTTCAGGCCCGCGAGGTGCTGTTTTGCCCAGACCGCTGCAAACGCGTAGGAGAGCGTGCCGGTCAAAACTGCCAGCTGCGCCGCGCTCCGCGGATCGAAATCTGCAACACTGCTGAGGCCAATGGCCGTCGATACACCCAGAAACCCCAAGGCGACTCCGATGGCTCGCCGTGCCGTGATCCTTTCATCGGCAAAGAACAGCGCCGCCACCAGAACTCCGAATATTGCCGTTGTGGCATTCAGGATCGAGGTCAGCCCGGTTTCGATATGGAGCTGTCCCCAGGCCATCAGCACGAAGGGGATCACGTTGTTGAGCAGCCCCATCACCAGAAAACTTCTCCAGACCCGGGGGGCGCGCGGCAGCGGCAGACGCAGGAGAAGTACCGCAATCCAAAGGACCACGGCGCCGCCCGCGCAACGGTAGAATACCGAGGTCAGTACCGGCACTTCGTTGAGTGTGATGCGGATCGACAGAAAGGAAGCGCCCCAGAGGCAGGCCAATAGGCTCAGCTCGACCCAAGCGCGGGGGGATATGGAATGCTGTGTTGTCATGCCGCTTTTCTGCGCCGAAAGGGATGCTGCCGCGACCCGTTTCCTGCGGCTTCATCTGCCGTTTGGGCAGAAAGCCCTAGCCGATGCGCGCACCGCGCGGGCGCAGCCTGCCGGACGCATCCAGAATGTTGATGTAGTTCGCAGCGAAAATCACCACAGCGCCGAGCAGGGTCCAGATCACCACCTCTTCGCCGTAAAGGATCATCGCCAGAATCGCGATGGCGGGCAGACGGGTGAAATCGATCGGCATCACCACGGTGGCCGGGGCCAGCGACAGGGCGTTGGTCAGGCAGAAATGCGCGGTAAGGCCAGCAAGGCCAATCAGTACCAGCCAGGGCAGGGTGGCAGCATCCGGCACCGCTACATCGCCATCCCAGCCTGCCATGGCAAAGCCGAACACCAGTTGCATGGAGGTGAGCCAGAACAGGATAGAGGCGATGCTTTCGTGGCGGGTCAGGCGCTTGGTGAAAATCGCCGTCAGGGCAAAGAAAATCGCGCAGCCAGCCGCCGCCAGAACACCGGCGTTTATCGTTTCCGGCGAGGGGCGCGCGACGATCAGAATGCCGATGAAGCCCAGCATTGCCGCGCCCGCCCGCACACGCGTCATGCGCTCGCCTAGCATCAGGGGCGACAGGATGATCACCCAGATGGGGGAGGTGAATTCAAGGGAGAAGACCTGAGCCAGCGGAATGACCGTTACGGCGAAGAACCATAGGTTCTGGCCGGTAAAATGCGCCAGATTGCGCACCAGGTGCAGCCCCATGCGCTCGCGGCTGACCTGATGCCATTTGCCGGTCAGTGTCAGGATCGCCACCACCACGATCACGCCCACCACGCTGCGGTAGGCCATGATCTCAAAGGTATCGAGCGTCAGCCCCGCCTCGCGCCCCGCGATGGCCATGGAGGAGAACGAGACGATCGAGCCGGTCATCCACAGTGCCGCCTTGGCGATCTGTATTGGCTGCTCTTGCATTGTGTCGTCCCCCGCATGGCTTGGGCAGCAAGAAGGCCCAAATGCCTGGAAGGGTCAAGAGGAGGCAGCGACCTGTGGCTGTTTCTTGTGTGACTGATCCAGGCTAAACCCCGCATCCAGGTACTGGGCCACCAGCGCTTGGGCGTCGAAACCGGTTTTCGACAGAAAAGTGTCGATCTCATCGATCAGCCCAACGTCAGGAGGCGCCACATTCGCATTGGCCTTTGGAGGAAGCGTTGCGGCCTGGTCTCGGCCAAGATCCGCAAGCAGCTTGCGGGCGCCCGCAGGCGTGATGACGTCTTCCAGCTGAGCATGCACAAATCTGACGCGGTCGCCGTATACTTGTTCATAATAATGCTGACGGCATTCCATTTCGAGCGTGTACCAAAGCGCGGTCCCGACGACGCCCATTTTCAGGAAGGACTCGGGTTTCAGGATGACATTGCGATAATTGGGGGCCAGGTACCATTGCCACAATAGCGTCATGTTCCCGCAATCATTGCGCTGGATGTAGCTGGCGCATTGTTTGGCTAGGTTCCGACGCAGGATGATGACTGTCGTATCGTCGCAGCGCGGATGATCGATCAAAGTTTCGATCAGACCACATTTGCCGAGCGTGTGGTTGGTTTCCGCATAGGGCTTATCTTTTGGCAGGCTGGCCATCTTTCGGCCCCAGAACCCGCGGACCACGTCATCCATCCCGCGCATATTGAAGGAGCGCATGGTGCGAATATCCGGCATGGTATTGCCAAAATCGTCAATGCCGAACGGTTCGTGCACGGTTGGAAAGCCTAGGTTCGCTTCCAAAAACTTGGCAAGCCAGGCGCTGCCAGACCGGCCTGCTGCGAGGGAGAATATGAGCTCAGACATGGATTTTGTCCTTTGTTTGTGCTGCTTGGGGGGGGCGCATGTGACAGTGGATTCTGATAGCCAAAAAAGGCGATTTCTTCCTTGCACTCCTCTGCGATGATCTCTGCCGCGGCAGGGAACATGGAATATGTTTCCGCGACAGATGTGCCCCATTTGGGGCGGATATTGCTCTTTGCGTTCAACGCCTGGAACAGCTCTTTCAGGCCGGGCACCTGAAGCGACTCCATGTCATCCGCAAGGCATTCATACCGCAGATAGCTGTCGAGAGCGGCTACTCCTGTAAGACCGCATGTCTTTTTTCAGCGGCGCACGCATGACGGATCAACCTGTATTCTGATCGCATGGCGGCAAGTGCCGCCGACTTGCGATGGAGGAAGGCATGAAGGAAGAACAACCGACAATTCATGTTGGGATAGACGTTTCGAAAGACAAGCTGGCAGTTGCAATTGCCAGCGGTGGGGTGCGTGACGAGGTTCTCAGCCTGGGCACCTTTGAGAACGCCCCTGCCAGCGTCAATCGACTGCTCAAAAAACTTTCCGGGCGTGGGGCACCCGTCTCGGTCTGCTATGAAGCGGGGCCCACGGGGTATGGCCTTTGTCGACAGGTGCGCGCGTTTGGTTTCGAATGCTGTGTTGTCGCGCCCTCGCTGATTCCGGTGCGTGCCGGTGAGCGCGTGAAGACAGACCGGCTGGATGCCATTCGACTGGCCCGGCTGTTACGTGCCGGCGAACTGACGCCAATCTGGGTTCCTGATGAAACGCATGAGGCGATGCGCGACCTGGTTCGTGCCCGGGAAAGCGCGGCCGAGGACCAGAGGCACAAACGCCAGCTCGTTTCAGCGTTCATGCTGCGCCACGGGCGGATCTATCACCGGACTAAGCCATGGACGATGCGATATCGTCAATGGCTGCAAAGCCAGAGCTTTGATCATCAAGCGCATCAAATCGCCCTTCAGGAGATGCTGCAGGCTGAGCGTAACGCCAGTGAACGCTTGGACCGGCTGACCGGACATATCGAAGCCCTCGTGCCGGAATGGGATCTCGCCCCCGCCGTGAATGCGCTCCAAGCCTTGCGGGGCGTAGCGTTGATAAGTGCCGTCACGTTCATGGCTGAGATCGGGGACGTGCGTCGGTTCGAAACGCCGGTAAAACTCATGGCCTATCTGGGTCTCGTTCCAAGCGAGCACTCGACGGGCAAGACGACCAAACGCGGCGGGATTACAAGGGCGGGCAACTCCCGCGTGCGACACAAGTTGGTGGAGGGGGCTTGGACCTATCGGCTACCAGCACGTCCGGGAGCGAGGAAGCTCTACATCCTCCAAGAACAATCGGCCGAGGTTCAGGATATTGCCTGGAAAGCACAATCTCGGCTGACAGCGCGGTATCGCAAACTCAGCCAACGGGGCAAGAAGTCGACAGTCGTAACCACAGCTATCGCAAGGGAAATGGCTGCCTTCATGTGGGACATCGCACGCCGCACCATGCCTGCCTGTTAGGTGCGGGCTACATGCGCCCAATGGCGGGCGCGAGGTCAACGGCAGGGGAATATCCGGCACTCGCTTTGAGGCCAACACAAGTTGACGCCCGTTGTAAGATAGGAATAGCCCCGAGACGCACATTCGGTCATGCGGTATCCAATCCGCGCATCAGAGCTTGTTCACCGACGTCTTCAGATCTCGCGCCCTCCTTTGGGAGCCCACAATGCAAAAAACGCTCTGGCGTCCCCAAAGCGCTGATAAAATCCTTGAAAAAAGACATCAGAGCGGTGCAATCCGGGCATTGTCGTGCAGGAAGCTCCGGTGACGGTCGATAAACTCATCAAAATGCATCCCGGTTGCGGTGCCGCCCACCCAGAAATAGCGCGAAATGGCCACATCGAAGGGATTACGCCAGATGGTAATCTTACGATATCCGTCCCAGACGTCGGGTGGAGTAAGGGCCTTAGCCCTTGTGGCCGGGATGTGGTTGACGAAATCTCCTGAACTTCTCCAGTATTCTTCGCCATCAGCGTTGCGCCAGACCGGAGCGATATAATTCTGCGGGCCGGGAATCCCCAGCCTGCGGCGCAAAGCCTCATCATCCAGAGCAATGGGGGTGATGACGCTGTCGCCATCGCACAGGCTCGACAGGGCGATCTCGAACGACGTTCCACCGACCTTCATCGTCTTGATGAAAATGAGCCTGAGAGGGTGGCAAATGATCACGGGTCAGCCTTTGCGTACTGGAGCAACGCCAAGCAAGCTAGGAAGGATGTGTTAAAAATATGTATGCTTAAGTTGAAAAAAAGGACGTTCGGACCCGTTCGGAAATCTTCGTAAGTGCCAGAGCCAAATTGTCCGGTCGTTAAAGTGCTCAAGGCGGACGGGATAGCTATCGAAAATCGGCAACACCGTATTGCTAGATTGCATTGCCTCAGCGCATCACTGTTGCGTACAGGAGTGAATTTAAAATGTATTCCGTCGCCGCTTGTTAAATAAATAATGCGGTGTGGGGCGGATGTTTAAGGATCCGTTTGAAGTATTTTTGAGCATTTATCAACGCTCCGTTTTTAACCATATTTTGATCCAATAAGGTCTCAGGTCGAATAATCCTTTGAATGCATCAAAGAACCTCGTTCAACCCCGGAAGCGCTGCGTCTTTTTCGCTGATAATAGGGCTTTGTACAGGCCATTGAAATCCAAATGAATCAAAATGAATTCCGGTGTCAGAAGCCGCGTTAAAATGATTTGTCTGATGATAAACAACTACGGCCTCTTCGCTAAGAACCAGAAATCCGTGCGCGTATCCATCCGGAATAAATAGGCTTTTCCGGTTGCTGTCGGATAGGTTAACGGAGAAAAATTTACCTTTGTTTCGTTCGTTTGACGCTCCGCCCACTCCAACAATAACGTCAATAATCTCGCCTTTGACAACGCTTACAATTTTTGCGCAGCCATAAGGGGCGGTCTGGTAATGCATTCCGCGTATAACGTTCTTTTTCGAAATACTGCATAGAGATTCTCGGATTTCAATGGATTCCCCTAGGTTTAACTCATCGAACATCTTGGAATTATATGTTTTGGTAAATATCCCGCGTTCGTCGGCGTGTGTGAAACGTTTTAGAACAAAGACATCATCCAGCGTAGTGGGGATTTTTTCGAACTGATTAGCCATTGTTTTTGTCTCGTTTCGAATTTTCATAATGCCATAGGTTTTGTAATCGGGGGGTGGGGCGTAGTCAAGATTTGGTGCGGTGTTTGCGCGGAACTCTCTCTTTTCTGGGAAAGAAACGAGTGCCGGTGTGTGCAGGAAATGTACGAGGTTTTAGTCACCGAAATTGCTGACGTTTTTCCCGTGCAGAAGAGACAGTCCGTACGTGCGCCTGCTGGGGCAGTGCCTATTTGTTTCTACGGGAGAGCGCAGACCACAGCATGGTTTGGCGCGGTCAGGGCTTCGTTGCCGAGATGGTGAGGGGGGCGTTGATTGGCCAGCTGTTACGGCAGAGTTGCACGCCATCCGTACCAGCCGAGGCACGCGTTTCAAAAAGACGTCGCAAGACAATGGGATGCGGGACGTCATCACTCGAAATCCGCGCCGCACTCGCCACTCTCTGGGGCGGAGGTATGAACCTCGGAAAACAATGTTTGGTCTGAGCGCCCAAGAAGAATGTGTAAGTCGCCAATCTATAGTATCAACGACTTACACGCGAGGGATCACTCCCACTCGATCGTGCCCGGAGGCTTCGAGGTGATGTCATAGGTACAGCGGTTGATGCCCTTGACCTCGTTGATAATTCGGGTCGCCGTCTCGCCGAGGAACTCGTGGGTGAAGGGGTAGTAATCCGCAGTCATACCATCGACCGAAGTCACAGCGCGCAGGGCGCAGGCATAGTCATAGGTGCGGCCATCTCCCATTACGCCGACGGTACGCACCGGCAGAATCGCGACAAATGCCTGCCAGATCTCGTCGTAAAGGCCATGCTTGCGGATCTGGTCGATATAGACCGCGTCGGCCTCGCGCAGGATGTCCAGCTTTTCGCGGGTAATTTCGCCGGGGCAACGGATGGCAAGACCCGGTCCGGGGAAGGGGTGACGACCGATAAAGCTCTGCGGCAGGCCCAGCTCGCGGCCCAGCGCTCGGACCTCGTCCTTGAACAACTCGCGCAGGGGTTCGACCAGTTTCAGACCCATCTTCTCAGGCAGGCCGCCCACGTTGTGGTGGGATTTGATCGTGACCGAAGGTCCGCCCGAGAAGGACACGGACTCAATTACATCAGGGTAGAGCGTACCCTGAGCGAGGAATTCGGCGCCTTCGATGGTGTCGGCGTGTTTCTGGAACACGTCGATGAACAGCTTGCCGATGATCTTGCGCTTGGTTTCCGGGTCGGACTGGCCTTCCAGTTCCCCCAGAAACAGGTCCTGCTCGTCCGCGTGGATCAGGCGCATGTTGTAATTGTCGCGGAACATGGTGACGACCTCTTCGGCCTCACCTTTGCGCAGTAGACCGTGGTCAACAAAGACGCAGGTCAGCTGATCGCCGATCGCCTCGTGGATCAGCACGGCCGCAACCGAGCTGTCGACGCCGCCGGACAGACCACAGATCACCTGCTTGTCGCCGACCTGATCGCGGATCGCCTGGATTGCCTGTTCGCGGTATGCGCCCATGGTCCAGTCGCCGCTGAACCCGGCCAGCTTGACGAAGTTCTCATAGAGTTTGGCGCCGTTCGGCGTGTGGTGCACTTCGGGGTGGAATTGCACCGCGTAGAAATTGCGGCTCACATCTGCGGTGATCGCAAAGGGGGCGTTGGGCGATGTTCCGTAGACCTTGAAACCCGGTGCGATTTCGCTGACGTGGTCGCCGTGAGACATCCAGACCTGCTCGCGGTCGCTGTCGTCCTGGAACCATCCGTTCAGCAGCGGCAGGGAGTCGACGGTCGGGGTCACATAGGCTCGGCCGAATTCGGCGGTGCCGTGGCCCGACAGCACCTTGCCGCCCAACTGGTGCATCATCACCTGCTGGCCGTAGCAGATGCCAAGGATCGGCACGCCATAGTCAAAAATCTCTTGCGGCACGCGGGGGGATCCCTCGCGGGTCACACTGTCCGGACCCCCGGAGAAGATCACGGCCTTGGGCGCCATTTCGCGCACAAAGTCCATCGTGACATTCTGATAGGGGTGGATTTCGCAATAGACATTCAGCTCGCGCAGGCGACGCGCAATAAGCTGCGTGACCTGGCTGCCAAAGTCGATAATCAGGAGGCGGTCATGGGATGTCTGGCTCATGTCTGGCTCATAGGGGCAGACAGGGCGGCTGGCAAGAGGGCAGATGGCCTGAAACCTGTCTCTGCAAGGATTTGCGCCCCTAAGGTGCGGCTTTGATGCCTAATCAGAGATGCAAGGCCCAGCTGAACGACATCGTCATCGCAGACGGCGCAATACTGTACAGAAGTGCCCAGAAATTTTGCCGCGAATATGTCGGTTTTCAACCTGATTGGCCGTTATCCTTCGGCGCCGCGCCGGGGCAAGGGCGTAGACACGAGGTCAATGACACGGCTTTGGTGAGGAAAAACAATGACTGAAGCAGCACCGCGCCGGCGCAGCCGGGGGGGCGGAGGCGCCGCCCGTCGCGCCGAACGTTCGAGCATCAAGATCGAAACCGCCAAGTACATTGAGCGGAACATTCCGAACTTTGAACTTCTGACTGAGGAAGCCATAGAGATTATCGAGACCAACGCCGAGACCATTCTCGAAGAGGTCGGCGTCAACTTCGTCGATAATCCTGCAGCACTGGAGCGCTGGAAGGCCGCTGGTGCGGATGTTCAGGGCGAGCGGGTCCGCATTCCCCGTGGTCTGGCCCGCAAACTGTGTGAAACGGCGCCGAGCACCTTCACCCAGCACGCGCGCAACCCGGAGAAAAGCGTCGAAATCGGCGGCAAGAATCTGGTGCTGGCGCCGATCTATGGCCCGCCCTTCGTGCGCGATGCCAAAGGTGGCCGTCGTTATGCGACGCTGGAGGATTTCCAGAAGTTCGTGAAGTTGGGCTATATGTCCAAATGGTTGCACCATTCCGGTGGCACCGTGTGTGAGCCCACCGACGTGCCTGTCAACAAGCGGCACCTCGACATGCTGCTGGCGCATATGACGCTTAGCGACAAACCCTTCATGGGATCGGTCACCGAGCCGAGCCGCGCGCAGGATTCGGTTGATATGTGCGGCGTCTTGTTCGGCGAGGAGTTCGTACAGGACAACACCGTGATGACCTCGCTCATCAACATCAACTCGCCGATGACATTCGACGATGTGATGATGGGCGCGCTGGAAGTCTATGCCAAGAACAACCAGGCCTGCATCATTTCGCCCTTTATCGTTGGTGGCGCCATGGCGCCGGTGTCGGTGGCGGGCACGCTGACGCAGGTTCTGGCCGAGGTTCTGGCCGGTGTGGCCTATAGCCAGCTGATCCGTCCTGGCGCTCCGGTCATTTTCGGCGCCTTCGTTTCTTCCATCGATATGAACTCCGGCGCACCGACCTTTGGCACGCCCGAAGCCTCGCTGGTGACCTATGGTGCCGGCCAGCTGGCGCGGCGCCTGGGGCTGCCGTTCCGTTCGGCCGGGTCGTTCTGCGGCTCGAAACTGCCCGATGCGCAAGCCGCCTATGAAACGGCAAACTCGCTCAACATGGGGCTGATGTCTGGCGTCAACTTCATGCTGCACTCCTGTGGCTGGCTCGAAGGCGGACTGGTGGCCGATTTCGAAAAATTCGTGATGGATGCGGATCAGCTGGGCGTGCTGCATGGGTTGGCCAAGGGCGTCACCGTCAGCGAAGACGATCAGGCGATGGATGCCATCCGCGAAGTAGGTCCCGGCGGCCATTATCTGGGCTGCGCCCATACGCAGGCGAACTTTAAAACGGCGTTCTGGAAATCCGATCTGCTGGATTACAAGCCCTTTGAAACCTGGGAAGAGGAAGGCGCACGCGACACCTATGCGCTTGCCTCTGCGCGGGTTGATCACCTGCTGGCGACCTATCAGCCGCCTGCGCTGGACCCGGCGATCAAGGATGCATTGGAAGCCTACGTGGCCGAGAAAAAGGCATCCATGCCGGATTCCTTCCTGTAAGCCTCGGAAAGCTGTGGGCTGTCCGGCATGGGCGGTCCACTAAGGCGGTGGCCATGCGGCTGCCGCCTTTTTCTGTTCTGTCGAATGAGAAACGCCCCGAGAGGATCATGTTTCCTTACTGCTCCGCAGGAGATTTGCCTCTCCCATCAGCGCGATCAGCACCTCGATATGGCGGCGCAGGTCATACCCCGTATCGCGCAGCTGGCGGCATGCGTTGAGCTCATACTCCATGTCCAACAATTTCAGGATCGCTGCCGACGGGCTGGGCCGGGCGCCATATCCCAGCAATCGGTTCAAGCTCTTCTCCCGCAGGTAGCTGCTGGCGCCAATTCTGGCGGTGCGGACAAGAAGGCGGGGTCGGTGCAACGCCGCTAGGCGGCTAAGAGCATCTTGCATCGCGCGGGTCCTTTCTGTGACGACGGGCGGCGATGTCATAACACAACTACAGCGGGTGTTGCGGCGCAGGGCATACTAGCGTGCGCTGTATTGTCGGTTGATTGATATAAATTTGAAATGAATGATGGTCGGACGCGAAGTTTTGTTTAAAAACAGGTGAGTAGGACGCGATCCCCTTGTGGGTAACCATGGGGGTGCCCCGTGGATTATTCCCTGAACAACAGTCGGGGATCTGATATCATGGGTACACTATCTGTTTCGAAGCTGCCGGACTGGCTTCCCGAGGATGCGCAAAGGTATCTGCAGCATACGGAAACAGGGCAATCGATCCGGCAACTGGCCCGTCAGGCGGGCTGTCATCCGTCTACGGTGCTGCGGCAGGTGCGCCGGATAGAGACCCGGCGCGACGACCCGTTGATTGATAGCATTCTGACTGCGCTGTCGTGTTGCCATTCTGGGGCTGAGGAAAGCGGGGCGCTGCCGCCTTCGCAAACTGCCCTGCTTGAATCCCGTTCTGTTGAAATCCTCACGCGTCTTGCGCAACCCGGCGCTGTTCTGGCGGTGGCCGAGGGTATGGAAACCGCTGTGGTGGTCCGGCAGGGCGATCCGGTCGAGGCGAAGCTGTCGGTGAGCCGCGGGCTGGCCGGGGCGATGGCGCTTTTGACCTGGATTGATTGCACCCGGTCCGGACGGCTCAGCCGCTACCAGATCACCAGTAATGGTCGTAACCTTCTGACCCGGCTGGTCGCCGAGCGTGAGAACAAGGCACGCAACCGTGCCGAAAACGGAATCGCGGCCCTTGCCGGGGGGCCCAGCGGCCACAAAGGACAATCGCCACGCCCCAGGCGCACGCGTTATGGCGGCGGGGAGACACCGATGGATATGTTGGCGCGGCTTATCGACAAGAATGGCGAGCCCTTCCTGCCGCCCGACCTGGTTCAGGTCGGCAAACGTCTGCGCGAGGATTTCGAAGTGGCCCAGATCGGCAATCACCTGATGCAGGAGGCGGCTTATTTCGGCGGTGAGTCCTGTGCCAGACCTGAACCAACCCCGATGCCAAGCGCAACAGCCCGGGCGGCCCGGGACCGGGCGCGGCGGGCACTGGCGGCCCTTGGCGCCGGGCTCAGCGATATCGCCCTGCGCTGTTGTTGCTACCTTGAAGGGCTTGAGGCGGCAGAGCGGCAGCTTGGCTGGTCGGCGCGATCTGGAAAGATCGTGCTGCGCATCGCCCTGCAGCAGCTGCAATCCCACTACGAATCCTGCGGACAGGAGGGAGAGCAGGAAAGACTGATCGGCTGATAACTATGGCTTGTGGTTTTGATTGGCCGGGATAAATAGAGGCTATGAACTTTACACTGCGACAACTGACCTATTTTCAGGCGCTATGCGCCCACAGGAACTTTGGCCGTGCGGCCGAGGCCTGCCATGTCTCCCAACCGGCGCTGTCGGTTCAGATCCGCGCGCTTGAGGACGTGATGGGTGGCCCGCTGGTGGAACGCCGGGCCCGCGATGTGGTTCTGACCCCGCTGGGGCGACAGGTTCTGGCGCAGGCCGACGCGGTGCTTCAGGCGGCCGAGACCCTGGCACGCACGGCCCGGGAACAAAGCAGCGGACGACGTAGTCTTGTCCTTGGCGTGATTCCCACCGTTGCGCCCTATCTACTACCCGGAACGCTGGCGCAGCTGCGCGCGGTTGATTTGCAGTTGGCGATTCAAGTGCGCGAGGCCACGACAGAGCGGCTGCTGGCACTGTTACAGGCCGGGGAGCTGGATGCAGCGGTGCTGGCCTTGCCCAGTGGCGGTAATGGTCTGGTCGAGGTTGAATTGTTTCGCGACCGGTTCCTGCTGGCGGGCTCCTGCAACCGTCTGGAGCAGATCAATGCCCATGGTCCCGGCATTCGCCCGCAGGATCTGCGATCGGAGCAGCTGATGCTGCTAGAGGATGGCCATTGCCTGACCGATCAGGCGCTTGATATCTGCGGGATGCAACGTACCGCGCCGGAAATCAATATGGGGGCGGGATCGCTGGCCACCCTGTCACGACTGGTTGCGGCAGGATTCGGCCTGACGCTGATGCCGGAAATTGCCGCGCAGGCAGAATGCGGCGGTGCAGAAGGATTGCGCGTACAGAGGTTCCCCGAGCCGCAGCCCTATAGGCGTATCGGACTGGTGCGACGCGATTCAACCGACGGCGAAGGCTGGTTCGAACAACTGGCCGAGGTCGTCAGATCGGTGGGGGAAGGGATCGTCAGCCAGTGCAGGCAGGACAGCGGGCACGCGCCGGGCGCGCCCGCTGAAGATCATGAGACCTGAAGATCAGGCTGCAACTTCCGCCTTGGCGGTTTTCAGGTAGTTCAGCACGGTTTCGGGCGAGGAGACGCCATAGGGATCTTCGGCGTGGTTGTCCGACAGGCCGGGCTCTTCGAACCAGGCTTCGACGACACCGTCCTTGACGATGGCGGCATAACGCCAGCTGCGCGCGCCAAAGCCGAGGTTGTCCTTGGCCACCAGCATGCCCATCTTGCGGGTGAACTCGCCGGAACCGTCCGGGATAACCTGAACGTTTTCAAGGTTCTGCGATTCAGCCCATTTGTTCATCACAAAGCTGTCGTTGACCGACATGCAGTAGATCGCATCGATACCTTCGGCTTTGAAATCGGCAAAGCCGTTTTCGAAACCGGGCAGCTGGTAGGTGGAGCATGTCGGGGTGAAGGCGCCCGGCAGCGAGAACAGCACAACGCGCTTGCCCGCGAAATAGTCGGCGGTGGTTTTGTCTTCCCAGCGGAACGGGTTCGGGCCTTCGATCGCTTCGTCGCGAACGCGGGTGTGGAAGGTTACCTCGGGCAGTTTGACGCCAGCTTTCATGTCGGTCTCCATATGGTGAAAATCGGTTCTGGGCGCTGGCTTAATAAACTTGCGCAAACGCTGCAATGGGGAATGCTGCACAAGCAATGTTCAGCGCCGCATTGCAGAGATGGATGATCACAAGACTGGCACGATGCCGCTGAAGGCGCGGTTCGGCGGCGGTTGCGAAAGGGTGAAACCAGGGTTGCAGAAATGGCCGTGTCATTGCTCTGCGGCTGTGATACATCAGCGGATGAACAGTTGCCGCAAGGGAAAAACCCGTGAGAGACCTGAAAATCCCCGCGCAGCGCCACCCGGAAAAGGCGCACCGCCCCGATAACGAACAGCCGAAGAAACCCAGCTGGATTCGCGTGAAGGCGCCCGGTGGAAAAGGCTATGCCGACACCCACAAGATCATGCGGGAAAACAATCTTGTGACCGTCTGTGAAGAGGCCGGCTGCCCCAATGTGGGCGAATGCTGGAGCCAGGGCCACGCCACCATGATGATCATGGGCGAGGTCTGCACCCGGGCCTGCACCTTCTGCAACATTGCCACCGGCAAGCCGCCCGAGGAACTGGACGCCTTTGAGCCGGGCCGGGTCGCCCATGCGGTGGAAAAACTGGGTCTCAACCACGTTGTGATCACATCCGTTGACCGCGACGATATTGAGGACGGCGGCGCCGAGCATTTCGCTCAGACGATCCGGGCCGTCCGCCACCGGAGCCCGAAGACCACGATCGAGATCCTGACCCCGGATTTCATCAAATGTGCGCCTGAAGTGCTGGAAACCGTGGTCGAGGCTCGTCCGGATGTGTTCAACCACAATCTGGAAACGGTGCCGGGTCTGTACCCCGAGGTACGTCCGGGCGCGCGGTATTTCCATTCGCTGCGCCTTTTGCAGCGGGTGAAGGAGCTGGATCCGTCGATGTTCACCAAATCGGGCATCATGGTGGGGCTGGGCGAGGACGCGCAGGCGGTGAAGCAGGTGATGGACGATATGCGCGCTGCGGATATCGATTTCCTGACCATCGGCCAGTATCTGCAGCCGACCCCAAAACACCACGCAGTGGATCGTTTTGTGACGCCCGAGGAATTCGCCTCTTATGAAAAGGCGGCCTATGGCAAGGGCTTCCTGATGGTCTCGGCCACGCCGTTGACCCGGTCGTCCTATCACGCAGGGGATGACTTTGCCCGGCTGCGCGAGGCCCGGAATGCAAGGCTGGGGCGGGCATGACGCCTGAGCGTCTGGCGCAGCTGACCGCGCTGCGCCACAGCCTGCACACAATCCCGGAAGTTTCTGGCAATGAAGAAAAAACCGCCGATGTGGTCGCGGAGTATTTGCGCCAACACGCTCCGGATGAATTGTTGACCGGGCTGGGCGGACACGGCGTTGCGGCCGTCTATCGTGGCGCTGCCGAGGGTCCGACGGTGCTGATCCGTTGTGAACTGGATGGGTTGCCGATCGAGGAAGTCTCTGATGCCGACTACCGGTCGGGTCATGCGGGGCGCGGGCATCTGTGCGGTCATGACGGCCATATGGTGATGGTTGCCGCCCTGGCGGAGGATCTGGCGCGCACCCGTCCGCAAACGGGCCGGGTGGTGCTGCTGTTCCAACCCGCCGAGGAAACCGGTAAGGGCGCTGCGGCTGTTATTGCAGATCCGCAATTTGAACGCATCCAACCGGACTATGCCTTTGCACTTCACAACTATCCGGGTCTCGCCGCCGGTGCGGTGGCCCTGTGTCAAGGACCCGCAAATTGCGCGTCGCGCGGCATGCGGATCCGGCTCATGGGCAAGACCTCCCATGCAGCGGCGCCGCAGGACGGGGTATCCCCAGCCGGGGCGTTGACCAAGCTGATGCCGGGACTGGTGGCACTGGGGCCGGGCGGAGAGATGTCCGCCAATTTCGCCCGCGTAACCCTGACCCACGCCTGGCTGGGGGAGCCGACATTCGGCATCGCGCCGGGAGAGGCGGAAATCTGGGTCACCCTGCGGACCGTGACCGATTCGCGGATGGAGCAGTTGACGGAGGAGGCCAGCGCGGTTCTTGCAGAGGTTTGCGCGGAAGAGGGGCTAGAATACACCGTTTCCTATGACGATGTCTTTGATGCGTGCGTCAACCACCCTGAGGCAACCGAGATCTTGTCTTTTGGCGCAGAAACAGCGGGTTACCCAGCGCAGTTGTGGCAGGTGCCACAGCCGTGGTCAGAGGATTTTGGTCAATTCTCCAAAGTAGCCAAATCCGCTATGTTCTGGCTCGGCGCAGGCGAGACCATGCCGCAGCTTCACAACCCGGATTATGATTTCCCGGATGAGCTTATCCCCGTTGGGTCTGCGGTCTTTGCCGCTGCAATCGACGCTGTTCTGAACCGGGCGCCAGGTGGCAACCACTGAACGAGGTTGCCGCCGATGCCAGACTATGTCGCGGGATCAGGCGCCGTCGTCAGTAAAGCGGACTTTGCCGATATGGGGTAGGTTGCGGTTGCGCTGCGCAAAATCGATGCCGTAGCCGACGACGAATTCATCGGGGATTTCAAAACCGATCCAGTCGGCACGGAAATCCACCTCCCGCCGCGAGGGTTTGTCGAGCAGCGCGATGGATTTGAGCCGGGCGGGCTTGCGGCTATTCAAAAGGCCGATCACGTGGTTCAGCGTGTGACCGGTGTCAACGATATCCTCCACGACCAGCACGTCGCGACCTTCAATGGCGCCGCGCAAGTCCTTGAGAATGCGCACTTCTCGACTGCTCTCCATACCGTCACCGTAGGAGGACGCCTCAAGGAAATCGACCTCGATCGGCAGGTCCAGCTCGCGGACAAGATCGGCGATAAAGACGAAACTGCCGCGCAACAGGCCGACGACGACCAGCTTGTCGGTGTCCCCGAACTCGGCGTGGATATCGCCGCAAAGCTCTTCGATCCGTGCGGCGATGGCCTTGGCTGAAATCATCACATCGATGACATATGGACGCTGTGACATGGCTGACCCCTTGAAATTCCCGCGCGTTCATAGGACATGACGCGGCACGATCATAGCAGGAAATTCGACGAAACCATGCCCACCCATTCGGAAACCCGCCAGCTGCCTTATTCAGCACAGCAGATGTACGATCTGGTGGCGGATGTGGCGCAATATCCCAAATTCCTGCCTTGGTGCGCCGCAGCCCGGATCCGCAGCGTGACGCCACAGGGCGATGCTGAGGTTATGGAGGCCGATCTGGTGATCTCCTTCAAAGTGTTCCGCGAACGCTTTGGCAGCCGGGTGACCCTGTTTCCTGTGGCGCGCAAGATCGATACCGAATACCTCGACGGTCCGTTCCGCTACATGAAATCCAACTGGTCTTTTGAAGATCGTCCCGATGGCGGCTGTAATGTCGATTTCTTTGTCGATTTCGAGTTCAAGAACGCGGTTCTTCAGGGCATCATTGGCGTGGTGTTTAACGAGGCAATGCAGCGCATCGTGCGCGCATTCGAACGGCGGGCGGCGGAACTTTACGGCTAGTCTCCTGCCTTGGTGGCCGGGGCAACCTTGCCACTCGCGGCGCAGTGACACCGGCTGACACAAAACAGGCCCCTTCATAAAAAGGGGCCTGCCTCAGGAATTTCAATTCTCTAAGTTGTTGTCTTAACTTGACAGATCGTAGGCCCGTTCACCATGGGCCGAGATATCCAGACCGTTGGTTTCACTTTCTGCATCGACCCGTAGCGCGGTGACAGCAGCGACCACTTTGACCAGAACCACAGTGACAACCGTTGTGAAGATCCCGACGACCGCCAGACCACCCAGTTGCGCAGCCCAGCTGCCTGCACCAAAGACGGCAATCATGATGGTACCGAAGATGCCGCCAACGCCGTGCACGGCAAAGACATCCAGCGTGTCGTCGATCTTCAGCACATTGCGTACCAGATTGACCGCTTCCTGGCACAGGATACCCGCGATGGCGCCGATGATCAGCGCTTCAACCGGGCCGACAAAACCGCTGGCCGGTGTGATCGAGGCAAGGCCTGCGATGGTGCCGGTGACGATGCCGACAACCGAGGCTTTGCCGTATTTGATCTTTTCCCACAGCGCCCAGGTCAGCGATGCTGTGGCGGCCGAAATATGCGTCACGGTCAGCGCCATGGCTGCGCCGCCGTCTGCTGCCAGTTGCGAGCCGCCGTTGAAGCCGAACCAACCAACCCAGAGCATGGCTGCACCGATGACCACGAAGCCGGGATTGTGCGGCGGCGTCGTACTGTTTTTGCGCGGCCCAAGGAAGACGGCAATGATGATCGCGGCAAGGCCTGCGGTTTCATGCACCACGATCCCGCCCGCAAAATCACGCACGCCGATGTCGCCAAAGATGCCGCCATCGGACAGCATGCCGCCGCCCCAGATCCAATGCACCACAGGCGCATAGCAGAGGAGCATCCACAGCCCGGAGAAGGTCAGCACAAAGCCAAACCCAACCCGCTCCACGTAGGCGCCGACGATCAGCGCTGGTGTGATGATGGCAAATGTCATCTGGAAGGCAAAGAACAGCACTTCGGGCAGGGTGCCTGCCAGGCTGTCTGCATCAACGCCGCTCAGGAACAGCTTGTCCAGCCCGCCCCAGTAACCGCTGGTGCCGCCGCCGAATGCGATGGAGTATCCCGCGACCAGCCACAGAACGCTCATCAAGCAGGCAATTGCGTAGCAATGCATGAAGACGCTGAGCACATTTCGGGCACGTACCAGCCCGCCGTAAAACAACGCGAGACCGGGGAGCGTCATAAAGAGCACCAAAGCCGTCGCCACAATGATCCAGGCTGTATCAGCTCCGTTCATTTTGGGTTCCTTCCATCAAGATTGAGTGGTTGGAGGCCGACAAAACGCAAGAGCGATGCTAAAAGAAGCACCATACGGCGCCTGGGTGCTGTTTTTTGCAGCTTTTAGCGAAGCGATTAAATATTGGGCAAGAAATGCGCTCGTTTGCCCGCTTTGTGGACTTAATGTGAAATCGCCCGTTCCAGCAGGGAAAGGGCATGATCCCGGCTGGCGGCGCGAACCTGCGGGCGGCCTAGGGCGCCAAATTCGATGGTCTCCACATGAGTTTCCCGCCCTTCGGCAGAGAGGCCAAAGCAGACCCGGCCTTCGGGCTTGAACTCGGACCCGCCCGGTCCGGCAATCCCGGTGATCGACACGGCCAGGGTGGTTCCGGCGCGGGCGCGGGCACCTTCGGCCATTTCCCGCGCGACTTCCTCGCTCACCGCGCCGAATGCGTCCAACGTTTCCGGGCGCACGCCGATCATCTGGGTTTTGGCGGTGTTGGAATAGGTCACATAGCCACGATCCAGCACCGCCGATGAGCCCGGAATATCGGTCAGGGCCGCTGCGATCATACCGCCGGTGCAGCTTTCGGCGGTGGCGATGGTCACGCCTGCCTTGGCTGCGCGGGCGATCAGATCCGCGACATCAACACTCACAGCCCCAGCACCCCATGCGACAGGCCAGCCAGCAGAGCAACGCCGATGGCGGCAAAGATCCCGGCGATCACATCGTCCATCATCACTCCGAGCGCGCCTTTCTTGCGGTCGGCCCAGCCGACGGGGCCGGGTTTCAGGATATCGAACAGGCGGAACAGCACAAAGGCCGTGACCCAGCCCGGCCATAGGGCGGTGATGTCGATGCCATGCGCCCAGGATGGATAGGAAATCGCCCAGAGCGCCAGGAACTGACCGGCCAGTTCATCCATAACGAATTCTGACGGGTCGAGGTCTTCCTTGCCGCGCGTCATCTCGGCTGCAGCCCAGAGACCCGCGGCGGTGCAGAGGAGGGTCATCGCAGCAAGCAGGGGAAAGCCGCCAACCAGATGCAAGCCATAGGCCAGCGGTAGCGCCACCAAGGATCCCCAGGTGCCGGGGGCCGGGCGCAGATAACCGACGCCCAGAACGGTTCCGATTGCTGTTGCGATATTCATGATTTCACCAATGCCGCGGTGGCCAGCGCCGCGATCCCTTCGCTGCGCCCGGTAAAGCCGAGCCGTTCGGATGTTGTCGCCTTGACCGAGACCCGATCTGCATCAATGCCAAGGATCGATGCCATTTGTGCCTGCATCTTTGCGGAATGCGGGGTGATCTTGGGGTATTCACAAACCAGCGTGCAGTCGACGTTGGAGATTTGGAAGCCTTTGTTGCGCGTCAGCTCGACGGCGTGACGCAGGAAGATGTCGCTCGCCGCGCCTTTCCACTGCGGATCAGACGGCGGGAAGTGGCGGCCGATATCGCCCTCGGCCAGCGCGCCATAAATCGCATCAGTGACCGCATGCATGCCGACATCTGCATCAGAATGACCCTGCAACCCCTTGTCATGCGGGATTTTCACGCCGCACAGAACGACATGGTCGCCCGCGCCAAATCTGTGAACGTCGTAGCCATTGCCCAGTCTGATATCCATCCTGTCCTCTTTTGACCTGTCGCTGTCTGCTCTGCCCAAAATTAACTCGGCCCGGGCAAAATCCGCAGGGCCGGTTATTTTGATATTGTCTGGATTTCCCGGAACGATGGCAACGTCAAGCCCGGCCGCGCGGGCCACGGCGACATCGTCTGCTGCCTCGCCCGGATGGGCGCGATGCGCGGCAAGGATCTCGGCATAGCGAAAGCCCTGCGGTGTCTGCGCCGCAAATAGCCCGTCGCGGTCGCGGGTGCCGGTGACCTTGTCGTCCTGCCCGGTCCACAGCGCATCGGTGACTGCCAGCGCCGGGGCCGCCGCTACGCTTGTGCTCAACGCCTCCTCAACCGCATGAATCAAATCGGGCGAAATGCAGGGGCGGGCCGCGTCGTGGATCAGCACTTGGGCGATGTCCTGCGCCTCGATCGCCTCCAGCCCGTTCAGCACCGAGCGGGAGCGTGTATCGCCCCCAGGGGCCAGAACAATCCCCGGCTGCCCCTGAAATTCGGCCCATGCTTTGCTGTCGTCGGGCGAAAGGACCAGGGCGATCTTCTCGATCCCCGCCTGCCGAAAGGCGGCAAGGGTCCAGTCGATGACGCGGCGCCCTTTCAGGGGGCGCCATTGCTTGGGAAGACCGCCGCCTGCGCGGGTTCCGCGACCGGCGGCAACGATAAGTGCGGCAGTGGTCAAAAGGCAGCCTCCGGCTTTTGCTTGGCTGTTTAGGACCTGCCGGTTACAGAGGCAATCACCCATGGGTTCGCGCTTAAAAAATAGGCAGTCGATCTGGAATATTGGATCATTCGGGGCCATTTCATTGTCTCTCCCCGGCGCTCCCGGTTAGAAAAGTCTCAGTTGCACAAGGATTAGGCAGTTGCCCTTCAGCCTCGGAACCACCTCTATGACACCGCCGATCGCACTCGCGCCGATGGCCGGAATCACGGACCGCCCGTTTCGGGATCTGGTCCGCTCCTTTGGCGTTGGGCTGACGGTCAGCGAAATGGTGGCCAGCCAGGAAATGGTGCAGGCCAAGCCCGGTGTGCGTGAGCGGGCTGAGCTGAGCGCGGATGTGGAGAATACGGCGGTTCAGCTGGCCGGACGCGAAGCCCATTGGATGGCAGAGGCCGCCCGGCATGTTGCGGACCGGGGCGCGCGGGTTATCGATATCAACATGGGCTGCCCGGCCAAGAAGGTGACCAATGGCTATTCCGGCTCGGCGCTGTTGAAGACGCCCGATCACGCCCTGTCGCTGATCGAGGCCGTCGTGGCGGCGGTCGATATCCCGGTGACGCTGAAAACGCGCCTTGGTTGGGATGAGGGGAGTCTCAACGCCGCCTCGGTGGCGCGGCGGGCCGAAGATGCGGGCATTAAGATGGTGACCATCCATGGTCGCACCCGCTGCCAGTTCTACAAGGGGTCCGCCGATTGGGCAGCGATCCGAGCCATCAAAGACGCGGTGGATATACCGGTTCTGGCCAATGGCGACATTACTGGCACGGGCGCGGCCCATCAGGCGCTGGACCAATCCGGCGCTGATGGGGTGATGATCGGCCGCGGCGCCCAGGGCAGGCCCTGGCTATTGGCCGAAGTGGCGCATGATTTGTGGCAGACGCCCAAGCCGGATGTCCCCGAAGGGAAACAGCTTTTTGACATGGTTTCAGAACATTATCAGGCAATGCTCTCTTTCTACGGCATCGATCTGGGCACCCGCGTCGCACGCAAACATCTGGGCTGGTACATGGATGCCGCAGGTAGTGGCCCCGTTCTGCGCCGCGCGGTTCTGACTGAGCGCGATCCGGATCAGGTTCTGGTTCTTCTTGAGGCAGCTTTGAGTGAGCAAACAGACGAGGTAGCAGCGTGATTGACGATGGTGCGCTATGGGCTTCGCTTCCGGTCCCGGCTTTTCTGATTGATGCGGAAGACTTGATCGCGGATGCAAATTCTGCGGCGGAGGGTTTCCTCAACACCTCGCGCAAGGCGTTGATGGGGAAACCGGTCTGGAGCCAGATCTATATCGATGCGCCGATCACGGATGCCTTTGCGCGCAGCCGCAGTTCGGGCACGCCCCTGTTCGTGAATGACATTGACGTCGGCGCCAGCAGCCGTGCGCCACTGCAATGCGGGGTGCAGATTTCCCCGGTGAGCGGCCACGAGGGGATGATGCTGCTGATGCTGTCCCCGCGTGAACTCGCCGGGCGGATGACGCAGAACCATTCTGCTAAATCGGCGGCGCAATCTGCCATCGGGATGGCGGAAATGCTGGCCCATGAAATCAAGAACCCGCTGGCCGGGATCACCGGCGCGGCGCAGCTGCTGAGCATGAACCTGTCGGCCGAAGATCTGGAGCTGACCGATCTGATCGTCAGCGAAAGCCGCCGGATCGTGAAACTGCTGGAGCAGGTGGAGCAATTCGGCAATCTCTCGGAGCCGGATTTCAAACCGGTGAACCTGCACGATGTTCTGGACCGGGCCCGGCGCTCTGCGCTGTTGGGGTTCGGCGCCAATATGACGATCACAGAAGAATACGATCCGTCCTTGCCCTCGGCCTGGGGCGATGCAGATCAGCTGCTCCAGGTGATCCTGAACCTGTTGAAGAACGCCTCCGAAGCTGCTGGCAAAAAAGGCGGAAAAATTCGGATCCGTACCTTTTACGAGCATTCCTTCCGGCTACGCCGCAGCGATGGAACCGGGAAACTGTTACCGCTTCAGATCGAGATCATCGACGATGGACCGGGGCTGCCGGACACCATCCGGGAGGACATTTTTGATCCCTTTGTCTCGGGGCGTGAAAACGGCACCGGGTTGGGGCTCGCATTGGTCAGCAAGATCATTGCCGACCATGACGGCTGGATTTCTGTCAGCTCCGAACCGGGGTACACAGTTTTCAGGCTTTCTTTGTCGCGTGTTCCGCGCGACGTCCAATCGCAGGAGAGTTGATCGATGGATGGCACCGTTCTGGTCGCAGATGATGACCGCACCATTCGCACGGTTCTGACACAGGCGCTGACGCGGGCCGGATGCAAGGTTCATGCGACCTCATCCCTGACCACGCTGATGCGCTGGGTGGCCGAGGGTAAGGGTGATGTGGTGATTTCCGACGTGATGATGCCGGACGGAAACGGGTTGGAAATGCTGCCCAAGATTGCCGAGGACCGTCCCGGACTGCCGGTGATCGTCATTTCGGCCCAAAACACCATCATGACCGCGATCAAGGCGGCCGAGGCGGATGCCTATGACTACCTGCCGAAACCCTTTGACTTGCCGGAGCTGATGAAGCGCACGGCCAAGGCGTTGTCGGAGAAACGGACCACCGCGACCACGGCCCGTTCGGAAGAAGAAGGCGACCGCCCCGAGGAACTGCCTCTCGTTGGTCGTACCGAGGTGATGCAGGGCCTGTACCGCCTGATCGCGCGGGTGATGAACACCGATATGCCGCTTTTGGTTACGGGTGAAAGTGGTACAGGCAAGTCATTGATTGCGCGTGCTATTCACGATTTCTCCGACCGGCGTACCTTGCCCTATGTGACCGCCACCGCCGCCGAGCTGATCGAGCTCGAAGGTCCTGCACGGCTTTTGTCGCAGGTCAAGGGCGGCACGCTGCTGATTGATGAGCTTCTGGATCTGCCGGATGAGGCGCAGGCCCGGCTGGTGCGCATGATGGATGCGACCAGTGATCATTCTCCGCGTTTCATGGCGACGAGCCAGAAAGACCTGGCTCCGGCGATGGAGGCCGGGGAGCTGCGCGCCGATCTGTATTACCGGCTCTGCGGGACGGAACTGCACGTGCCCGCGCTACGCGAACGGGTCGAGGATATAGCGCTCTTGGCGGAGCACTTCCTGATCCGGGCGGAGAACGAAGGCGCGCCGCACCGCACGCTGAGCGAGGAAGGACGCGAGCTGTTGCGCCATTTCGCCTGGCCCGGGAACGTGCGCCAGCTGGAAAACGTGGTTCGCCGACTGGCGCTGACCGCGCGGAGCGAGGAAATCGGTAAATCCGATGTTGCGGCGGCGCTGGGACCGCAGACCGGGGCCGAACCCATGGTCAGTGGCGCAGTCAACGAAAAGCTATCCGAATCCGTGGCGCGCCACCTGCAACGCTATTTTGATCTGCATGGCGACATGTTGCCGCCGCCGGGGCTTTACGGACGGCTGCTGCGCGAAGTAGAGACGCCCCTGATCGAGATTGCGCTGGCTGCAACCGGCGGAAATCAGGCGAAATGCGCCGAATTGCTGGGCATCAACCGCAATACCCTGAGAAAGAAAATTACGGACCTTGATATTGAGGTGACACGGCGGCGCAAACTGATGTAATATCGCCACAGAAACGTGGCCGACCGGCACAGCCGTCGGTGAGGTCGCGATATGTGGCGGTTGGCCTAGAAGGCCATACATCAGAATGAGGGCAGCCAGTGGCGCAGAAGTCACATCTTCGCGGGGGATTCAGAACGCTCGCGGCGTTTGACCGGTGGCGGAAAACCCGGAAGGCGCGCAATATCGGCACCCTTGGCCTTGTCCTGCTGGGGCCGATTCTGGCTCTGGTGACGTTTCTGATCTTTGGTCCTTTGGGGCACGGCGCATCCTCTATGTCGTTGCGCCTGATTCTGCTGGCGGACATGGTCTACATCATGGCGATTGCCGCCTTGGTGCTGACCCAGATTGTGCGTCTGTTCGCGGCGCGCCGTTCCAAATCGGCTGGCTCCAGACTGCACCTGCGGCTAATCGGAGCCTTTGGGTTTTTGGCGCTGGTGCCCACGGTTATCGTCGCGATCTTTGCAGTATTGACGGTGAATGTTGGGCTTGAGGGCTGGTTTTCCCAGCGTGTCCGTCAGGTCATCGGCTCGTCGCTTGCGGCTGCCGAGGCCTATCAGGTGGAACAACGGCGCGACCTTTCCGAAGATGGCGAGGCGCTTGCGCGTTACCTAGATACCAGCCGCTCGCGTAGTTTTTTCATGAACGATGCAGAGCTGCGGCAGGTTCTGTCGCAGGGACAGCTGCAGATCCAGCGTGGCCTGCGCGAGGCCTATGTCATCGATGGCGTTGGCGATATCCGGGCGCGGGGTGAACGTTCCTACGAATTTGATTTCGAACATCCCGATCCCGAACAGATCACCGAGGCGGCTGAGCAGGGGATGAGCATCATCCAGGACTGGGACAATAACGAGTTCAGGGCCATTGTGCGCCTGAACGCCTTTGTCGACCGGTTCCTGTACATCAGCCGCGATGTGGATGGTGAATTGCTGAACCTTCTGGATGAAACCCAGCAGACCGCGAACCTCTATCAACAACTTGAGAAAGAGCGCGGTCGGGTGTTGTTCGAATTCGGCCTTTTGTACATCGGGTTTGCATTGATCCTGATCCTGGCGGCCATGTGGCTGGGCATGTGGTTTGCGGAACGTTTGTCCGGTCCTGTCGGTCGCCTGACCGTGGCCGCGCGCCGGGTCGGTGGCGGTGATCTTGACGTGCAGGTGCCCGAAGAGAACGGCGATGACGAGATTTCCCAACTTGGCCAGTATTTCAACAGGATGACGCGGGAACTGAAACAACAGCGCAAGACCTTGCTGGAAAACACCGACCAGATTGAGCGCCGTCGCAGGCTGTTCGATTCGGTTCTCTCCTCAGTCACCTCCGGTGTTGTGGGGTTGGATGCCGAAGGACGGGTCGCCTTTGTGAACCGGTCCGGGGAACGTCTGCTGGATTGGCACGGGGACCGGCAATCGCTGGCGCTCGCCGTGGCCGTACCGGAATTCGGCCCGCTGTTCGAAACCCTGACCAAGGATGGCGCGGAAACCGCGCAGGATGAGATCAAGGTGACGCGGCATGGCCGGTTGGAAAACCTGCTGGTGCGGATGTCGCAGCGCCGGTCCGATGATGGCAACCTCGAAGGCTATGTGGTGGCTTTTGACGACGTTACCGATCTTGTCAGCGCCCAGAGGATGGCCGCCTGGGGCGATGTGGCCCGGCGGATTGCCCATGAGATCAAGAACCCGCTGACCCCGATCCAGCTGAGTGCGGAGCGGATCAAGCGTAAGTTTGCGCCCAAGCTCGGCGAGGAAAACAGCGATCAACTGCAAGCCATGACCGATGTGATCGTGCGCCAGACCAACGATCTGCGCCGGATTGTCGATGAGTTTTCAAAATTCGCGCGCATGCCGGAACCTGAACGCCATGAAGAAGATCTGGTCAAGCTGGTGCAGGACGCGGTGGTGCTGCAACGCACCGGCCAGCCGGATGTTACGATTACGGCGGATCTGCCGAATACCGTGTGCTGTGCAGATCTGGATGCGACGATGATCGGGCAGGCGCTGACCAACCTGATCAAAAATGCCGGTGAAGCGATTGAAAGCCTGAAGAAAGAAGGCGCGCCCGAGGAGCTGGATCCGCAAATTCGCGTGGCGCTGCGCCGGGCCGATAAAGGGGGGTATGAGGTGACGATTGCCGATAATGGCATCGGCTTGCCAGAGGACCGCGCGCGGTTGTTTGAACCCTATGTAACCACCCGGAACGAAGGCACCGGGCTGGGATTGCCGATTGTGAAGAAGATTATCGAAGAACACGGCGGCACCCTGACGCTTGAGGATGCGCCGGTGTTCGAAGGACAGAACCATTTTGGAGCCATGGCGGTGATCCGCCTGCCAGACGCCGTACGTACGGCTGAGGCTAACAGAAATACAGTGAAGGTAGGTCTGACATGAGTGACATTCTGATCGTTGACGATGAGCGCGACATTCGCGAATTGATTTCCGATATCCTGGAAGATGAGGGGTTTGCCACGCGCAAGGCGGCGAACTCCGAGGAATGCATGGCCGAGATCGGGCAGGAGCCTCCGGCGTTGCTGATCCTAGATATCTGGCTCAAGGACAGCCAGATGGACGGCATCGACATCCTGAAAACCGTGAAGCGGGACAATCCCGAGGTACCGGTGGTGATCATCTCAGGCCACGGGAATATCGAGATTGCGGTCGCGGCGATCAAACAGGGTGCTTATGACTTCATCGAAAAGCCCTTCAATATCGATCAGCTGATGGTGGTGATCCGGCGGGCGATGGAGACTTCGCGCTTGCGGCGTGAGAACACCGATCTGCGCCGCAAGGAAACCGGAGCTGCCGAGATGATCGGCAATTCCGCAGCCTTCCGGGCGCTGGTGGCGCAGCTCGACAAGGTCACCAAATCCAATGGCCGTGTGATGCTGACGGGACCTGCCGGCGTGGGCAAGGATATCGCCGCGCGCTATATCCATTCCAATTCCGCCCGTGCCTCGGCTCCCTTCGTGACGGTGAACTGCGCCAGCATCGAGCCGGAGCGGATGGAAGAGGTTCTGTTTGGCCGTGAAACCGCGGACCGCGGGGTTGAGCCGGGATTGCTGGAACAGGCACATGGCGGCGTGGTGTTCTTTGACGAGGTCGCGGACATGCCGCTCGGCACCCAGTCAAAGATCCTGCGGGTGCTGGTTGATCAGCAGTTTCAGCGGGTTGGTGGATCCGAGAACGTGCGGGTCGATCTGCGGGTGATTTCTTCCACAAACAAGGCCTTGGAGGCAGAAATTGAAGCGGACCGTTTCCGGCAGGAGCTCTATCATCGGCTGAACGTGGTGCCGATTGCGGTGCCGACGCTCGCAGATCGGCGCGAGGATATTCCTGTTCTGGCCGAACACTTCATCCGTAGCTTTAATGAGGCGCAGGGCCTGCCACTGCGTGAACTGACGGATGAGGCGGTTGCACTGATGCAGACCATGATGTGGCCCGGCAACGTCCGCCAGCTGAAAAACCTGGTGGAGCGGATCCTGATCCTTGGCGATGGCAATGGCCCGATCGAGGCGCGCGACCTGCCGCGTGAAGAGGAAAAGGTCGAAGACGAGGGCCGCGTCGTCCTGTCCGGCGCCTTGGCGACGCTGCCGCTCCGCGAGGCCCGCGAGGCCTTTGAACGCGAATACCTGCTGACCCAGATCAACCGGTTCGGTGGCAATATCAGCCGCACGGCTTCGTTTGTGGGCATGGAACGCTCTGCCTTGCACCGCAAGCTGAAATCCCTTGGCGTTGTCACCTCGAACAAGGCTGGCGCGCGCGTCGCCCATGTGGAGCAGGAAGAAGATATGGTTTGACCGCCGCGGGCGGATGACGGGGCGCGTAGGCACGGTCTGCGCGCCTGCAGTCATTGTGTTTGGGAATCCTAGAGAGACCCGGTGTCTGGGGCGGCAGCGTGGCCGACTACGGCGTCAGGACATGCAGGGTGTTGTCAGGGCCTTTCCAGACGCAAGCATCGCCGGTCAGCGGCGGCAGGCGGCTCGATTGTCCGGCCAGACGCTGCCCGACTTCGGCGGTGGTGCAGCGCCTCAGGGGTACCTCTTGATACCCTTTCTTGGCCATACAGCTTTGCTCTAACCGCCTGCGCAAACCTTGGTTCACATCAACCGTATAGATGCCACCATCAACCCAGTATCCGGGGCGGCTCCAGCAGTTGCCGTCCCTGCAATATTGCCCGCCGGGATAATAAACGGGCGGGCGCTGGCGAATTTCGTTGGCCACGGGCGCCTTTTCCAGCGCGCTGACCTGACAGGAAAGCGTATCTGCCTGAAGCCTCTGCACATCAGCGCCTTCGCGGTAATAGACCGGCACTGGGCCACATCCGGCAAGGACGGCGCCCAAAACGGGCACGGCGAACAGGGATCGGAAGCGGCGGTAAGCACGGGTCATGCTGTCAGAATGCCCCGCGATGACGGCCAGTACAATTGATTTGACCCCTCTGGCGGCTTCTGTCATTCAAAACTGGCAAGATCGCGCCCAAGGGAAAAGATCATGAAGGTTATCATCTGTGGCGCCGGCCAGGTTGGCTGGCAGATCGCGCGGCACCTGTCCGGCGAGCACAACGATGTGACAGTTGTCGACAACAACCCGGATCTGGTGCGCCGCGCGACAGATACGCTGGATGTTCAGGGGATTGCGGGCTTTGCCTCATACCCGGATGTTCTGGAGCGGGCAGGGGCGCGGGATGCGGATATGATCATCGCCGCAACCCACTCGGATGAGGTCAACATGGTGACCTGTCAGGTTGCCCATTCGGTATTCTCGATCCAGCGCAAGATTGCCCGGCTGCGGGCGCGCAGCTACCTGAATGCGATCTATTCCGACCTGTACCGGCGTGACCATCTGCCCATCGATGTGGTGATCAGCCCCGAACGCGAGGTCGCCGCCGCCGCTATTCAGCGGCTTCTGGCACCAGCCGCGTTTGACACGGAAACCTTTATGGGCGGCAAGGCGCAGCTCCTCGGCATTCAGATCGACGAGGATTGCCCGGTGGTCAACACGCCGCTGCGGCAGCTGACGGATCTGTTTTCCACCCTGCGGGCTATCGTTGTGGGTGTGCGGCGCGATGGCAGCCTGTTTGCACCGGAACCGGGCGATCAGCTGTTCGTCGGCGACAGCGCCTATGTGTTTTGCCACACGGACGACGTGAGCAGAACCATCGAAGTCTTTGGCAAGAAAGAAAAACGCCAGGATCGGGTGGTGATCGTGGGCGGCGGTAATGTGGGCCTTGAAGTGGCAAAGGCGCTTGAGAACCGCACCGGACGGATCCGCGCCAAGATCATTGAGAAAAGCCGCAAATGCGCCGAGCGGGCGGCTGAAACACTCGAGAGGACCATCGTTCTGAACGGTGACGGACTGGACCGGTCTCTGATGATTGAAGGCGGTATTGATCGCGCCGATGCCATGCTTGCTGTCACCGACGATGACAAGACCAACATGCTCGCGGCTGTGCGCGCCAAATCCGAAGGCTGCCCTTTCGTGGTGGCCCTGATCAATGATCCGACCTTGCTGCCGCTGATGGCGCCTCTCGGGATCGACGCCTTTATCAACCCGCGCTCCACCACGGTGAGTTCGATCCTGCAGCACATCCGCTATGGCCGCGTTCGACAGGTCTATTCCATTGGCGATGCCGAAGCCGAGGTGATCGAGGCTGAGGTTCTGGGAACCTCTCCGATGGCGGGACAAGCGGTTCGCGATATTCCCTTCCCCGAAGGCGTGCTGATCGGCGCCGTGCGCAAGGGAGGCGAGGTCCTGCGACCCAGCGGCGAAATGCGCATCGAAGAGGGGGATGTCATCGCGATCTTTGCGATGGCCGCCGATGTGCCAGAGGTCGAACGCCTGATGCAGGTTTCGATCGACTACTTCTAGGATGGCGGCACGCAATCATACCGCGGGCGGGCTGTTGCGTCTGCCCTTGTTCCTGCTGATCTGGGGGGTGGCTTGCCTAGCCATGTGGGTGCCGGCCACTCATGCGGTGATCCTGAACGACCACCCGACATCGCAAAGTTTCTTTTTCTCCGGCCTCTTAGGGCTTTTTGTGATCGCTGTGATTGCCTTGTCGCTGGGCAATAAGGTGCCCCGCTATGGCATGCCGGGGCAGTTGCTGTCGCTGCTGGCAACCTTTGCAGTATTGCCGCTGTTCCTCGCGCTTCCCGTACAGGATGCGTTGAAAAACACAAGCTTCCTCAACGCCTACTTCGACATGGTCAGCGCCGTCACCACAACGGGCGCCGATATCTTTGCCGATCCGGGGCGACTGCCGCCCAGCGTGCATCTGTGGCGGGCGATTGTTGGCTGGCTTGGCGGCCTTTTGATGTGGATCGCCGCCTCGGCGGTTCTGGCACCGATGTTCCTGGGCGGCTTCGAAGTCACCGCCAAGGGGGAACCGGGCGGCGGTGGCGCGACACCTGTTCTGATGCAAAAGGCGGATCCACGGCGCCAATTGATCACAGTCGCACGCACCCTGACGCCGGTCTATTTCGCGCTGACGTTGGTTCTCTGGACCCTTTTGATGATGACTGGCAGCAAATCGCTGGCCGGGCTGACCCATGCGATGTCGGTGATGGCGACCTCGGGGATTTCATCGGTCGGGGGCACCGAGGCGGCAAACAGCGGCATGGCCGGGGAAATGGTCATGTTCCTGTTCATGTTCTTTGCCCTGTCGCGGCTGACATTTTCCTCCGATACGGTCAGCACCGGCGACGGGCGGCTGGATCGTGACCCGGAGTTCCGTTCCGGCCTGCTGATTGTGCTGGGGGTTCCGACGCTCTTGTTCCTGCGCCACTGGCTGGCAACGTTTGAGGTCAACAGCGCCGAGGATGGCATGCAGGCGCTGCGCGCCTTCTGGGGGGCGCTGTTCACGGTGATGTCCTTCCTGTCCACCACCGGATTTGAAAGCGCCGACTGGGAGGCCGCCGGGCAATGGTCGGGGTTGGAAACCCCGGGTATGATTCTTCTGGGCTTGTCTCTGATTGGCGGCGGGGTGGCCACCACAGCGGGCGGCGTCAAATTGCTGCGGGTCTATGCGCTTTATCTCAACGGGCTTGGCGAAATGGAACGGCTGGTGCATCCGTCATCGGTCAGCGGTGAGGGGGCTGGCAACCGGCGGCTGCAAAAGAACGGTGCCTTTGTGGCCTGGATCTTTTTCATGCTCTTTGCCTTGTCTCTGGCGCTGATCAGCACGGTGCTTGCCGCCCTTGGTACGGATTTTGAAACTTCGCTGATCCTGGCGGTATCGGCTCTGTCGACCACTGGCCCGTTGACCGAAGTCGCGGCCAGCGAGCCGATCATGCTGTGGCAGCTGGTGCCCTCGGCCAAACTGGTGCTGTGCTTTGCGATGGTGCTCGGGCGGCTGGAAACTCTGGCGATCATCGCGCTTTTGTCGCCTAATCTCTGGCGCAGTTAAGAAAACCTCGTTACGCTGCTCTGGCATTTGATGTTTTTCGGGTGGAAACCCAATCGGTCTCCGTCCATAGTTGGTTGTAACGAGGCGCGTTGGTCCGCAGCGCGTAGCAAGAAAAAAGGCGAGATAATAATAATGGCTTCGGACAGACAGAATCTTCAGGATGCCTTCCTGAATCACGTTCGCAAAACCAAGGTTCCCGTTACAATTTTTCTGATCAACGGGGTCAAATTGCAGGGGGTTATTACCTGGTTTGATAATTTCTGTGTCCTGCTGCGCCGCGACGGACAGTCGCAGTTGGTCTACAAACACGCAATTTCCACGATCATGCCCGCACAGCCGATCAGCCTTTATGAAGGTGAAGACGCCTCTTGATGGAGCATGACCGGAAGCGCACCCGGGCCTGGGTGCTGCATCCCGAGATCAAGTCGGATCAACACCGGCGCGATCCCGAACCCGCCCTTGCAGAGGCTGTGGCGCTGGCTCAGGCGCTGCCTGATCTCGACGTTGTCGGATCGGATGTGGTGCGTTTGCCCAAGGCTCATGCGGGGATGTTGTTCGGCTCGGGTAAGATCGAAGAACTGGCGCAGAAGCTGAAATCCGAAGAGGTGGAACTGGTCCTCATTGACGGACCGGTGTCCCCCGTACAGCAGCGAAATCTGGAAAAGGCCTGGAAGGTCAAGATCCTCGACCGGACCGGGCTGATCCTCGAGATCTTCTCGGATCGGGCGCGCACCCGAGAAGGTGTGCTGCAGGTGGAGATGGCCGCGCTCAGCTATCAGCGGACCCGGCTGGTGCGGGCCTGGACCCACCTGGAACGGCAGCGGGGCGGATTGGGTTTCGTTGGCGGTCCCGGTGAAACCCAGATCGAGGCGGACCGTCGTGCAATTGACGATCAGCTGGTGCGCCTACGCCGCCAGCTCGACAAGGTGGTGAAAACCCGCACGCTGCATCGCGCCGCGCGGGCCAAGGTGCCTTATCCGATTGTCGCGCTTGTCGGCTATACCAACGCCGGTAAATCGACCCTGTTCAATCGTCTGACCGGGGCTGAGGTGATGGCGGAGGATATGCTGTTCGCCACTCTGGATCCGACCATGCGCCGGGTGCTGTTGCCTGATGGCCCGGAGGTGATCCTGTCGGACACGGTGGGCTTTATCTCGGATCTGCCGACCGAGTTGGTCGCGGCCTTCCGCGCGACGCTGGAAGAGGTGCTGGCCGCCGATGTGATCTTGCACGTGCGCGACATCAGCCACGATGAAACCGAGCATCAGGCCCGCGATGTGGCCGCGATCCTGACGTCGCTTGGGGTGGATGAAAACCGCACCCAGATCGAGGTCTGGAACAAGCTCGACAACCTCAGCGAGGAAGAAGCCGACGCCCGCCGCCAGCGCGCCGCCCGCGAGGAAGGGATCCACGCGATTTCAGCCCTGACCGGCGAAGGCATCGACGGGCTCTTGGCGGATATCGCGGAAAAACTGCAAGGCACAAAGCATCAAGAGGTGCTCAGCCTTGATTTTTCGCAAGGCAAGCAACGGGCCTGGCTGTTCGCGCAGGATGTTGTCGTCTCCGAAGAGCAGACCGAGAGCGGTTTTGATATCACCGTGCTTTGGACTGCGAAACAACGGGCGCAGTACGACGGGCTATGATCCGTCGTGCTGTACGTCCTTGAAACTCCGAAGTACCTGCTAGTGAGAATCCGGCGGCGTTGCACCGCTACGCGGTCGTGATTGCAGTGTGAGCGTGGCTGCAGCGACGATTGGTCCGATCAGTTCAAACCCCACCGTGGTTCCAATTGCCAGCGCCATGATCGACGGGGCGAATTCGGGGAACCGCTCGGCTGCGACCAGCGCCATGCCGATTGCCACCCCGGCTTGCGGCAGCATCGCGGCGCCGTAATAGGGCCGTTCGGTCGCCGGGGCGTGGGCCAGCATACCGCCGATCCAACCCCCAAAGATGCGCCCCAACACCCGGAGAACCGAATAGCCAAGGCCCGCCATGCCCAGCGTCGCCAGCGCCTCGGGGTCCAGCGTTGCACCGGCGAGTACGAAAAAGATGATCATGAAAGGCCATTCGAAATTGTGGATCTCGTGAAAGGCCCGAGTGTGGTGGCGGGCCAGATTTACGATCACTGCGCCGGCGGTCATGCCTGCAATCAGATAGGACAGCTCCAGCATCAGCGACAGTCCGGCGGTCAGGAAGATCAGGCCAAGCGCCTCGATCCGCAGCGGCTCCCCATCTGACAGCCGTCCGGTCAGCAGCGCACCAGGAATGCCGATGGCGATCCCCAGTCCTATCGATCCGACAACCTCCTGCGTGGCGATGATCAGCGTATCAACACCGTCACCAATACCGCTGATGAGATCAATCATCAGCAATGCGAGGCTGAAGGCGAACAGCCCCCAAGCATCATCAATGGCGACCAAGCCTTTGAGAGTTTGGGTAAATCCGGTATTCAGCCCGGATTGATCGATCACGTCATAGGTGGCTGCGGGATCGGTCGCCGTGGCCAGCGCGCCCAGCAGGATGGCCAGCGTCAGCGGCAGGCCCATGGCCCAAAGCCCGGTTGTGACGGCGACCTGACTGACGATAACGATGGACAGTGACACGACGACAACCACGCGGCCATGCTGGCGCAGGTTGGACATGGACAAGGCGCTGCCCAAGAGAACCGCAACCGCGCTGAGCGCCACCACAGCAATCACTGGGTACAGTTCCGTGATGCTGTCCGGCAGCAAACCAAACCCGGAGTGACCGATCAGCAAGCCGCAGCCCAGAAGCAGGGTTACACGGGGCAGGCGCAACCGTCGCCCGATCCGGTCGGCCGCCAACCCGGCAAAGAACAGAAGACCAAAGATGATCAGAGTGACGGCTTGATCTTCCATCCAGGGGCTCTCTGTCTAGTTCCGGGGCAGGATACGGGTCACCCCGACTGCCGCCGCGCGGGCAAGATCCTCGTCCAGAGACATCGGGATATATTCACCCCGGCGCCACAACTGGGCCATGTCGTCATAGTGGCGCGAGAGGAAATGTCCCGACTGGCCGGTGGAGGTAACAAAGACCGAACTGTCCGGATCGGCGAAATCATAGACGCCGCGGAACCCGGCGGCATGGACATTCTGAAACGGCATCGGGCCTTCGCCAGAGGTGCGCCCGCGCTGCAGGGTGTTGTCGCCGCCGCTGGTGGACTGGCGGATGTTCACAAAGAACCGCAGCACTGGCACCTCGCCCAGAACCTCGTGGTCGTGGGTGGCTTGGTGGGCATCGCCCCAACGCAGCGATTCCAGCGCGGTGCCATAGCGTTCCTCGATCCAGATCAGCGCATCGTCCAGCGCCAGCCGTGCCATGTCGGTACAGGTTTCCTGCGGCGCGCTTTGCCGGACATCGCACCAGGCGGCAGCACCATCGATGTCGCGGTAGACCCGTTCGATGAACAGCGGATCCACGTGTTTGTACTCTTCGGTCAGCGGTCCCAGATCATCGGTGATCAGCCGCGCTTGCAGCGCCCGGAGCCAGGCCGCATAGATCAGCGGCTCCGGCAGGTGCTCATTCATTTCGCCGTTCCATTCAGACAGCAGGGTCAGCGCGGTGTGACGCTGGCGTTCGCGGCTACCTTCGGGGGCGGCCTCGCCGGTGAACCACAGGTCTGCCCCGATCAGCGGCAGTAGGGCCCGGGCAGAGTAGGATACCGTATCAAGCTGCGCCTCAATGAAGCTGTCGCGCGTATGCACTTCGCGGTTCTGCATCAAGCGGCGCCAGCGGTTGATCCGCTGGGTGTCGCCCCAGTCGAAGGAGACATGGTTTGGAAAGGGGCGGTCCAGCAGCTTGTTATTGGTATTGCCCAGGATCCCGCCACGGGGACTGATGAATTCCGGGTTGGCAGCATAGGGCGCGCGGCCTTTCCAAATGTTTTCCCGGCGCCAGCCCTGGCTTGGCAGGCGGCCCTTGCTTTGATGGCGTGCATCGCGCTGGGGAATGGCGCCGATGGTCTTGAGGGCAATCGTTTCCTTATCCGCCAGCGTCAGGTTCTGCGAAGGTGCAATATAATCTTCGGCGACGCGGATCGCTTCCCGGGCCGAGGCGCTTCGCATCAAAGCGATGGCGGCGCTGACCGAGGTATCTTCGCCCGATAGAGCTGTCCAGCCAAGGCTGACCACGTGACCCGGCGGGGTGATGGTGGCCAGAGAGAACATGGACCCCGGAAGAACCGGCCCGTTCTCGGTCCAGCGCAGGGTCAAGGTGACTGGCGGCGCGTCCTTGATGTTGATGATGGACCGGCGGGTAACGAAAGGCGTGTAACCCGTTGGACTTAAATATTCTTCGGGATTTTCGGCATTGATCTTTTCGATGAAGAGATCCTGATCATCCATGTAGGAAGAGGTGATCCCCCAGCCCAAGTCGTTTGAGCGTCCGGTGAGCACGGCAGGCAGCCCTGGTATGGTTCCGCCAATCACGCCGCCGGTCGCCAACTCCATCCGCGCCAGATACCAGATCCCGGGCGCGCTGAGGCCCAGATGTGGATCATTGGCCAGTAGGGTGCCGCCCGTGGCGGATCGACTGGGATCGGCAGCCCAGGCATTGGACGCCCCGCCAAGGCCGCGCGGCGCGAGCGGAAACAGGCGACTTTCCGGTTCGGGCGAAGAGGCGGCGATGCGCGGTGCATCTGGGAACAGGCTCGCATATTCCGGCAGCGCGGCCGTGCCGGATCCCGGCGCATCGGGCAGGATATCAAACAGGCGTTCCGGATCGGCGAGCGCCAGAGAGGTGCGTGCCCGCAGGATTTCCTCGCGCATATGGCCGGACAGTTTCAGCGCCATCAGTTTCATGATCGCGATACTGTCGGCAGGCTGCCATGGGGCCAGCGGCATATTAAACAGGAACATCTCCGGCGCGCCGCGTCCCAGCGCCTCTTCGTTGATCTCCTGCAGGCGGGCATTCACACCAGCGGAATAGGCGGTCAACGCGGCCATGGCTTCGGGTGTCTGAACCGCGACCGATTGTTGTGCCAGCCGGTAAAGATCAAGCCGCCGCACGAAAGTATCGACCTCAATGGTGCGAGTACCAAAGATCTCGGACAGACGTCCCTGCGCGGTGCGCCGCATTACAGCCATCTGCCACAAGCGGTCCTGCGCATGGGCATAGCCGAGGCCGAAAAACACGTCCTCGTCACTGGCGCCGATGCTGCTGAAGATATGCGGCACATTGGCGTTGTCGCGGACAATCTCGACCGGGGCAGTGGGGCCGGGCAGGGCAATCGTCTTGTCATAGTCGGGCAGCGACTGGGAGGCGAAATAGTAGGCCAGGACAACCGCAGCGAGCGACAGCAGAATCAAGGTGGCGGTCAGTCGCATCAGCCAGCGGAACAGGAGTGCCATATAAAGGTTTTTCCCTTTGTTTTCTGTGTTCAGCGGCCTGGCACGATTGCACCCCGCGCCGCCAGTGCTAGGGTAGCGTCAACATATGCCAAGAAAGCACAGGGGAAAAGCACATGGCAAAAGCTGCATTTCTGGGGTTGGGAGTTATGGGCTATCCGATGGCCGGGCACCTGCAATCGGCGGGTCACGAGGTCACGGTCTACAACCGCACCGCCGCCAAGGCCGAGGCCTGGGTCAAGGAGCACGGCGGTGCCAGCGCGCCAACTCCGCGCGAGGCGGCTGCGGGCGCGGAATTCGTGATGTCCTGTGTGGGCAACGATGATGACCTGCGCTCGGTCTGCCTGGGGCCGGATGGCGCCTTTGCCGGGATGGCCAAGGGCGGCGTTTTTGTCGATCACACCACGGTCTCTGCCAGCGTCACGCGGGAGCTGTTCGAGGCGGCTGCCGAGCTGGGCATTTCCTTTGTAGATGCGCCGATTTCCGGCGGTCAGGCGGGGGCCGAGAATGGGGTTCTATCGGTGATGTGCGGCGGTGAAGCGGAGGCCTATGCCCGCGCGGAGCCAATCATTGACGCTTATGCCCGCATCTGCCGCCGGATTGGCGACAGCGGCGCCGGCCAGATGACCAAGATGTGCAACCAGATCGCAATCGCCGGGTTGGTGCAGGGCCTGGCGGAATCGCTGCATTTTGCAGAAAAGGCGGGGCTGGATGGCCGCGCCGTGGTCGAGGTGATCAGCCAGGGTGCGGCAGGCAGCTGGCAGATGGCAAACCGTTATGAGACCATGCTGGACGATCATTTCGAACATGGCTTTGCGGTGGACTGGATGCGCAAGGATCTGGGGATCTGTCTGGATGCCGCAGACGAAACCGGAGCCAGCCTGCCGGTGACCGCGCTGGTCGATCAGTTCTATAAGGATGTGCAGAAGATGGGCGGCGGGCGCTGGGATACCTCGTCGCTGTTCAAACGCCTGAAGTCAGCAGGTTAAACAGAGCCCGCAACCATCTGAAATAAAAGGCGCGCCCGGAATGTGGCACGCCTTTTATTATCTGCCGCTTCAGCGGTGAAATCAGCTGAGCCGTGTCCGATCAGGGAATGATGCGGGTGTATTTGGTGCCTTCCAGTGTGGCGCCAACACGCAGACCGGCCTGCGCGAAAACGGCCGCCAGGATCGGAGAGGTCAGGGTATTGGTGTCCGCCGCGACAGAGTTGCCATCGTCTTTGATCACATATTCGAGATCAGCGCCGGCTGCCCAACCCGAAGAGCGTCGGAACCCGGCCAGGGCATCGTCCGTCATGAAGAACAGCACATGGGCGTATTGCTGGGCGCCGATCTGCAACCCGGCGTTGCCCTTGACCGTGGAATAGTAATCGACCGTTACGCCATTGATGCGCAGCGCGCCGCGCCCATAGGCGCCGCCAATCAGGAAACCAGCCTCGGTGACCAGCGGCATCACCAGCATGCCAGTCGATTTCTCGGCCAGCGTGATGGTGTTGGGGTATCGGCTGTACATCTGGTTGAGGGTGGCATCGACACGGGCGTCGATGGTGGCGGCATTGTTGTTGCCAACGCCATTGCCACAGGCCGCAACCGCTCCGGTCCCGGCAAGAATGCCAAGAGTGAAGCCGCGGCGCGTCAAGCGGGGGGGAATTTGTCTGCTCATGTGAAGTGTTGCCTGTCACGTTATGGATAAAGGCCGGTTGTTCGGCTCTGGGCAGGATCATAGGCGGAAAAAAGCCCGCTGTCATCTACGACAACAGCGCCGCAGCCCGCCTGAGCGACTTCCCGCAGGGCGTTGCTGTGGGGCTGATAGTGTCCGTCGCCGGAAGTGATCCCGGACAGTGACGGATCAGCCGTTCAGGATCCGTGCGGTTTCAGGCGCGAAATAGGTCAGAATACCGTCACAGCCTGCGCGTTTGAACGCAAGAAGGCTTTCCAGCATGACCTGTTCGCCATTGATCCAGCCATTCTGGGCGGCAGCCTGGATCATCGCGTATTCGCCAGAGACCTGATAGGCGAAGGTGGGCGTGCCAAAGGTGGTTTTCACACGGTGGCAGATGTCCAGGTAGGCAATGCCGGGTTTGACCATGACCATATCGGCGCCTTCCTGCAGGTCACGTTCGACCAGCCGCAGCGCCTCGTCCGAATTGCCGGGGTCCATCTGATAGGTCTTCTTGTCGCCTTTCAGCGCGCCAGAGGCACCGACCGCATCGCGGAACGGACCATAATAGCCAGAGGCATATTTTGCCGAATAGGACAGGATCGACACGTTGCGGTGACCGCCCTGTTCCAGACCACCGCGCATGGCGGCGATCCGGCCGTCCATCATGTCCGACGGACCGATGATGTCCGCACCGGCCTCTGCCTGCGCGAGGGTCATCTTCACCAGCGCCTCGACAGTTTCATCGTTGAGGATCTCACCATCGACGACAAAACCATCGTGACCGTTGATGTTGTAGGGATCGAGCGCCACATCTGTCATTACCGCGATGTCAGGCGCGACGGCCTTGATCGCGCGGATGGCACGGTTGCACAGGTTATCGGGGTTCCAGGCCTCGGCGCAGTCTTCGGTCTTGAGCGCCGCATCGGTATAGGGAAAGAGGCAAATCGCCGGAATGCCAAGGGCCTGCGCCTCGACTGCCGCCTCGGCGATCTTGTCGACCGACCGGCGCACCACCCCGGGCATGGAGACGACAGGCTCCACGATCCCTTCACCATCGCGCACGAACACCGGCCAGATCAGATCATCTGTGGTCAGGGTGTTTTCCCGGACCAACCCGCGAATGGCGGGGCTGACACGGGTGCGGCGCAGACGGGCAGCGGGAAAGGGGGCGACGGTCGGCTTCATCGTGGTCTCTCATCTCTCTGTGGCACGCCTGTGGGTCGCATGGAACCGCGCTGTCATGCAAGTGGCACAATCGCCGCGCTTGTGCGGGCCGTGTCTGCGGGGCTTGTGCCGGGGGCTTTGGCGGTGGATATAAGGCGGCGAATGCGAACAGACGGAAGAGGGCACGGGATTGGATCTGTTTCAGACACTGACCGAAATGATCGACCTGCGGTCCTTTTCCAACCTTTGGTACTGGATTGCCCTTGCGGTGATGTGGTCCACGGCCAGCCACTGGATCCTGGGGGTGCCCTTTGACATGGTGCACCGGGCCCGCAAGAACGGCGGCCAGAGCGCCGAAGATCTGGAGGATCTGGTGCGGATCAACGTAAACCGCATGCTCTATGTGGTTCAGATGGCAGGACTTTGGATCCTCGCGATTGCCTGTTTCGTGCTGTCGTCCCTGGCGACCTTGGGCTTTGGTCTTGGCGTGGAATTCGCACAGGCAGTGTTCCTGCTGCTGTTCCCGATGGCTGCGGTGGGTCTGGTCAATCTGGCGACGGCGCGGTCGATCCGCCTGAATGAGCCGCAGGGAGATGCGCTCTACCGCAGACTTGCCACCTGCCGCTTTGCGATCCAGATCATCGGCATGATCTCCATATTCGTCACCGCGATGTGGGGCATGTACCAGAACCTGCGGCTGGGCGTTTTTGGCTGAGCATCACCAGGGACCCGGGGCTGAAGAAACACAATGAAGAGGGAGACGCGCAGCATGGCGCAGCCTGCGATAACCATGGGCGGCGCGCCGGAAGGGTTCGATGCCCGGCTGGTGCTGAAAGAGGTCGAAACGTCCGGCGGCCCGGTTCTTCATGTGGCCCGCGATGACAAACGGATGGAGGCGATGCGCGCCGCGCTGGCCTTCTTTGCGCCGGACATGCCGGTCTTTGTCTTCCCCGGCTGGGACTGTCTGCCCTATGACCGCGTTTCGCCCAACGCTGATATCTCCGCCGCGCGGATGGCAACGCTGGCGGCGCTTGTCCACCAGATGCCATCGCAGTTCATCCTGCTGACCACGCTCAACGCCGCCAGCCAGCGGGTGCCCGCGCGTGAGGTTCTGCGCGAAGCAGCCTTCAGCGCCCGGGTCGACCACCGGATCGACGAGACCGCGCTGCGGCAGTTCCTCGTCCGTATGGGCTTCACGCAAAGTCCAACAGTGATGGAGCCGGGCGACTACGCGATCCGGGGCGGGATCATCGATATCTTCCCGCCGGGCGACACCGGGCCGGTGCGGCTCGATCTGTTCGGTGACGTGCTGGATGGCGCGCGCCGGTTTGACCCGGTGACCCAGCGGACCACCGAAAAACTGGACCTGATTGAGCTGGCGCCGGTCTCCGAAGTGATCCTGGACGACGCCGCCGTGACCCGGTTCCGGCAGAACTACCGGATTGAATTCGGCGCGGCCGGCACTGACGATCCGCTGTACGAGGCGGTCAGTGCGGGCCGCAAGCATCAGGGTATCGAACATTGGCTGCCGTTCTTCCACGAGAAGCTGGAAACCCTGTTTGACTACCTGCCGCAGGCCTCGGTCACGCTGGACGATCAGGTTACCGCATCCCGGCTGGCGCGCTGGGACAGTATCGTGGACCAGTATGAGACCCGTAAACTGGCGATGACGCAAAAGGGGCGGCTGGACACGGTATACAAACCAACGCCGCCGGGGCTGCTGTATCTTGACGACAGCGCCTGGGGGGACGCAACAAGTGCACATCGTACCATCCAGCTGCATCCGCTGGCGCAGGCCTCTGGCCCCGGTGTGGTGGATGCAGGCGGGCGGATCGGGCGGGATTTCGCGCCCGAGCGTCAATTGGAAAACGTCAGTCTTTTTGGTGCCTTGGCCGCCCATATTCAGGAGCGGATGCAAAAAGGTCCGGTCGTGGTTGCCTCCTACTCCGAAGGTGCGCGGGAACGTCTGACCGGGCTGATCGAAGACGAAGGTCTGGCCGAGGCAATCCCGGTCATGGATGGCACACGGATTGGAAAATCCGGGCTGCATCTCGCGGTCTGGGCGCTGGAACACGGGTTCGAAGCGCCGGACATGACGGTAATCTCGGAGCAGGACGTTCTGGGCGACAGGCTGATCCGCTCACCCAAGAAACGCCGCAAGGCCGAGAATTTCCTGACCGAGGCGCAATCGCTCTCGCCGGGGGATCTGGTGGTGCATGTGGATCACGGCATTGGCCGCTATCAGGGAATGGAGGTCATTACTGCTGCCGGTGCGGCCCACGAATGCCTGCTGCTGGAATATGCCGAAGAGGCCAAGCTGTACCTGCCGGTCGAGAATATCGAACTGCTGAGCAAATACGGCCACGATGAAGGGCTGCTGGACCGGCTGGGCGGCGGTGCTTGGCAGGCGAAGAAGGCCAAGCTGAAGGAGCGCATTCGGGAGATGGCCGACCGGCTGATCCGGATTGCGGCCGAACGGGCGCTGCGCAAGGCACCGATCATGGACCCGCCGCCGCACGCTTGGGAGGAATTCTCGGCACGTTTTCCCTATCAGGAAACCGACGATCAGCTGCGCGCTATCGAGGACGTGATGGCGGATATGACCTCGGGCCAGCCGATGGACCGGTTGATTTGCGGCGATGTCGGCTTTGGCAAGACGGAGGTCGCGATGCGCGCGGCCTTTGTCGCGGCGATGTCCGGCGTCCAGGTGGCGGTGATCGCGCCGACAACCCTGCTGGCGCGACAGCACGCGGCCTCGTTCGCAGAGCGGTTCCGGGGTTTCCCCTTGGAAGTCAGGCAGTTGTCGCGTTTTGTTACAGCAAAGGACGCTGCCAAAACGCGCGAAGGTATGGCCAAGGGAACGGTCGATATCGTGATCGGAACCCACGCACTGTTGGCCAAGGGGATCAAGTTCCAGAACCTTGGCCTGCTGATTATCGACGAAGAGCAGCATTTCGGCGTCGGCCACAAGGAACGCCTGAAGCAGCTCCGCAGTGACATTCACGTGCTGACCCTGACCGCAACGCCGATCCCGCGGACCCTGCAGCTGAGCCTGACGGGCGTGCGGGATCTGTCGATTATCGGCACCCCGCCGGTGGACCGGCTTGCGATCCGCACCTATGTCAGCGAATTCGACGCTGTCACCATCCGCGAAGGGTTGCTGCGGGAACATTATCGCGGCGGGCAAAGCTTTTACGTGGTGCCGCGGATTTCAGACCTCGCCGAGGTCGAGGAATTCCTCAAGGAGCAACTGCCCGAGCTGACCTATGTGGTTGCGCATGGTCAGATGGCGGCCGGTGAGCTTGATGACCGGATGAATGCCTTCTACGACGGCAAATTCGACATCCTTCTGGCGACAACCATCGTGGAATCGGGCCTCGACATTCCGACGGCAAACACCATGGTGGTGCACCGGGCCGATATGTTCGGTCTGGCGCAGCTCTATCAGATCCGCGGCCGGGTCGGGCGGTCGAAGACCCGCGCCTACGCTTACCTTACCACGAAGCCGCGCGTGCGCCTGACCGCGACGGCTGAAAAACGGCTCAAGGTGCTCGGTTCGCTCGACACTCTGGGCGCCGGATTTACCCTTGCCAGTCAGGATCTTGATATCCGCGGCGCTGGGAACCTGCTGGGCGAGGAACAATCGGGCCAGATGCGCGATGTGGGCTATGAGCTGTACCAATCCATGCTGGAAGAGGCGATTGCCAAGATCAAGGCCGGGGAGTTGGAGGGCCTTTCCGAGGGCGACGATCAGTGGGCGCCGCAGATCAATCTGGGCGTGCCGGTGCTGATCCCCGAGGACTACGTGCCCGACCTCGATGTGCGCCTTGGCCTGTATCGCCGTCTCTCAGGCCTCACGACCAAGGTAGAGCTTGAAGGGTTCGCCGCAGAACTGATCGACCGGTTTGGTAAACTGCCGAAAGAGGTCAATACGCTGATGCTGGTGGTGCGGATCAAGGCGATGTGCAAACGCGCAGGCATCGCCAAGCTGGACGCCGGTCCCAAGGGCGCAACCCTGCAGTTCCACAATGACAAATTCGCCTCCCCTCAGGGGCTGGTCGAATTCATCGAGGATCAGAAGGGCCTGGCCAAGGTCAAGGACAACAAGATCGTCGTGCGGCGCGACTGGAAGAAGGACAGCGACAAGATCAAGGGCGCCTTTGCCATCGCCCGCGACCTGGCCGAAAAGGTGGTCGCGGAGAAGAAAAAAGCCAAGGCAAAGCAGGGCTAGGCCTTCAGCGCGCAGGGATGGTGCGGGTCAGGCGCAACAGTCCTGCGGCGCCATCGCCACCTGCGCGCAGCCGCAGGAGGCCATGATCCCGTCCGAACGCGCCTGCGCCAGATCCAGCTTCTGGCGAATGTGGTGGATTTCCACGGTTTCCTCACGCGCCGCGAGGCAGTCGTGCAACCCTTTGAGGCTCCAGACGTTGTCGGGATGGATCGACGCCCGCGACAGGGTGCCATCCAGCCCCAGATCGGCGCGATAGACGGCCTCGGCCTCGGTCACATGGCCTTGCTCCAGCAGCAGTGCCCCCAGCGCGTGGCGGGTCGGCTGCATCCAACCCCAGGGTTCGTCGTAAGGCAGGTTATCATCAAGATCGACCGAGCGGCGTAGATGGCCATAGGCGATATCAAAGTTGCCCTTGCGATACTCAATCTCGCCGCGCAGCATTTCCCGCGCGATTTCAAGAAGATCCACAACGCGGTTGTTGTGCATCAGACGGGTCTCCGGCACCCGGTCCTTGGCCACAAGGAACAGCGCTTCCTCGGCCTCTGCCTCAGCCACGCGGCCCGTCGCAGCATAGCCAAGGGCGCGGGCATAATGGGTAGTGGCTGTCAGAGTGCGGAACAACTCCTGGTCCTCTGGCAGTTCCAGCGCAATCGCCTCGTCCCAGCGGCCAAACCGGATCAGGATATGGGGATGCATGGCCATGTAGCTTTCGAAGTAATCTGCCATCGGCGGGCTTTCGATCCGTAGCATTTCAATAGGTGTGGTGTCCCACAGCCCCTGATTGGCGCGTAGGGCTGGCTCGATTTGTCCAAGGAAAAGAGCACCATAGATCACGAAGTGATAGTCGTGCTGCCGATAGCCGGTGTAGATATTATAGGCGCCTTCGCGCTCGTAGTATTTCAGGTCTGCTTCGATCGCCTTCTGGTTCCAATAGACCACATCCTGATAATTGCCGCAGAGGACGTCGATATGGGTGGGCATATGCACCAGATGCCCGGCATCCGGCACCAGATCGCGCAGCACATCACCCGCCTTCAGCGCCTTTTCCGGGGTCGGCGACATTTCCATCAGGTGCACATAAAGATGCAGCAGGCCGGGATGGGTCATGGCGCCGGGCAGGCTGTCAAAGGCGTCTTCCAGAACCTGTTGCGCTTCTGTCGTCGCCGCGCCTTCTGCCGGAAGGCCGGTTTTCAGATCCCACATGTTCCAGGGTGTGAGGTTCAAGAGGCTTTCGACATAGACGCAGCGCAGGTCCAGATTGTCGGGCACCTTGGCAAAGGCCGCACGCATGCTGTCGGCAAAATCATGGTCCCAGGCGTGCATGTCGTCGGCGGGCGTGCGCTGCGGATAGCGGGCGGTCAGCGCTGCGATCAGGGCGCGCTCGGCCGGGGTGCAGCCCTCTGCATGGGCCAGAGCGGACTGCGTCGCATCATAGGCTGTCGCCAGCACCTCGGCCCGGGTCGCGGGGTCGTGCAATTCCCACGGCATGTTATAGTTGGGGCCGGATGCATAGGCGAGACCCCAATGCGCCATGGCGCAACCCGGATCCTCGGACAGCGCGCGGCGAAAACAGGTGGCTGCCTCCTGATGGTTATAGCCATAGGTCCAGATCAAACCGCGATCAAACCACAGCTGCGCCTTGGCGCTGCCGGTGGTCACGGGACAGGAATAGGTCCCGAGATCATAATAGAAATCCATGAAAACACCCCTTCAAGCTTATGAAGAGGTTAGGGTTTTCAGGCTTGCCGGGCAAGCGGCGTGTCCCCGGCGCGACGCGGCAGCAGTGCAGTTGCGCAATCTGATGGCAGGCGGCGGTGCGGGGTTAAACCGCAGGCAGGCGTGCTTCTACTCGCGCCATATGCAGCATGACGAGAAACCCGAGGAAAGCCATGATCAGAATGCCTGCGGTCAGCGGCAGCAGCGATCCGTCGAACAACAGCCCGACCGGTGCGGCGATGGCTGCGGCAACTACTGTGGAGATTGCCCCCATGACCGAGGCAGCCATACCCGCGATATGGCCCATCGGCTCCATCCCCATGGCGTTGAGATTACCAAGAGTAACGCCGGCCATGAAGAACACGCTGGTCTGCCAGGTCACAAACAGGCCAAAGGCAACGGAGTTGTCCAGCGGCATGCTTTCCAGAACCAGCATGGCCGATGCCAGACCGATCTGGGAGGCCAGCGCCCAGGTCACCATGCGGCGCATCCCCAGACGCACCACCAGTACGGCATTCAGGAGGCTGCCCGTCCCGGCAACCAGCGCAACGCCGAAGAACCAGTAAGGGAAGCTTTCGGCGCGGTCAAAGACCACATCATAGGCCGGTTGAACCAGGGTGATCATGGTGAACAGCATGCCAAGGCACAGGCATTGGGCGATGATCGACAGGCGGACGGTGGGGTGGGTCACCATCTCCTTCAGTGCTGCAGCCATCAGCGCCGGGCGCACCGGGCGGCGGTCTTGCCGCTCCAGCGTCTCGGGCAGGCGCACGCCCATCCAAAGTGCGATGATGAGAGCAAAGGCCGCAAAGGCAGCAAAGATGCCGCGCCAGCTGGAAAAGGCGATGATGACCGAGCCCAGCATCGGCGCAACGGCCGGAACAAGCGTGAAGATCATCATGGCGATGGAGACCACCCGCGCCATTTCACGGCCCGAGTAGAGATCCCGGACGACAGCCATGGCGACAACGCGCGGCCCGGCAGCGCCAAGCCCCATGGTCACCCGCGCCAGAAGGGCGAGTTCCAGCGATTGCGCGGCCCAGGCCGCAGCGGCCGAGATGATATAAAGGATAACGCCGCCAAAGATCACCGGCTTGCGGCCAAAGGCATCCGAGATCGGACCGGTAAAGAAGGTGCCGATGCCCATGCCCAGAACAAACGAGGTGATAATCAGCTGCGCCCGGTTCACGTTGTCGGGGCTCAGCGTTTCACCAATTTCCGGCAGCGCCGGCAGCATGGCATCGATGGAAAATGCGATGGTAGCGAACATCATCGCGATCAAGGCGATAAATTCACCTTTCGACATCGGGTTTGAAACGGATTTTGACATAGATAACCTCGTGCGGCACTTCAGAAGGATCCGGAAATCGGATCCAATCCGGGCGCCGCTGAGAGGCCGCTACCATGATTTTAAAAAAGGCACCAGTAGATCGCCTGCACAGGACTCTGTGCATCAATGCGATGGTCAGAATTGCGGCAGCGGCGTCACTGGCGCGCAGGTGACGTGGGCGGATCGGGACACTCATCCTCGTTGGCCGCAGTGGTCGGATCTTCCCGGTGGTGGCGACCGAAATGGGCGATCAGCCACTCGCTGTGTTCTTCGCGTTTTTGGATCTGGTAGAGCGCGAATTCCCGAATCGCCAGGGCAAAGACCCCAAGGCCGCTGAAGATCAGGATGATCGTGCCAATCTTCCCGGCCGCCGTCACGGGAACAAAGTTCCCGTAACCCACGGTGGAAATGGTTACGACCGTAAAGAACAGGCTGTCCAGCCAGTTCCACCCCTCGGCGTAATGAAAAAACACTGTACTGAAAACGACGATACCGATGAGGGTGGCAAAGATACTGGACCGCTTAATCTGCATTATTAATCCTTTGGTCCGGCTTCCAACTGGGACATGATGTCGGCGATCACCTGCTTCCACAGTTCGGGCGGCTGGGCACCGGGCACGGCGTGCTGGTTGGCCACCACGAAGGTCGGGACCGAGTTCACGCCCATCTTGCGCGAATGCGCATCGCGGGACTGGATCGCCTCGATGTCGTTCTCGGTCTCCAGCAGTTTCAGCATGACATCGCGTTCCATGCCAATCTCTTGGGCAATGTCAGCCAGGATTTCGGGATCACCAATATCGAGGCCTTTGACGAAATAGGCCTCGAACAGGGCATCCACGGCCGCGGTCTGTTTGCCTTCGGTGCCGGCCCAATGGATCAGCCGATGCGCGTTGAGCGTATTGGGCGTGCGTTTCATGCCTTCGAAATCGATCGACAGTCCGGCCTGTTCAGCATGTTCCACGATGGGGGCATAGGCCCGCACCGCGCCTTCCTTGCCGCCAAACTTCGCCTCAAGATAGGCGCGCCGGTCCATACCTTCGCGGGGCATGTCAGGGTTCAGCTGGAAGGGGTGCCATTCGATCACAAAAGGATGGTCGGGAATCTCGGCCAAGGCTTTGTCCAGATGCGTCTTACCGATATAGCACCAGGGGCAGATCGGGTCCGAAAGAATGTCGAGCTTGACCGAAGGAAGGCTGGTCATGGGTTATCCTTTGAAATAGGCCGGCAGGGCGCGCCTCAGTAGTTTTCCGTTTGCGCCAGTCGGCAGGGCCTCAAGATACACATAGGCGCGCGGTTGTTTGTAACGCGCCAGGCGGTCCGTGGCAAAATCCCGAAGGTCGGCTTCGGGGATCTCTTGCGGGCCGGTGTAGAAGGCCACGATAATATGTGTGTCTTCCTTGACTTCAACCGATGTCACCCCGACTTGCACAATCCCGTGATGAGCGGCAAGCGTGGTCTCGACCTCGATGGGCGAGACGCGGAAACCACCAGCGTTCATCATGTCATCGGCGCGCCCCAGATAGGTGATCTGGCCGTCGGCCGCCATGGCGCCCTGATCGCCGGTCAGGAACCAGTCTCCCTGTATGCGCGCCTCGGTTTCATCGGGGGCGTTCAGATAGCCCAGCATCAGACCGGGGTCCGACCGGTGCACGGCGATGGTACCTTCGGCGCCGCGCGGTACTGGCCCGTCTGGACCAAGGATCGCAACCCGGCGTCCTTCCTGCGGCTGGCCAAGCGCATCGCCGCGCGCCGGGTGTGCCGGGCTGGAAGAAATGAAGGTCGAACATTCGGACATGCCGTAGGCCTCAAAAAGGGCCCGGCCGGTTCGATCGCTCCAAAGCTCGGAGAGGTGGCGCGAGAGCTTTTCACCGGCACAAAGGCCGTGGCGCAGATCCGGCAGGTCAAGAGTGCGATTTGAGTTGAGGATTTTTCGATAAACACCGGGTGCAGCAGCAAAAATGCTGGCGTGATGGTCGCGCAGCAGTGCCGGGATTGCCTCGGGCGGTGTGTCGGGATCAGGGATCAGCGCGGTTGCGCCAATGCTCCACGGATCCATCAATCCGGTGCCCAAGGTGAAGGTCCAGTTGAAGGCGCCGGCGTGCAGCAGGCGGTCGTGTTCTGAAAGGTCGTACCAGTCCCGCACCATCATTTGCCGCGCCCATATCGCGCGGTGGGCATGAGCGACGGCGCGGGGTGATCCGCTGGTGCCGGAGGTATAGACCACATAGGCCAGACGGTCGGGATCCCCCATGTCATACTCGCAGGGAGGAAGGTCGCGCATCGCGGTCAGTTCAGGCAGGATGATTTCGCGCGGGTGATCGGCGCAGGCGACCGACGGATCGCGCAGAACTGCGGCCACGTCGAGTTCCGCAATCATCTTGGCGGTTTCCGGTGCGGTCAGCTGCGAGGAGGTCGGGACGGGTACCAGACCAGCCGCAATCGCGCCAAGATAGGCAAGCGGGAAATCGACCGTATTGCCAAGCCGCATCATCACAATGTCGCCAGGGCGCAGACCCGCCGCCAACAGCCCCGTGCCGGTCCCGCGCACCGCGGCCTCCAGCTGGGAATAGGTCCATTTCTGGCTTTGATCGCCGCCAAGGACCTCCAACGCAGGTTTTTGAGGGCGGTCGGGTGCGAAACGCAGAACATGGGCGGCCATGTTGAACGGCGCCGGGCAGGGGGCAAAGGGCCCATTGTCGAAAACTGATATCATGGATCTTCGCTAGCGTGACACGTGCCGCGTTGCAAGCTGCCGTGCTGCGGCCTATAGAAACAGCATGACTGGCCGCGACCCCAAAACCCTTATCACCATTGCCCGCTCTGGCGGCGAAGACACGCAGGCAGAACCGCTGGACCTTGGCGCCCGCGTGCGGGAATTGCGCAAGGCGCGGGACTGGACGCTGGAACACGCGGCCAATCAAGCGGGGCTGGCGCGTTCGACCCTTTCGAAGATCGAAAACGGCCAGATGTCCCCGACATATGACGCCCTGAAAAAGCTGGCCGTCGGGCTGGAAATTTCAGTACCGCAGCTGTTCACCCCGCCGCAGCGCGATCAGGTGAACGGGCGGATGACGGTGACAAAATCCGGTGAAGGATCGCATCAGGCGACGGCCACCTATGAGCACGAACTGCTCGCCGATGGTTTGACCCGCAAGCAGATGCTGCCGTACCGGGCCCGGGTCCGGGCGCGCTCGATGGATGAGTTTGACGGCTGGGTACGGCACGACGGCGAGGAATTCCTCTATGTGCTGACCGGGGTGATCATGCTTTATACCGAGTTTTACGAGCCGGTTGAAATGCGCCGGGGCGACAGCGCCTATTACGATGGTGCCATGGGGCACAACGTGATCTCGCTCAGCCCGGATGATGCGACCATTCTGTGGGTCACGTCCCTGGTCTGAAGGCCGCAGTGAAGTACTGCTGACAACTCCCTGAATTTTTATGATTTTGTTTTTGAGGGATGGCGCCCAGGAATTCTCGCGCATCACCGTATGACCCGCGCTACGGGCATTTCAGCCCACAGCGGTCACAGCGGCTGTAGTCCGCACCCCAATGCGATGACCAAAGGAACACGGCGCTCAGATCGCATCGCGTTCCAGCTCTTCATGCAGCCTTTCCCAAAACAGGAAGTCGTCGGCCTCTTCCTGCGCCTCGGTGAGCGTCAGGTGGTGCGACTGGGCCAGGTAAGCAACGAACCCGTCCTTGTCGCCGATCGGACAGGGAGCATACCGGCGTTGAAGATACGGAAACCGCTGTTTGGCGCGGGGAAAGCGGACCGCCCAGCTGGCCGAAGCAGAGAAACATGACATTTCGAGTACCCCGTGAAAACAACAACAATACGGTATTATGGTAGCAAATATGTCAAAAAAGAAAACAATTGGATCATGAAGATCTTCACGATCACGCGAAACCGCTGTGATCAACGCCTAGTGGTTGCGGCGCCGTGCCCAGTTACTCTGGTTGATGCCACCAAACGTCGGGGAAGAAGCCGGTGCGATCACCATATATTGGAAGGCTCTCGGGATGGGCCAGTTGCCGCTTATGGGCAATGCGCCCTTTGTCGTATTGCCAGATCGGGATCACATAGCGCCCCGCCGTCAGCACACGGTCCAGTGCCCGTACCGCAGCGGTGAAGTCATCCGTGCTCTTTGAGGTCAGCAGCTGGTCAATCATCGCTTCGGCGGCGGGGCTGTCGATGCCCATCAGGTTGCGGCTGCCCGGTTGGTTGACCCCGGCGCGCCCCCAATAGAGTTTCTGTTCGTTGCCGGGACTAAGCGACAGATCGCGGCGGAACCGGGTCAGGTCGAAATCGAACTCGGACTGGCGCGCCACATATTGCGCATTATCAACAAGCTCTGGCGTGATAGTGATGCCCAGACGATCCAGTGCGCGGGCGTAGATTTCGACGATGGTTTTCATCTCTGCATCGCCCTGGCGCAAGAGGACCGACAGCGTCAGCACCTGTCCGTCAGGATTCTTCAGCACGCCGTCCTGGACGGTCCATCCTGCCTCGGCCAGCAGGGCGACTGCACGGCGCAGATTCCTGCGGTTGCGTTTGGTGCCATCGCTGGTGGGCAGGGCATAGCCTTCCAACGTGCCGGGCAGCAGGCTGTCGGCATAGGGCTGGAGCAGTGCGCGCACCTCATCAGGCGCGGGACCGTCCCGCATGCCAAGGGTGGAGTTGGAGAAATAAGAGGTGATCCGCGGCTGGATACCGCCGGTCACGGTGCCGTTGATATATTCGAAATTGAAGGCAAGGATCAGCGCCTCTCGCACGCGCCAGTCACCCAGCGGTGCGCGGCGTGTGTTCATCGCCAGTCCGGTCATGCCGGATGGGCGCTGATGCGGGATCTCGCTTTTGACCACGTCGCCATTGCTAACGGCGGGAAAGTCATAGGCGCTTTTCCATTTGTCTGCGTTGAATTCACGATAGGCGCTCAGCTCTCCGGCCTTGAAGGCCTCGAACAGCACCGTCTGATCGCCAAAGAAATCTATGCGGAGCTCGTCAAAGTTATGCATGCCCCGCCGCAGCGGTAGATCCGCGCCCCAGTAGTCGGGATTGCGGGAAAGGGTGACAAACCGGCCCGGCTCGAAATCGGAGACCACATAGGCACCGGTGCCTATGGGCGCCTCGCTGAGGCCAGAGGCCGCGAAATCCTTCCCTTCCCACTGCGCCTTTTTAAGGATCGGGCGCATACCGGCGATCAGCGCCAGCTCCCGGTCTTCGGTATTGAAGGTAATCTTCAGGCTGCGTGGACCGGTCTGTTCAATCCCGGCGACCTTGGACCAGAACCCGCGATAGCGCAGGTGACCTTCGGTGCCGAGCGTTTCATAGGACCAAAGCACATCCTCGACCGTGACAGAGCTGCCATCGGAAAACCGCGCCTCGGGGCGCAACGTGAACTCGACCCAGGAGCGGTCCTCGGGCACGTTGATCGATTCGGCCAGCAAGCCATAAAGGGTAAAGGGTTCATCCCAGGAGCGGCCCATCAGGCTTTCGTATCCCCAGAAGCGGAGCTGCCAGGGCGGGGTGCCTTTCTGGGCAAATGGGTTCAGCGTATCAAAGCCGCCGGTGTTGCCGACAACCAGCCTGCCGCCCTTTGGGGCCTCGGGGTTGGCATAGGGAAGCGCGGTGAAGCTAGGGTGCAGCGCCGGTTCGCCATACATTGCAATACCATGGGCTGATTCTGCGGCTGCAAAACTGGCGTTGAGACAAAGCCCGATTCCCATCACAAGCGATCTGGCGGCGGAGAAATATTCTGACCTCACTTTGGCAACAATCCCATTCTGCCCTTATTTACTTGAGCCTTCACGGTAGAGGCGCGTCTTTGTCTTTTCAAACTTTTAGCTTGGATGAAAGCACGAAATTGCGTATAAAGGGGTCACTGCTCGATAGGTTTCTTGCCTGTATGAAACCTGCCTCAATAACTTAACGCCCGCTTCGTGCGGGCGTTTTTTTTGGTAAAATCGTGTGGTTTTCTTTGGCAAATAGCTTGGGAGAGTACGGCGGAAGCGCTGTGTATTTCGGCCGTCCTGGATGAACAAGTCAGTAGTCCTACGCGTTTTCTTTGCCCCGGTCACGTGGCAGAATGCCGCGCAACTCAACTCAGCTCAAAGGACACCTGAGATATGACACTGAAGGGCAAAACGGCGGTGATTACCGGATCGAATTCGGGCATCGGCCTTGGCGTTGCGCGCGAGATGGCGCGCGCCGGTGCGGATGTGGTTCTGAACTCGTTCACCGACAGGGACGAAGACCACGCGCTGGCCGAAGAGATCGCCAAGGAGTTCTCGGTCAATGCCCGCTACATTCAAGCGGATATGTCCAAAGGTGAAGACTGCCGCGGCCTGATCGACAAGGCGGGCCGCTGCGATATTCTGATCAACAATGCCGGGATCCAGCATGTCGCCCCGATTGATGAGTTCCCGCTGGACAAATGGGATGCGATCATCGCGATCAATCTCAACTCGGCTTTTCACACCACCGCAGCGGCACTGCCCAAGATGCGCGCAGCGGGCTGGGGCCGGGTGGTCAATATCGCCTCTGCACATGGTCTGACCGCATCGCCCTATAAATCGGCCTATGTGGCGGCCAAGCACGGCGTGGTCGGTATGACCAAGACCGTGGCGCTGGAAACCGCTGAAGAGCCGATCACCGCCAATGCGATCTGCCCGGGGTACGTGCTGACACCGCTGGTCGAGGCACAGATCCCGGACACCATGGAGAAATACAACATGGGCCGCGAGGAGGTGATCAAGAAGGTCATGCTGGAGCGTCAGCCCTCGCGCGAATTCGCCACGGTTGAGCAACTTGGCGGTACGGCTGTCTTCCTGTGCTCGGATGCGGCTGCGCAGATCACCGGCACCACGATCAGCGTCGATGGTGGCTGGACCGCTCTGTAAGCGGTGTGGGAAAAGGAGTGGAGTGGCAGCGAGATAGCTGCCGCTCTTAATGCCGATATTGCAGGCTAAAGCACGAAAAAGCCTAAGTCGTCAGCCTTTGGCCCCGTCGGCGGGCGGCTGCGTCGGATCCTTGGGGTTCGGGTAGACCAGTCCGGCGGAAATCACCAGTTTCGCTGCATCCTCGACCGACATGTCGAGAACGGTCACATCCTCTTCTGGCACAAACAACAGGAACCCGGAGGTCGGGTTGGGTGTTGTCGGGATGAAGACGCTCATCAAACCGCCGGATGTTTCGGCCCGCTGGGCAATTTCGCCCTTCGCCTTGGTCGAGACAAAAGCGATCGCCCAAACGCCCTTGCGCGGATACTGGATCAGACAGGCGGTATCAAAGCTGCTTTCCGACTGAGCGAATACGGTTTCCGAGATCTGTTTGATTCCGGAATAAACCGAGCGGATCACCGGCATCCGGTCCACCAGGTTCTCCGCGAACCCGATCAGCGAACGGCCGATGATGCCTTTTGCAATCCAGCCGACGATGATGGTGAACAACAGGAAGATGATCAGCCCGACGCCGCGCAGGTTAATGCCGATATATTGCTCGGGCCGCATGGTATGCGGCACCAGGGGCAGAACCACTCCGTCAATCCAGCCCATCACGGTCCAGAGCAGCCAGAGTGTCAGCCCCACCGGCGCGATCACGACGATACCGGTCAGAAAGGAAGAGCGCAGTCGCGCGAACAGGCCGGGACGGCGGTGGGGTTCTTGATCAAATGGAGTGGTCATGGGCGCATTCACGATGACAGATGCGGGGAACCTAGGCACTGTTCAGCAGAACGGCAATGGCCGCGCTGCCGAATTACCATATCAGCCCGCGATTGCGTTCAATTCCTGAGCAATAGCCGCAGCAAGACGGGCGTTGTTGCGCACAAGCGCGATATTGGCCACCAGCGAGCGTCCTTCGGTCAGATCAAAGATGCGCTGCAGCAGGAAGGGTGTCACCCCCTTGCCGGAAATACCCTGTGCGTCGGCCTCGGATTGGGCCTGTGCGATGATCGGAGCCAGTTCCTCGGACGGGATCTGTGCCTCGGTCGGGATCGGGTTCGCTACCAACTGCCCGCCGTTGAGCCCCATGGCCTGACGCATTGCATGGGCGCTGGCGATCTCTTTGGCCGTGTCCATCCGCAGTGGCGCCATCAGTTCGGATTGCGCCGACCAGAAGGCGGGGAAGCTGTCCTGACCATAAGAAATCACCGGAACCCCTTGGGTTTCCAGAACTTCCAGCGTTTTCGGGATGTCCAGAATCGCCTTGGCGCCAGCCGCAACGACAGTCACCGGGGTTTGCGCCAGCTCCATCAGGTCGGTGGAGATGTCAAAACTGGTTTCGGCGCCCTTGTGCACGCCGCCAATGCCGCCGGTGGCAAAGACGGAAATCCCCGCCAGCCGGGCAGCGATCATGGTGGCGGCCACGGTGGTCGCTCCGGTGCCGCCACTGGCGATGCAGGCAGCGATATCCGCGCGCGACACCTTGGCGACGTCTTTCGCCTGGCCCAGCGCCTGCAGCTCATCCGCTTCTAGGCCTACGTACAGCTTGCCGTTCATCACCGCCATGGTGGCCGGAACCGCGCCCGCATCGCGAATGTCCTGTTCGACCTGTGCGGCGGTTTCCACGTTTTGCGGATAAGGCATGCCGTGGGTGATGATGGTGCTTTCAAGCGCGACAATGGCGCGACCGGCAGCGCGGGCCTCGGCCACTTCTTGGGAATATTTGATGGGGATCACAGCGGAGGCTCTCCTGAAACATATGTGGCTGCGGCGGTCAAAGCAGATGCCAGCGCCGTAGCGGGCGGCTCGCCGCGGGTCTCGGCGGCGATATGCGCCGCCATGAAAGTATCGCCAGCGCCGGTGACGCGGGCCACGGTGACCTGCGGCGGCTCAAGCGTAAAGGTATTGTGTGCGTCCGCCTTGGTAGCCGACCGGCTGCCGTCGGTGACAAGAACCCGCGCGGCGCCGCGCTCCAGCAGGGCGGCTGCGGCGGTTTCGCTATCGGCAAAGGTCGCCTGGCAAAGCAAACCGGCCTCTTCGAGGTTGACGTAAAGCGTGCCGCGGCTGCGCATGAGGAAAGGCCGCAACCGTTCTGCCTTGCCCGGAGAGGCAGGCGCCACCCGCAGGTCGGCATTGGCAAAGGCGGGGCTGGCGGCGATGTCGTCAAGCAGGGACAGGGTCAGGTTGCCATCCAGCGCAACCGGCCCGGCATAGGGCGCGGTTTCCGAGCCAAGGGTGCCATCCAGCAGCGGGCGGAGGATTTTCGCCCCCGCGGCCTCCAGCGAATGGGCATCGGCAATTGCCGCAATCAACCCGTTGGCGCCTTCGACCGCCATATACTGGTCGGTCGGTAAATCTTCGGAGCGGTAGACGTGCTGCGTATCAAGCCCCAGGTGACCACAGGCGGCGATCAGCTCATCCCCTTCGGCATCCTGACCAATCGCGCTCAGCAGCGCGGGTTTCAGGCCAAAGCGGGCCAGTGTCATGGCGATGTTCATGGCAACGCCGCCGGGCAGGCGGGTGATCCGCCCCGGCATGTCAGATCCGCGTTGCATGTCAGAGGAGCAGCGGCCAATCACGTCCCAAAGCACCGATCCGATGCAGAGAATCTGGGCGGGAGCAGGTTGGGCCATGGGGGTATCGGAACGGGGCGATGTCATGGCTCTCTCTTGCCGCCTTTCACGCGCCCCCGCAAGCGGCTTTGCAACCTATGGCACCGCAAAGGTCAGCGCAGCCCAAAGCGTTTCCCATACCGCGCCGGTTTCCGGATCGGACGGGCGCAGCACAACAGCGTCCAGAAGATAGGTATGGCCGGGCTTCACCGGGATCTCGGCGCGCCCCTCTGCATCAGTCTGGGTCAAGGTGATGGTCACGCTGTCATCGGGCGCGCGTTCGAAGATTTCGACCTGTGCGGCTACGCGCGGTTTTTGCTGATAGAACAGCTGAACCGGTAGTGTGTCGCCCTTGGACGAATAGGGGTTTTCCAGTGCAACAAACTCCGTCTCCAAGCCGCTTTCCCGGTCCGACCCGGCGCCGCTGCCGACGGCAATCAGGGATTTCGCGTGCCTGCTGTAGCGTTCGGTGAAACCATCCACCGGCAGGCCGCGCCCCTCGTGCCGGGTGCGGATATCGGCAAATCCCTTGTGCTCGGCGAAGGCGTCAAATTTTTCCCAAGTCTCATAGATCAGCGTTTCCGGCATGGTTTCATAGACTAGAGTCAGCAACCCGTCCCGTTCGGCGGTCACTGTCAGGGCCGGTAAATCGCCCATGCGTCCTTCGTAAGGGGTGGTGGTGTCACCGGTGATTACCTCGGAGCGTTTGGTGCGAGTTTTGAAATAGGGCAGCCGAAAGCCCTTGAACTCTTGCCCGTTCAGCAATTGCGCTGGGAGTTCCTCTCCGGATTCAACTTGATAATTCTGCGGTTCGATCCAAAACTCATGGGACAGGGCTGGTTCTGCCAGCCTGAACGAGAATGCAAAAACGAGTAAACAGGCCAGGTGATTTTTCATGACGAATTCTTTGTTGCTGCGTGGGATGAAGGTGGCATGCCTCTGCCTGCTGTCAAGTCTCGGCTTTTGGGGCGCCGAGCGCGCCCTAGCCCATGAGGTAACACCGGCCATTGGTGATTTCACAATTGAGGACAACACGTTACATCTGTCTCTTCGTTTGAATGCAGAGGCATTTGTCGCCGGTATTGATCTGGATACGCACCAAGACACCGAAGCGGCCGATCAGGCGGGCGATTACGATCTGTTGCGCGCCATGCCGCCCGAGGAACTGGCGCCGATGCTGCGCCTGTTTGCCGAGGACTGGCTGAAAACCCTTGATGTCGAGGCAGGTAGCCCGGTGCCGCTGGTGGTGGAAGATGTACGCGTCGCATCGGTTGGTGACGTCGAACTGCCGCGCGAGAGTGTGCTGTCCCTTTCGGGGGAGCTACCGCCGCTTGCCTCGGCGCTGACGATCCGCTGGCCAGAAGGGGCAGGCGCCGTGGTTCTGCGTCAGAACGGGGTGGAAGAACCTTTTACCGGCTATATTCAGGGCGGTGAGAGCAGCGGACCCATCGCGATCGGGGGCGGATCGGCCTTGTCCCCGGCAAAGGCTTTTACCAGCTATATCCCGGTCGGCTTTGACCACATCCTTCCAAAAGGTTTGGATCACATCCTGTTTGTCCTGGGGCTTTTCTTCCTCAGTACCCGTCTGAAGCCGCTTTTGTGGCAGGTCAGCGCCTTTACCGTCGCCCACACCATCACGCTGGCTTGCGGCGCGCTGGGGCTGGTGACTGTGAACCCGGCGGTGGTGGAGCCGCTGATTGCGGCCTCGATCGTCTTTGTTGCGGTGGAGAACATCTTTGCCCGGCGGCTGCACAGCTGGCGGACGGTGGTGATCTTTGGTTTTGGCTTGTTGCACGGGCTGGGCTTTGCCAGCGTACTGGGGGAATTTGGCCTGCCGCAGGCGCAGTTCATTCCGGCGCTGATCGGGTTCAATGTCGGGGTTGAACTGGGGCAGCTGACGGTGATCGCGCTTGCCTATCTGCTGGTCGGTTACTGGTTCGGCGGTCATCCGAAATACCGCGGCCGCGTAGCCATTCCAGCCTCCGTTACGATTGCGCTGATCGGCAGCTATTGGTTCGTGGAACGCGTCTGGCTCTGATCGTGTTTCCATCGCCCCGCAGCTGTAACATCGGGGCGATGGCGTGCTATCTGTGAGGGCTGCGGTCAGCCCATTGCCTTGATAAATGTCTGAAGCGCGGCGACGGGATCTTCGCTGCGCCAGATTTCCTCGCCAATGCCAAAGAAATCCGTGTAAGGAGTAAGTCTTCCGACCAGCTCTTCAGTCAAACCGCCTTCGGCCACGACCGGCACTTCTACCACTTCGGACCACCACTGGAACAGCTCCTGCTCAGCCACCGCGCCATCACCCAGGCCGGATGTGCCGACGGGGCCAAAGCTGATGTAATCGGCGCCGGCTTCGCCTGCAGTCAGCCCGTCGTGGCGGGAAGCTCCGCAAAAGCTGCCGACAATGGCATCGGCGCCAAGCGCCTTGCGGGCGCTGCGCACGGATTTGGAGGCATCGGTCAGGTGCACGCCATCAAGGCCGAGCCGCTCGGCCAGGATCTGATGATCGGAAATCACGATGGCCACATCGCGGGCTAGGCAAACCTCGCGCAGGGCGTCACCGGCCCGGCTCAGCGTGTCTTCATCGCGGCTTGCCAGATCTAGGCGCACGCAGGCAATCTCGGTGCTGTCGAGCACCTTGGCCAGCTGGTCGGGAAACCGGCCCAGTTCAAAACTAGGCGGCGAAATCAGATAGATCTGGGGCTTTTCCACTGTGTCCGCGGCGGTATCCATCAAGGGCGCTCCTGTTGCTTGCTGGCTGGTGTTTAACGCATCTGCCACAGGACGCAAGGATCCTGCGCCGCCCTGCGACGCCGGGACCAGCAGTGGATGCCCTTGCCGTTCGCAGCCCCTGCGATTACAGCAGGGGAAATGCCCTTTGGGCGCTATGGAGACAGACATGCCCAGCGATATGCCACAGCCCGCCTTTGTTCTGGTGCGCCCCCAGATGGGCGAAAACATTGGCGCTGCCGCCCGTGCGATGTGGAACTTCGGGCTGGACCGGATGCGCATCGTCGCGCCGCGCGACGGCTGGCCGAACCCAAAATCGGTGGCCATGGCCTCGGGTGCGGGGCGGCTGCTGGACGAGGCACTGCTGGCCCCCGATGTGCCTGGTGCGCTGGAGGACTGTTCCTTTGTCTTTGCCACCACTGCGCGTCCGCGTGAGCTGACCAAACCGGTGTACAGCCCCGAAGCTGCAATGAAGCTGGCGATTGAGAAAATCCGTGGCGGCGAGAAGGTCGCGGTGATGTTCGGCCCGGAACGCGCTGGCCTTGAGAATGACGATATCGCCCGTGCCAATGCTATCATCACGGTGCCAGTCAACCCGGAGTTTGCCTCGCTCAACCTTGGTCAATGCGTGCTGCTGGCTGCCTATGAATGGCGCCGTCAGGCGGCGGAGGTCGAGCATGAGGTTTTCGAGATCGGCAAATCCGACTGGGCAACCGGCGTTGAGGTTGAGGCGCTGGTGACCCATTACGAGGACCGGCTTGAGGAAGCCGGCTATTTCTTCCCGCCGGAAAAGGCGCCGGGGATGAAAGTAGTCTTCCGCAACCTGTTCAGCCGCATGCGCCTGACGCGGGCGGATGTGCAGATGCTGCATGGGGTGATGCGGCAGATGGTCCGCTGGAAGAAAATGTCGGACGATAGCTGAGCGTTAGCACTGGACGATCCGGACCGCCAACCCTAGCTTCACCGCGAAACCGAAGAGGGACGAGCATGAGCAGCAAGCGCAGTATCTTCCAAGAGGTCAGTGAACCCGAGGCCAAGCCGCAGACCGCCGCAACCGGCATGATCGACCGGGGCCGGGGCGGCGCCCGCAAGGCGATCCGGGCCTGGCTCTTTGTGCTGTTTGCGCTGGTGGTGGCGATGATCGTGGTCGGCGGGTTGACCCGTCTGACCGATTCCGGCCTATCGATCACCGAATGGCGCCCCGTCACCGGGGCCATTCCGCCGATGAACGAGGCGGAATGGCAGCGGGAGTTCGACAAATACAAGCAGATCGACCAGTGGCAGATCCATAACCAGTGGATGGAGCTTGCTGACTTCAAATCGATCTACTGGTGGGAATGGGGCCATCGCCAACTGGGCCGTGTCATCGGGCTGGTCTGGGCGGTTGGCTTTTTTGGCTTTCTGCTGGCCCGCAAGATCCCGACCGGCTGGACCGGGCGGCTGATCCTGCCGGGGGCTTTGGGCGGGGCTCAGGGTGCAATCGGCTGGTGGATGGTCTCTTCGGGCGTGACCCAGGGCGAGGGCATGACCTCGGTTGCCTCCTATCGGCTGGCGACGCACCTTGGCCTGGCCTTTGTCATCCTCGGGCTGATCGCCTGGTATGGCTTCCTTCTGGGGCGGCAGGAACGGGACCTGATGCAGGCGCGCCGGGCCAAGGAAGCAAAGATCTTCGGCCTCTCGACCGGGCTCTTGCACTTTGCGTTCCTGCAAATCCTGCTGGGCGCGCTGGTGGCAGGCATTGACGCTGGGCGGTCCTATACTGATTGGCCGCTGATGGGCGGGCAGGTGATCCCGCCCAATCCGTTGATGATTGAACCGATGTGGAAGAACTTCTTTGAAAACCCAGGCTTGGTGCAGTTTGTTCACCGGGTCTGTGGCTATCTTCTGTTTGCTTTTGGGGTGGTTGTCTGGCTGCGCGGCCGCGCCAGTGCCCATGGCGCGACCCGGTTCGCCTTCAACGCCGTCTTTGCAGGTTTGATCGTACAGATTGCCCTTGGTGTGATCACCGTTCTTTACGCTGCGCCCTGGCAGGCAGCGATCCTGCACCAGCTGATGGCTGTGGTTCTGTGGGTCCTGATCCTGCGCGCCCGCTTCCTGGCAGGCTATCCGATTGCAACTTCCATCAAGGACCATTGAGAATATGACCGCATTTGAACAGCTGATGGCCTATGAGCGTGACACGCAGGCTTTGGGGCAGATCGCTGGCCGTCTGGGCTGGGATCAGGAAACCATGATGCCGCGCGGGGCCACCGGGCAGCGCGGCGCGGAGATGGCCGCGATCGAATCCGTGCTGCACGCCCGCCGCAGCGCGCCGCAGGTGGCGGAATGGCTGGAGCAGGCCGAAGCCCCGGATGAGGTGGGCGCTGCGCATCTGCGCGAAATCCGCCGCAGCTACGACCGTACCATCAAGGTGCCCGCGGATCTGGCCAAGAAACTGGCACAGGTCACCTCAGAAGCGCAGGGAAAATGGGCCGAGGCCCGCGCCAATGAAGACGTGGCGGCCTTCCTGCCTGTGCTGGAGGAAGTGGTCGCACTGAAGCGTGAGGAAGGTCAGGCACTGGCGGCGGGTGGTGATCTGTATGATGCGCTGGTCGCGGATTACGAACACGGCACAACCTCTTCTGAAATCGCAAAAATCTTTGATGCGATGCGTCCCGGTCTGGTGGACCTGCGCGCCCGGGTTCTGGATAAGCCAGCGCCGCAGGGCCTGTCGGGGCGGTTTGATGAAAAAGCCCAGATGCAGCTGGCGCGCACGTTGGCGCGCACCTTTGGATATGACATGGCGCATGGCCGGGTCGATAAGGCGGTGCACCCGTTCAGCTCTGGCTCAGGGCTGGATGTGCGGATTACCACCCGGACCAGCGAAACAGATCCGTTCAACTGCTTCTATTCGACCATTCACGAGGTTGGCCACGGCGCCTATGAGCAGAACATCAGCCGCGATTACCTGCTGACGCCGCTGGGGCGCGGTGTGTCGATGGGCGTGCACGAAAGCCAGAGCCGGATTTATGAAAACCAGATCGGCCGCAGCCGCGCCTTTACTGGATGGTTGTTCGAACAGATGCGGGACAGCTTTGACGACATTGGCGTGTCCGATGCCGATGCCTTCTACGCGGCGGTCAACAAGGTTCATAACGGTTATATCCGGACCGAAGCAGATGAGCTGCAATATAACCTGCACATCATGCTCCGTTTCGATCTCGAACGGGCATTGATGCAAGGCGATCTGGAGGTTGCGGACCTAGAGGCGGCCTGGAATGACCGGTTTGAGGCCGATTTTGGCTATGCCGTCGACAAGCCTTCAAACGGTTGTCTGCAGGACGTGCATTGGTCGGTTGGTCTCTTTGGTTATTTCCCGACTTATTCGCTGGGCAATGTCTACGCCGGCTGCCTGCACGAGGCGCTGCGCCGGGATGTGCCGCAGCTGGATACGGATCTGGCGCAAGGCGATACTTCGGCCGCAACCGGCTGGCTGGGCGAGAAGTTGCAGCAGCACGGTGGCTTGCGCAGCCCGCGGGATACCATCGCCCATGCGGCGGGAATGGAGCCGGACCACGCGCCGCTCATGAACTATCTCGAACAGAAATTCGGCGCGCTCTACGATCTGTAAGCCGCCTGGCGGGAACAACAGAAAAGGCCGGGCGCTATGCCCGGCCTTTTTGTATAAACTACAGCGGAATCAGACCAGAGCCATGCGCTCCGCCCGTTCCGGATCCGGAAATGGCCGGTAGAGCCCAAAGTCGGAATTTGCGATCAACGCAGAGACATTCGCGTAGAGTTTTTCAATCTCTTCGTCTTTTTCACCCAACACCCGAAAGGCCTGGTCCAGCTGGGTCATGTTCTCGAATTCGATCTCAAGCAGGAAATCACGGCAGGAATCGCTGGCAAGGTTCAGCTTGCGACGCAGCAGGCGCCAGCCGTTGATCACCTTGCGTTCTTGCAGGTAGGACATCCATTGATCGACGGCGCTGGAAAACGCGAGCGCTTTGGCTTCGTGATGAAGGTCGATGTAGCAGTGGTACATGTTCATCGGGTGGCTCCTCCCACGCAAATGTTTCCCATCAGCATGGCAGAAATTGTTTACCCATCGGTAAAAACGAAACGCCGCCCCGGGCCGGGACGGCGTCTTTTGTTGCTTTGGTTTGGGGAGTGGGCGTCAGGCTTCGCCGCCCTCAACCTCAGCCTCATCATCGTCACCGCTGTCGGCAATCCAGGCGACCGAAACCACCTCTTCACCCTTGCCAGTGTTGAAGACACGGACGCCGCCGGCCGAGCGGGACCGGAAGGAAATTCCATCCACCGGCACCCGGATCGATTGACCCTTAGAGGTCGCCAGCATGATCTGGTCTTCAACCTCAACCGGGAAAGACGCCACAAGTTCGCCGCCGCGCATCGCCTTGTCCATGGCGGTGACGCCCATACCGCCACGACCCCGAACCGGGTAATCGTGGCTGGAGCTCAGCTTACCCTGACCGCCCTTGGTAATGGTGAGGATCAGGTTTTCGGCCGCTGACATTTCTGCATAAAGCTCGGTCGAGAAGTTGGGATCTGCCACGCTATCCTCATCCGAGGGTTCTGCATCGTCTGCGATCCCGGCCATGGCCCGGCGCATCTTAAGATACGCCGTCCGCTGTTCGGGCGTGTATTTCGAGTGGCGGATCACCGACATCGATACGACCTCGTCGCCTTCATTCAGCTTGATCCCGCGTACACCAACGGAATTGCGGCTGTTGAACACCCGGACCTCGGTCGAGGGGAACCGGATCGCGCGGCCGGTGTTGGTGACCAGCATGATGTCGTCATCCTCGGAGCAGATCCGGGCATTGATCAGTTTGGTGTCCGCGTGATCGTCCTCGAACTTCATCGCAATCTTTCCGTTGCGCATGACATTTGTGAAGTCTGACAACCGGTTGCGGCGTACAGTTCCAGCAGATGTCGCGAACATGATCTGCAGATCGTCCCATTCATCCTCGGCCCGGTCGACCGGCATGATGGCCGCGATCGACACCCCCGTGGGGATCGGCAGGATGTTGACGATGGCCTTGCCTTTCGAGGTGCGTCCGCCCTGCGGCAGGCGCCAGGTCTTCAGCTTGTAGACCATGCCATCAGTGGTGAAGAACAACAGCTGTGTATGGGTATTCGCAACAAAGAGGGTGGTGACAACATCCTCTTCCTTGGTCTGCATCCCCGACAGGCCCTTGCCGCCGCGTTTTTGGGCGCGGAAATCGACCAGCGGGGTGCGTTTGATATAGCCGCCCGAGGTGACGGTGACCACCATGTCCTCGCGCTCGATCAGGTCCTCATCGTCCATATCACCGGACCAGTCGACGATTTCGGTGCGGCGCGGCACGGCGAAATTCTCGCGAACCTCGCGCAACTCGTCAGCGATGATGCCCATGATCCGGTCACGCGAGCCCAGAATCTCAAGGTATTCCTTGATCTTGGAGGCCAGTTCTTCCAACTCGTCGGTGACTTCCTTGACCCCGATCTGGGTCAGGCGCTGCAGGCGCAGTTCCAGAATGGCGCGGGCCTGAGTTTCTGACAGGTTGTAGGTCCCGTCTTCGTTCGCTGTATGGGTCGGATCATCGATCAGCGCGATGTATTCCAGGATCGGCTGCGCCGGCCAGCGGCGGGTCATCAGCTTTTCACGCGCTTCGGCCGCATCCGCAGATTGGCGGATCGTCGTGACGATCTCGTCGATATTGGTAACGGCAACCGCCAGACCACAAAGGATATGGCTGCGTTCCCGCGCCTTGCGCAGCAGATAAGCGGTCCGGCGTGCGACCACATCTTCGCGGAAATCGATAAAGGAGGTCAGGAACCGGCGTAGGGTCAGCTGCTCAGGTCGGCCGCCGTTGAGCGCCAGCATGTTGCAGCCGAAATGCGTCTGCATCGGAGTGAACCGATAAAGCTGGTTGAGCACCACCTCGGCAGTGGCGTCACGCTTCAGTTCGACCACCACGCGCACACCGTTGCGGTCGGATTCATCCTGAACGTGGGAAACGCCTTCGATCTTCTTGTCGCGCACCTGTTCGGCGATCTTTTCGATCATCGAGGCCTTGTTCACCTGATAGGGAATTTCGTCCACGATGATGGCGTAGCGATCCTTGCGGATCTCCTCGACCCGGGTCTTGGCGCGGATGATGACGCTTCCGCGTCCTTCAAGATAGGCCTTGCGCGCGCCAGAGCGGCCCAGCAACACGCCGCCAGTCGGGAAGTCGGGGCCGGGCACATATTCGATCAGCTGTTCGCTGGTCAGATCCGGTTCGTCGATCAGGGCCAGGGTCGCATCAACAACTTCGCCCAAATTGTGCGGCGGGATGTTGGTGGCCATACCAACCGCGATGCCGCCGGCGCCGTTGACCAGCATATTGGGGAAACGCGCGGGCAGAACCGTCGGTTCCTGGTCCTTGCCATCGTAGTTGTCCTGGAAATCGACGGTATCCTTGTCGATATCCGCCAGCATAAAGGCCGAAGGCTTGTCCATGCGCACTTCGGTGTAACGCATCGCGGCGGGGTTATCGCCGTCCATCGAGCCAAAGTTGCCCTGACCATCCAAAAGCGGCAGCGACATCGAGAAATCCTGCGCCATGCGGACAAGGGCGTCATAGATCGCGCTGTCGCCGTGCGGGTGGTATTTACCCATCACGTCGCCAACCGGACGTGCCGATTTGCGGTAGGATTTGTCGTGGGTGTTGCCGGTCTCATGCATGGCATAAAGAATCCGGCGGTGAACCGGTTTCAGCCCGTCGCGCAGGTCGGGAATGGCCCGGCTGACGATGACCGACATGGCATAGTCCAGATAGGACGTGCGCATCTCGGATTCGATGGAGACCGTCGGCCCCTCATATACCGGCCCTTGGGGCGGTGTTTCGTCCATGTTTTCAGGGGTATCCGGCGTATCGCTCACGTTTGCTGCCCGTTCTGTATTATGGGTCTCTATTGTGTCAGGCCACCCTATCAGACACCCCATATGGGGCGCAAGCTGGCTGATGGGCGCGCGTGTGGACTGTGCGGCCCGGGCAGAGTGCGGCGGGCATCAACAGCATGGTTTCGAAACTGTTAACCAATCCGCGGCTAGGATTTCACGGGGGGCTTCGTTGCAGGAGACCACATATGGAGATCAGCGAAACGGAACTGATGCTCAAGGGCTATGGGCTGACCACGGCCGAATTCATCTATCACATGCCGGACCATCCTCATGTTCTGAATACATTTCTGTGGCAGGACTACGATCTGGCGCCAGACCACGACCGGATGTTCCGGTTCATCGAATTCTGGCACCAGGAGATCGACGGACCGTTGCATTCGGTCCGCTTTACCCACCGCAAGATGATCGGCGCCGGGGAATGGCGGCACGTGAAGGGTGAGTTCCGTATCCACTGAACGGCATGTGCCGGGCTGTGGATGGAGGTCAGGCCGAACAGCTGGCCCCGCCCAAGACGCAGAACTTGGCGCAATGGGGGTGGTTCAGGGCCACTGGCTTCTCTGCCTCGGCCAAGGTCGTGCCGAGCTCGAATTCCGGTGCATAGGTCAGCAGGGTGCAGGCCAGCACAGCCGGTTTGTCGGCGCCCTTGCGTTTCACCACCATGCGGGAGGAGGCGCACATGACGTCCTCTGGGACCTTGTTCAGAATACCCCAGCAGGCTGTGGTAATCTCGGGCACCTCAACGCTTTCGTCCATTTCCGGGAACAGCACCGTCTGGCCGGGATTCATTGCGTCGATTGCAAAATCCTGCGCGGCGAAAAGATCGGCAAAACCTTGGCGCGCTTCGGCTTCGCTTTCGGAGAATGTGATGCGGCCCGCGACAGCCATCTGGAACCCGTTGTCCCGCAGCCAGGTCATGCCTTCCAGCGTCTTGGCATAGCTGCCCGCGCCGCGTTCGGTGTCGTGAATCTCCGCGCTATGGTGGTCCAGCGAGATGCGCAGCGTCATCTTGCCGGGATGTTTTTCATTCAGCGCCAGCAGATCCTGCCGCACGGTCTTGCGCATCATCGGGCGCATGGCGTTGGTGAGGATCAGAACTTCATAACCCCGGTCCAGCGCGGCGCCTGCCATGGCGCACATTTCGGGGTTCATGAAAGGCTCGCCGCCGGTAAAGGCGATTTCACGTACCCGCCAGTTCCGCTCTTCGAGTTGATCCAGATAGTCCTCGACCTCGGACGCCGTCAGATAGACAAGGGCATCATTGCGGGGTGAGCTGAGGATATAGCAGTTCGCGCATTCAATATTGCAAAGCGTTCCGGTGTTGAACCATAGGGTTTCCGGGTTCGACAAGGCCACGGACGCCCGGGTGCTGCCGTCGGCTGTCACCAGGCTGTCTTGAAATTTACCTAGGTTTGCGTTGGGGTTAGGCAGATCTTTCACGGGGATGTCCTCATGGGCCGTTCCTTTCCGAGAAGGCTACCCTATACTGCCCCCAAAGTGAAAGCCGCCGGAGGCCGCCTGACAGGGATGTGAAGTGATTTCGCCTCTGCCTTGGGCATCCGGTCACAGCGAAATGGAATGAACAATGGCTCCACGCGTGATTCCGGTCGATCCCTTCGATCTGGTGATCTTTGGCGGTACTGGCGATCTGGCGCAGCGCAAAATCCTGCCGGCGCTTTACCGGCGGTTTTGTGGTGGCCATTTCCCCGAGGAAGTCCGCATCATCGGTGCCGCCCGGGCCGATATCAGCACCGAAGACTACCGGCGGCTGGTGGCGGAGGGAATTAAGGCAACGCTGAATGAACACGGGCCGGGTGCTGCGGGAATCCCGAAGTTTCTGCGCCGTGTCACTTATGTGTCGCTGGACGCCCGCGAGGATCGCGGTTGGGAGCCGCTGGCCGCGCAACTGGCCGAAGTTGAGCCACGGCCGATCAGAGTCTTCTACTTCTCGGTGGGGCCGGGCCTGTTCGGACCGCTGGCCGAACGTCTGCACCGGCACGGATTGTCGGATGAAGACAGCCGGATCGTGGTAGAAAAACCCTTTGGACACGATTTGCAGTCTGCCAAGGCGCTGAACGCGACACTGGCTGCGCATTTCACCGAGAACCAGATTTACCGGATCGATCATTATCTGGGCAAGGAAACGGTGCAGAACCTGATGGCGATCCGGTTCGGCAATATGCTGTTCGAACCCCTGTGGAACAGTCAATACGTCGATCATATCCAGATCACCGTGGCGGAAACCGTCGGGGTCGCCGGGCGCGAGGAGTATTACGACCGCGCCGGCGCAATGCGCGACATGATGCAGAACCACCTGATGCAGCTTCTGTGCCTAATCGCGATGGAACCGCCTGCAAAATTTGACCCCGACGCGGTGCGCGATGAAAAGGTAAAAGTGATCCGGGCGCTGGATCCGGTGGAGCCTTACCACATCGTCCGGGGGCAGTATAACGCGGCTGCCGGGGGTGAAGGATCCGACCTAACCTACCGGGAAACCGTCGGAAACCCGCGCTCCAGCACCGAAAGCTATATCGCGCTCAAGACCCATATCAGCAATTGGCGATGGGCGGGCACGCCCTTTTACCTGCGGACGGGAAAACGGCTTGTGGCGCGGTCCTCGGTGATCAACGTGCTGTTCAAGGACGCGCCGCATTCGATCTTTGGCGAAGAAGCCGGCCGTCACGCCAACCATCTGAAGATCCGCCTGCAACCCAACGAAGGCATCACACTGAGCGTGACCATCAAGGAGCCGGGTCCGGGCGGCATGCGGCTGGTTGACGTTCCGCTGGATATGAGTTTTGCAACGGCCCTCGGGGCGGATGGCAAAAATCCCCCGGACGCATACGAGCGTCTGATCACCGATATGATCCGGGGTAACCAGACGTTGTTCATGCGCGGGGACGAGGTGACCGCCGCCTGGGCTTGGACCGACCCGATCATCGCGGGCTGGCAGGCGCGCGGGGATGTGCCAAAACCCTATGACATGGGCAGCACTGGGCCCGGCGATGCGGACTTGCTGATGCGCCGTGATGGACGTGAATGGAGAGGAATAAATCCATGAAATTCAATGAATATCCAGATCAGGAAATGCTGGCGATAGAGGTTGCGCAGCGCATTGCCGGGGATCTGGAAACACATCTGCTACATCACGACACCGCCTCGCTTGCGGTGGCAGGCGGCAGCACGCCCGCTCCTATCTTTGATGATCTCTGCGCAGCTTCAATCGATTGGGAACGGGTCCGGGTGATGGCGACGGATGAACGCTGGGTGCCCTCCGACAGTGACCGTTCCAACGCGCGAATGATCCGCGAGCGGCTGATGACAGGCCCCGCTGCCGCCGCGCGTTTTCTGCCGTTCTACGTGCCCGACCGCGCCCCCGAAGATGTCCTGGCCGAGGTCGAATCCCTAGTTTCCCCGGAATTGCCGATTTCAGTGGCGCTTCTGGGGATGGGCGAAGACATGCACACGGCCTCCTTGTTTCCGGGGGTGAAGGGGCTTGAGGCAGCGCTGGCCGGCTCGGCGCCGACTTTGGCAGTGATGCGCCCGGACAGCCAGCCGGAAGGCCGCATCAGTCTGACCGCGCCGGTGTTAAACGGAGCGATGGCGAAACATCTGGTGATCTTTGGTGAGGCGAAACGCAAGGCGCTGGATCGGGCGATATCGCTGCCGCCCGAAGAAGCCCCGGTTCAGGCCATTTTGTCAGGCACTCAAGTGCATTGGGCACCTTAAGTCTCAGCCTTATTGGCTGAGGTCGGTGGCGCCATCGAGGTCCAGAAATTGCCGTTTCAAACTGTCCGGAATCGGCTGTCCTGCGCTGCCATCGGCGGTACGCAGAACCATCACGGCTTCCAGCCGGGTGCGCAGGTCGCCAGACCAGATCTGCTGCTCCATCACATATGACGTGTTGCGGAAGGACAGCACCCGTGCGGTGGAGATGTAGCTTTCGCCAAGCAGCATTTCCTTGACATAGTGCACATTGGAATTGCGCATCACCGTGCGCGGCATCGGCCCGCCGGAGAAATGCCTGGCGCAATGCGTGTCGAAATAGGTGACGCGGGTGGATTCGAACCAGCCCAGGTAGGCCTTGTTGTTCACGTGGTTCAAAAGGTCGAGTTCGGAAAAACGAACCTTATCGGCAATGGCAACGGGGCAGGGGTGGTCGATCCCCTGAGCCAACTGAGTCTCTGAATCGAGCGGGGTAAGGTAAAGGAGTGTCATCCCGTTGGACTAAGGCGCGGTATTTGAAGTTTCAACAAAAACCCTCCGGCACATCGTCTTGACCGCGACAGCCGCGAAAACATCAGTCCAAGCGTTGCGAGGCGGTGGCATTCAAAATGGGAAGGGAGATTTGGAGCGGGTGAAGGGAATCGAACCCTCGTCACTTGCTTGGGAAGCAAATGCTCTACCATTGAGCTACACCCGCAGTGGGATTTGGGTAGCACCGCGCCGTGGGCGCTTCAAGTTGATTTCGCTGTGGATGGCGGATTTTGCAAATCCAGCGCCGAGCGGGACCGCAGTACTCCCGGCACAGGGCTGGCGGTCCGCAAACAAAAGAATCCAGAGGCAATTTTGGCATTGCAGCGTCATGGAACGGCAGGTATACGGCTCCACATCAGGCACCTGTAGCTCAGCTGGATAGAGCGCTGCCCTCCGAAGGCAGAGGCCATAGGTTCGAATCCTATCAGGTGCGCCACTTCTCCCCGAACTAATCTCCCGAACCAGTGTCCGGACCAATTCGGATTTGGGCTGTATTGTTATTTCGACGCCGATTCCGGGTGCAGCAGAAGCAAAAATCCGGCGCACCCATCGGGGCACACCGGACATTAGTGGTTCGTTTTGGTGTAATACAGAACGCCTGGATGACGACATGCGGACCGGGCTTCTATAGAATGCCGGGTCGGGTTTCCGTATCAGCCGCGCCAGTCACGGACGACGCCGCAGTCCATGTGAACAAAGTTGGAGCGATAATAGGTGCCAACACCGCCGGCACGGCAAGCCTTGGCCGCTTTCGCCATCTGCGTAACCGAGCGAGACGCAAGGCGCAGGTCTGCGGCCTGTCCGCGCATGTGAAGAGAGTTCTTGGCAACACCACGCGAACGGCTGCGCAGCATGGCGTTGGTCTTCGGGCTGCGATATCCCGAAAGCATCATATACGGTTCGTTTACTTCCAGCAGGTTATGAGAGGCGGCCATGATATCGATTGTGCGCAGGTCGATCTCTTTTACGTCGTCGGTGCGCCAGTCGCGCATGAAGTGATTGATCTCGCGCACTGCGTCTTTGATGTACTTGCCTTCGATCCAGTAGACCATGTCCAGCCGTTCACCGGTGCGGCCCGAGTACATGCGGATGCGGCGGATATCGCCGCCACCACGCAAAAAGCCAGCTGCATTGGAGAATGTTGGGGCTGCGGTTACTGCTGTTGCCGCAAATGCACCCAGAAGGGCCCGACGGGTGAGCCCCGAGTTCGATGTTTCTGCCATGTTTACCGCACCATCCCGAACGATTTGTGTGTCCTGCCGATGCCCGATGTTACGGGCCTGCCGTATTTCCCGGCACGTGACTTCTATGACACAGGGGGAATCACGATCCAAGTTTCGATTGGTCTCATCCCTGTTTTCTTCGGATTTTCGGCAATTTTTTGCGCAAAAGGGGACGTTCCGTTAAGATTTCCCCATCAAAAAGCACCAAAATCACTGGTCACAAGTTCGAGAACCGCCGAAAATAGGCTCTCAACTATTGGTTTACGATGTGTAAATGGGGGCTGCGTCTTGCTTCTTTTTACTAAAGATTCATGTAGTAGAGGGAAGATTTAATGGCATCGTCATCAGGGGGTCGCGCGTCAATGAAAACAGCACTTTATAGCAGCGTTCTACCGCAGGTCCGGTCCGGCGTTTTCGCTCTGGCCCTATTCGGTGCCACAGTCGCCTTTGCACCCAGTGGTGCCTCGGCTCAGGTCACGGCCTTCAAGCAATCGGTTGCTGAATTCGCAGCGGGCGAAGACGCAGTTGCCAAATTCTACCGCGAATCCGCTTACACCCCGATTTGGACGGCGCCGGGCGAAGAATCGATGCAGCGCCGGGCCGCGCTACTGCGGGCGCTGGAAGAGGCCTCGGCCCACGGGTTGCCGGACCAGTCTGCCCTGGCGGCGTCGCTGATGGAGCAGATGCGCAATGCACGGTCGGCCCGCGATTTGGGGCAGATCGAAGCGGCGCTGAGCACGGCTTACGTGAATTATGCCACTGACCTGCAGACCGGCCTTCTTGATCCCGGCTCGATCGACGACGGGATCGTTCGCAAGAAACATACCACCGATCCGGTGACCTATCTGGAAGGCATCCGGGACAATCAGCCGATGGCCTATATGCGCTCGCTGGTGCCCGCTTCGCCGCAATACCGCGCCTTGCTGCGGGAGAAATTCCGTCTTGAGCAGCTGGTCGCCAAAGGCGGCTGGGGCACCACGGTTCCGAAGGGCAAGCTTGAGCCGGGTGACACCGGACCTGCTGTGATCGCGCTGCGCGACCGGCTGGTAGCAATGGGATATCTGACCCGCAGCGCCACCGCCGCGTTTGACATGGATGTGGAACAGGCGGTGCAGAAGTTCCAGTCGGACCACGGGCTAGAGGTCGACGGCGTTGCCGGGGACGGCACCATTGCCGAGCTCAACAAACCGGTTACCGAACGGCTGAAATCCGTGGTGGTGGCGATGGAGCGGGAGCGCTGGCTGTCACCCGAACGCGGTGAGCGTCATATCCTGGTGAACCAGACCGATTTCACGGCCAAGATTGTCGACCGTGGCGACGTGACCTTTGAAACCCGGTCCGTGATCGGCAAGAACCAGCACGACCGCAGGTCGCCGGAATTCTCGGATGTCATGGAACACATGATCATCAACCCGAGCTGGCACGTGCCGCGCTCGATCATTACCAAGGAATACCTGCCGAAACTGCGCAACAACCCGAATGCAGTCCGTCACATTCTGATTACCGACCGTCAGGGCCGTGTCGTCGACCGCAACTCAGCGGACTTCTCTCAGTACACCAGAAGCAACTTTCCATACTCGATGCGCCAGCCGCCGAGCCGCAGCAATGCGCTGGGGCTGGTGAAGTTCATGTTCCCAAACAAATACAACATCTACCTGCACGACACGCCGCAAAAGAGCCTGTTCAGCCGCGAAGTCCGGGCCTTCTCCCACGGTTGTATCCGCCTGGCGCAGCCCTTTGAGTTTGCTTATGCGCTGCTGGCGCGGCAGACAGAAGATCCCAAGGCATTCTTTCAGCGGATCCTAAGCTCCGGAAAAGAAACCAAAGTGGAGCTGGAACAGAAGGTGCCTGTTCACATTATCTACCGGACGGCTTATGTCTCGGGCAAAGGACGGGCCGAGTTCCGGCGGGATGTCTATGGACGCGACGCCAAGGTATGGGACGCCTTGCAGCAGGCAGGGGTCGCCTTGCCGGGCGTGCAGGGCTGATCTCCGGGGCCCGTCTTCAACAGACGTGAGGAAGGGCCCCATATGTATACTGTCCGTCAGATTGCTGATGCATTAGGTGCTGCCTGCGAAGGCGATGTTTCTATCGAAGTGGCGCGTACGGCCGAACCGCAAGACGCAGGTCCCGGCGATCTGGCGCTTGCAACCTCCCCGAAATATGCCGAGGCGCTGGCCGAGGGCGCAGCCCAGGTTGCCATGCTCTGGGAAGGCGCCGACTGGCAGTCAATGGGCCTGAAGGCGGCTATTTTCGCAGCCCGGCCGCGTATGGCCATGGCCGGTCTCACCAGTATGATGGATCCGGGCCAGGGCTTTGGCTCCGGCATTCACCCCTCAGCCGTCATTGATCCCAGCGCGGAGCTGGGAGAGGGTGTCAGCGTCGGCCCCTTCTGTGTGATTGGTGCGAGGGCGAAAATCGGAGACAACTCCATCATCGGTCCGCAGTGCCATATCGGCGTGGATGTCACGCTGGGGACCGGAGCACAGCTGCGCGAAATGGTCTCCATCGGCGCCCGCGTCACCATTGGGGAGCGGTTCCGGGCCCAGCCCGGCGCGCGCATCGGTGGCGATGGGTTTTCCTATGTAACCCCTGAGGTGTCAGGCGCGGAAACCGTGCGCAAGACGCTGGGTGATCAGGGCGATGCCAAACCACAAAGCTGGCTGCGCATTCACTCCCTTGGCTCGGTCACCATCGGCGACGATGTAGAAGTGGGCGCCAATTGCACCGTCGACAACGGCACCATCCGCGACACGGTGATCGGCGACGGAACAAAGCTCGACAACCTTGTACACGTTGGCCACAACACCCGAGTTGGGCGTGATTGCCTCCTGTGTGGACAGACCGGCACCTCCGGCTCGGTTGATATCGGCAACAACGTGGTTCTTGGTGGGCAATGCGGCGTGGTCGATAATATCTTTATCGGCGACGGGGTGATTGCCGGCGGCGGCACAAAGATCCTTTCGAACGTGCCCGCAGGCCGTGTGATGATGGGCTATCCCGCTGTCAAAATGGAGACACATACCGAAGTCTATAAGGCACAACGCAGGCTGCCCCGACTGATGCGCGATATCGAAGCGCTGAAAAAGGCAGTTTTAAAATAACGGCACAGAGATTACATCTGCGCCAGCCTTAAGGATCAAGGACCCGGTATGAGCATCAAGGACAAGGTAATCGAAATCATCGCAGAGCAGGCAGTCCTGGAACCGTCTGATGTGACACTCGACAGCACGCTGGAGGATCTGGGAATCGATAGTCTCGGCCTCGTGGAAAGCATCTTTGCTATCGAGGAAGAGTTCGACATCACCATTCCGTTCAATGCCAATGCGCCGGAAGAGAGTGATTTCGATATCACCAATGTTGCGGCCATCATCGCGGGTATCGAAAAGCTGACGGCTGCAAAGCAGTGAGGCCTGCCTCGGGATCAAGGATGATCTGAATGAGACGCGTAGTAATCACCGGCGCCGGCACCATCAACGCTCTTGGCCATTCTGTATCCGCCACCATGGAGGCGATGCGCGAGGGGCGCTGTGGCATCGGCGCGCTGGAGTTTCGCGATGTGGAGCGTCTGTCGATTCAGATCGGTGGCCAAGTCAGGGGCTTTGAGGCCGAGGGTCGTTTTAACCGGCAACAGATGAGCCTTTATGACCGGTTCACCCAGTTCACTCTGACCGCCGCGAAAGAGGCGATTGCCCAGTCCGGAATCGAATTCCACGGCGATCTGTCGGCGAAATCCGGTGTGGTTCTGGGCACCGCCGGCGGCGGCGTGTCCACCTGGGATGACAATTACCGCTCGGTCTATGAGGACGGTAAGAACCGCGTCCATCCCTTCGTGGTGCCGAAGCTGATGAACAACGCAGCCGCCAGCCATGTGTCGATGGAATTCAACCTCAAAGGGCCGAGTTTCACCGTTTCCACCGCCTGCGCCTCCTCCAACCATGCGATGGCACAGGCGTTCCAGATGGTGCGCAGCGGCATGGCGCCCGCCATGGTGACTGGCGGATCGGAATCGATGCTGTGCTTTGGCGGGGTCAAGGCCTGGGAAGGGTTGCGGGTGATGTCCCGCGATGCTTGCCGTCCGTTCAGCGCCAACCGAAACGGTATGGTGCAGGGCGAAGGCGCGGGCGTGTTTGTCTTTGAAGACTACGAACACGCCCGCGCCCGCGGTGCGGAGATCCTCTGCGAGGTGGTGGGCTACGCTATGTCCTCGGACGCGGCGGATATCGTCATGCCGAGCAAACAGGGCGCGGCCCGCGCAATCTCAGGCGCCCTGCAGGATGCCGGAGTGGCGCCTGAAAGCGTTGGCTATATCAATGCCCATGGGACCGGCACTGCAGCGAATGACAAAACCGAATGTGCCGCGGTGGCGGATGTCTTTGGTCCGCACGCGGACCGGCTGATGATCTCTTCGACGAAATCCATGCATGGTCACCTGATCGGCGGCACCGGCGCGGTGGAACTTCTGGCCTGTATCATGGCCGTGCGTGATGGGGTGATTGCCCCCACAATCGGCTATGAGGAACCAGACCCGGAATGCGCTCTGGATGTGGTGCCCAATGAGGCGCGTGAGGCAAAGGTGGATGTGGCGCTGAGCAACGCCTTTGCCTTTGGTGGTTTGAACGCGGTTCTGGCGCTGAAAAAGATCTGAACGGAGCGCTACCCGAAAAGAAAAGCCACCGTCAGCATTGCTGCGGTGGCTTTTATCATTGTCTGATCACGCCCGCCGGATGGCGGGAGCGTGAGTTCTCATCTTATTGGGAAACCACGTCGACGACATTGTAGCCAGCAGTGAACCCTTTCAGCGACATTTTCAGTTCGATCAGCTGATCCGGCGCCGGGGCAGGGCGCAGGGACAGGGTGGCTTCGGTGCCCTTCTTGAATGCATCGATGTCGCCTTGGGTAAAGCCGATCTGCGCCACGCAGCCCAGTGGGTTGCAGAACGAATAATTGTAGCGCTTGCTCGGGGCGCCATCGACCGAAATGGTCAGGGCCGCAGGCAGCAGCGTTTCCAGCGGTACGATTACGGTTGCCCCAGCAACAGCCTGTCCGCCGGTCTGATCGATGCGGAACAGCGAAACCTCGGCCATCGGGTTGCCATCAGGCGCAGTCAGGATCTGCAACAGCGAACAGGGGTCGGTTTCTGTTTCGGTCTTGATGCAAGCCAGATCCCAGTCGCCGTGGGTTTCTTTTGCATAGCGATCCCCAATCGCCGGAGTGCCGTCATCGACGGGCTGCCCCAGGTCCAGCATTTGATCCGCAGAGGGCGCAGCCGTCTCGCCGCCGGAGTTCTGCGTTTCCTGCGCATGCAAAGGCGCAGTTGTTGCGATCATCGCAGCCAGGGCGATCGGTGTCAGGGACTTGATCATGAGTGCCTCTTTTATGTCAGGACGTCCGATACGGGATCTAGCACGATGCACATGTGGTGTCAGGTCATTATCGGCCTATCGGCGGGGAAATGCACGGCAGGGTGATCAGAGCGAAGATTTTGGAAACAAAGAAAAAAGGGAACCTAACGGGTTCCCTTTTGTTTTTTTCTCCCCGTCGGACTGGCCGACTTAGTTATTGGTAGGGACGTTACGAAAGCCCCGGCCTGTGGTCAACATGGAATGACAAAAAAATTACAGCAAGGCACCCCTGAAAGGGGTTTGACCGATTTACGAACTTTTAACCATGATTTTGAGGGTATCCATCACCTGTCGGTGCACAAAAAAAGGCCGTGCTCGGTGGCACGGCCAGTCTGACAGGGAGGAAATGACCGCCCTCACATCCGTATTTGCGTGGGCGGGCAGTTCTAAGTATTCAGTATAAAGGTTAATTAACTGTGTGGGCGTTCGGATGACGATCAGCGGGGCCGGATTATCGGGGTTCGCAGCCACCGTATTCTCGAACGCAGGCGAGTAGGAAAGAGGCATGAGCGACAAGATCTTCCTGGGCGGCGGCGGCGAGGGTTATGGCATCCCGCAGGAGATGGCCCTGAAATACGCCAACCGACACGGGCTGATCGCGGGCGCCACTGGCACTGGCAAGACCGTGACGCTGCAGATCCTGGCCGAGAGTTTTTCCAACGCAGGCGTTCCCGTCATCCTTGCCGATGTCAAAGGCGACCTTTCGGGCCTCGCCAAAAGCGGAACTGCGAGCCACAAACTGCACGAGGCCTTTACCAGCCGGGCGCAGACCATCGGATTTGACACCTATCACTATCACGCCTGCCCGGTGACCTTCTGGGACCTTTACGGCCAGCAGGGCCACCCGGTCCGCACCACCGTGGCCGAAATGGGGCCGTTGCTACTGTCGCGGCTTTTGGAGCTCAGCGAAGCACAGGAAGGCATACTGAACATCGCCTTTCGTCTGGCGGATGAGGAAGGTCTTCCACTGCTGGATCTGAAGGACCTTCAGGCGCTGCTGGTCTGGACGGGGGAGAACCGGGCCGATCTGTCCTTGCGCTATGGCAATGTCTCGACCGCCTCGATCGGGGCCATTCAGCGGCGATTGCTGGTGCTGGAAAATCAGGGCGGCGGGCAGTTCTTTGGCGAGCCGGCGCTGGAACTGTCGGATCTGATGCGCTGCGATGCTGAGGGGCGCGGTATGATCAACATTCTGGCCGCGGACAAGCTGATGGCTGCACCAGGGCTTTATGCCACTTTCCTGTTGTGGCTGCTGAGCGAATTGTTCGAGGAGCTACCAGAGGTGGGCGATCCGGATAAACCCCGGCTGGTGTTTTTCTTTGATGAGGCGCACCTGCTGTTCGACGATGCCCCCAAGGCGCTGATCGACAAGGTGGAGCAGGTGGCGCGCCTCATCCGATCCAAGGGCGTCGGGATCTATTTCATCACCCAAAACCCGGCGGATGTGCCCGAGGATATCCTTGGGCAGCTCGGCAACCGGATCCAGCACGCCCTGCGCGCCTTTACCGCGCGGGATCGCAAGAACCTGAAACTGGCGGCTGAAACCTACCGCGAGAACCCGCGCTTTTCGACCGAGAACGCAATTCGCGAGGTTGGCGTCGGGGAGGCGGTGACATCCATGCTGCAAAAGAAGGGCGTGCCCGGCGTGGTGGAACGCACCCTGATCCGGCCGCCCTCGTCCCAACTGGGACCAATCACCGATGAGGAGCGCAAGGCGGCTCTGCAAGCGTCGGGAATGGCCGGGAAATATGACCAGACGCTGGATCGGCATTCGGCCTATGAAATCCTAGCGCAGCGGGCAGCTCAGGCTGCCACCGAAGCCGAGGTGGCCGAGGAGCAGGCCGAAGCGGCGCCAGAGCCGATGGCGCGAGAGTTCAACGCCGCGCGGCGCTATTCGGGCAGCCGTGTCAGCCGGTCAACTTCGCGCAGCTATGGCAGGCCCAAGGATACCTTTGGTTCGGCCCTGTCCGAAGCAGTGATCAAAGAGTTGAAAGGCACCACCGGTCGCCGCATCGTGCGCGGGATCCTGGGCGGGTTGTTCAAAGGGCGCTGACCCGGCTGGCTCCTTTTCCAATTGAAGACGCCGCCCCGGATCTTCGGGGCGGCGTTTTTTGTTTTCAGGCTTATTTCTCAGGTATCAATCCGCGTGGACTGAACCTCAGCACCAGCAGCAGGATCAGCCCCATGGTGAAGAGCCGCATGTGCGATGCGCTTTCCATCAGGTGGTCCTTCAGCCAGCTACCATCCGCCATACCGGCGGTGACCAGCTTGATCAGCTCGATACCCATCGGCTCAACCTTGATCCAGAAGAACCAGATCAGCATACCGCCCAGCACGGCGCCAAAGTTGTTGCCGGAGCCGCCAACGATCACCATCACCCAGATCAGGAAGGTAAAGCGCAGCGGGTTATAGGTGCCTGGCGTAAGCTGACTGTCGAGCGTCGTCATCATCGCGCCGGCGATGCCGCAGATGGCCGAGCCAAGTACAAAGATCTGCAAGTGACGGCGGGTGACGTCCTTGCCCATCGCTTCGGCTGCGACCTCATTGTCGCGGATCGCGCGCATCATTCGGCCCCAGGGGCTTTTGAGCGCCATCTGCGCCATCCACAATAGCACCAGCAGCACCACGGCGAAGAGTACGGAATACCCCAGCTTCACGAAGATCGTGGACCCTTCGACGGCATCCATTCCCCAGCTTGCCGCCCGTTCTACAAAGGCGGGATCGTTCTGCAGATCAACTTCATAAGGCACCGGACGGGGCAGGCCGACGACGTTCTTGACGCCGCGGGACAGCCAGTCTTCGTTCTTCAGGACCGCAATGATGATTTCCGCAATGCCAAGCGTGGCAATCGCCAGATAGTCAGAACGCAGACCCAGGGCCGTCTTACCAATCAGCCAGGCCGCCCCGGCGGCCAGCAGGCCACCGGCAGGCCAGGCCAGCAGCACCGGCAGGCCAAGACCACCGATATTGCCTTCCAGCGCGGGGTTGATCGCCTCGACCGCCTCGACCGAGGGGTCAAACAGCGCGCGGTAGACGAAGAAGCCGACGATCAGCACTGCCAGCAGGGTCAGGGTGCGGGCGATGCCCGGCGCCATGAACCGGTAGACGGCAACCGCGCCGACGACTGTCAGCGCGCCCATCACCAGCGCCATCAGGATACCCATACCACCAGCGGTGAAGGCCCCCGGTGTGGGCGCGGTAGAGACCAGCACCACAGCCAGACCGCCAAGCGCGGTAAAACCCATGATGCCGACGTTGAACAGACCGGCAAAACCCCATTGCAGGTTCACCCCCAGCGCCATGATGGCCGAGATCAGCCCCATGTTGAGGATCACAAGGGCCGAGTTCCACGAGCCGGAGAAGACGTTGAGGAAGGTGGTAGAGCCTTCCAGCAGGATCAGAACGCCGACAAAGACGAACAGCAGCGTGTGTTTCACTGTATCGCTCATACCGATTTTCCTTTGAAGATGCCCGTGGGTTTGAACAACAGGACGATGATCAGGATCGCGAAGGAAACCGCGAATTTGTAATCCGTGCTGAGAAGCTGCATCAGCCCGTCAGGCGCCATGCTTTCCGGCAGCACGTAGGTTGCGACCTTTTTCCAGGCATAGGTGATCGTCACCTCGGAGAAGGCGATGATGAAGCCACCCGCGATGGCACCGATCGGGCTGCCAAGACCACCGACGATGGCAGAGGCAAAGATCGGCAGCAGCAGCTGGAAATAAGTGAAGGGTTTGAATGACTTATCAAGGCCATAAAGAACCCCTGCAATGGTCGCGAGCGTGGCCACGATGAGCCAAGTGTACATCACCACCCGCTCCGGGTTGATGCCGGACAGAAGCGCCAGATCCTCGTTATCGGAATAGGCGCGCATGCTTTTGCCGGTGCGCGTCTTGTTGAGGAACCAGAACAGCAGCGCCACGACGATCACGGCGGTGATCACGGTGATGCCTTGGCTGGTCTTGATGGCGAGCCCCTCGTCCAGGCCGGTCATCTTCTTGAAGGCGCGCGCCTTGATGATGAAACGTTCCCCATCCGAGAACCGCTGATCACCGGGGCCGATGATGAAGCGGACGATGCCATTCATCATGAACATGACACCAAGCGAGACCATGACGAAGACCACCGGTTTCGCCTTCTGCTCGCGGTAGAAGCGATAGACGGTGCGGTCGGTGACCAGCATCAGCCCCATAGTCAGCACGATACCAAAGGGCAGCGCGAGCAGGGCGGTGGGCAGCGGGCCAAAGCTGATGCCCATCGACTGGAACCACCAGGTGAACAGGATCGTCACCATGGTGCCGAATGCCATGGTGTCACCATGGGCAAAGTTCGAGAACCGCAACACGGAGTAAACCAGCGTCACCCCCAGCGCGCCGATGGCAAGCTGGCTGCCATAGGCGATGGCGGGCACGCCAACGAAGTTTGTAAAGGCCACAAGGGCGTTGAGAAGTTCCATGCCTCAGCCCCCCAGGAAAGATTTGCGCACTTCGGGATCGGCCAGCAGTTCCTGACCGGTGCCCGTATATGCGTTGCGGCCCTGGACCAGGACATAACCTTTGTCCGCGATCTCAAGGGCTTGTTTGGCGTTCTGTTCCACCATCAGGATCGGCAACCCGGTGCGGGCAACCTCGATGATGCGGTCGAACAGCTCGTCCATGACGATGGGCGACACGCCAGCGGTGGGCTCGTCCAGCATGAGAACCTTGGGCTGAGTCATCAGCGCGCGGCCCACGGCCACCTGCTGACGCTGACCACCCGAGAGCTCGCCTGCCGGTTGGTTGCGCTTTTCCTTCAGGATCGGGAACAGGTGATAGACCTGCTCCATCGTGTCGCTGAAATCATCGGTACGGATGAAGGCGCCCATTTCCAGGTTTTCCTCCACCGTCATCGAGGTGAAGATATTGCTGGTCTGGGGCACAAAGCCCATCCCCTTGACCACGCGGTCCTGCGGCGAAAGCTGGGTGATATCCTCACCATCCAGACGCACCGCGCCGGAGCGCACGTTCAGCATGCCGAAAACCGCCTTCATCGCGGTGGATTTGCCGGCGCCATTGGGGCCAACGATCACGGCGATCTCGCCCGGGTTCACGGCGATGGTGCAGTCATGCAGGATGTCCGGTCCCTTGCCGTATCCGCCGGTCATGCTATCGCCGATCAGGAAGGGGCTGTCGCCCTCAACCTTGGTGGTGGGGCCGCTCTTGCGGTGGGCAGGCTGCATCGTGCCCGCGCCATGGGTGTTGGTGATCGTGGAATCCTTGTTGCCACGATCGTCCTGATACGGGTTGCCGCTCATGCGTCTGCCCCTATTTTGTCTTTGTTTTTCAGACCGGTGCCCAGGTAAGCTTCGATCACCTGTTCGTTGGCCTTGATCTCGTCCAACGTACCTTCGGCAAGCTTCTTGCCCTCGGCCATGCAGATCACCGGATCGCAGAGGCGGCCGATGAACTCCATGTCGTGTTCGATCACGACGAAGGTATAGCCGCGTTCCTCATTCAGGCGCTTGATCGCATCGGCGATGGTGTAAAGCAGGGTCCGGTTCACGCCGGCGCCGACCTCGTCGAGGAAGACGATCTTGGCGTCCACCATCATGGTGCGGCCCAGTTCCAGCAGCTTCTTCTGCCCGCCGGAGACCTCGCCCGCCTTTAGATCGGCGATATGGCTGATCGTCAGGAACTCCAGCACCTCGTCCGCCTTTGCACGCAGGGCGCGTTCCTCGTTGGCGATGCGCTTGCGGCCAAACCAGGTGTTCCACAGGCTCTCACCCGACTGGCTGCCCGGAACCATCATCAGGTTCTCGCGGCAGGTCATCGAGGAAAACTCATGCGCGATCTGGAAGGTGCGCAGCAATCCCTTGTGGAACAGCTCATGTGGGGGCAGGCCGGTGATATCCTCACCATCCATGGTGACCCGCCCGGATGTGGGTTCAAGAACACCCGCAATCACGTTGAAAAGAGTGGTTTTTCCCGCGCCATTTGGCCCGATCAAACCGGTTATGGAGCCCTTTGCGATTTCAAGCGAAGCGCCATCAACCGCGTGGAACCCGCCGAAGTGCTTGTGCAAGTCCTCGACGACGATCATGTCATTTCATCCCCTAACTGCTTGTTTTTTGCAGTCTTTAAATTTGGAACAGCCCGGACGATGCCGGGCTGATCTCTCGTTTGCGTTATCCTGTTCAGGATTAACGGAATTTCACGGTGGTGTTTGCACCGTCCTTGACTTCGATCTCACGGTAGGAGCCTGCGCTCTCACCGGGGCCGATCAGCTCAACGCCGGTCGCACCCTGGAAGTCGACGTCGCCGCCAGCGGCCAGGATTTCCAGCGCCTTGCCAAGTTCACCGGGGTTGATCGGCTCACCCGGAGCGTTAGCAACTTCCATGATCTTGGGACCGTATTCCGCCGGATCGGTGGAGCCTGCAGCCTGCATAGCCAGCAGGAACAGCGCCGCTGCGTCATAGGATTCCGGCGCATAGGCCGATGTGCCGTCAAAGCCTTCCGCCTTGGCCATTTCGGCAAAGACTTCCGCGCCTTTGGAGTCGGAACCGGCGATCTGGCCAAAGGAGCCATCAAGGTCGGAACCCACGTTCTTGGGCAGGCTGTCACCGATCATGCCACCGGGCAGACCGAAGGTGTCATAGGCGCCGCTGTCCAGCGCCGATTGGATGATGCCCAGGCCGCCTTGGTCCAGATACCCGGCAACCACCAGGATGTCGCCGCCGGCAGAAGCCAGCGAGGCAACCTCGGCGGAATAGTCGCCTTTGCCGTCTTCGTGGGCTGCCACGATGGTGACTTCACCGCCGACCTTTTCAAACGAGGTCTTGATCGCGTCCGCCAGACCCTTGCCGTAGTCGTTGTTGGTGTAGGTCAGGGCGATCGAGCTGATGTCACGCTCCTGCAGGATCTCGGCCATCACTTCGCCTTCACGGGCGTCGGAGGGCGAGGTGCGGAAGAACAGGTCGTTGTCTTCCATGGTGGTCAGCCCGGGCGAGGTCGCCGAAGGGGAGATCATCACCATGCCGTTCGGAATCGCAACGTTCTGCAGGATCGCGCCGGTCACGCCCGAGCAGTCACCGCCGATGATGCCGTTGACGCCTTCAGCGACCAGTTTTTCACCGTTGGCAACAGCCAGACCGTTGTCGATGCAGCCGGTATCTGCGCGTACAGAGGTCACCGAAGCGCCGTCCAGCAGTTTGCCGGATGCGGTGGCTTCTGCCATTGCCATTTCGGCGCCGGCACCCATGGCTGCGGTCAGCGATTCAATCGGGCCGGTAAAGCCAAGCAGAACGCCCAGTTTCACTTCCTTGGCGTGGCCACCAGCAAATGCGGTGCCCGCGGTCAGTGCAACGGCCGTTGTGGCCAGCAGTAGTTTTTTCATTTGAAAACTCCCTTGTTGGAACAAATCTGTTCACATTGGACCCTAGGCAAGGCGTTTGAAAAAAGAAAGTCCATTTGGACCTCGCTTCGCACTCGGCTTGCTTTGGGGCCGATTCCTCCATCATCAGGCACGATTTTTATCTATAAACCCGACTGGGACGTGCCTTTACAGCGTTCCTCCGCAAAGGAAAAGAACACAATCACGCGACTGCGTTGCCAAAATTGGCCGCCAAATGCTCTCCGTGAGAGTGATCCGGGATCGGCCGATCAGGGCCACGTGCAACGACGCACTCAGCGCGGGGCGGCCTGTGTCGATTTACTGCCGCGTTCACGATAAGGTGTGGTGTCATAATGCGCTCGGTAGCATTTCGAAAAATGCGAAGGTGAGGCAAAGCCACAAGCCAGCGCCACGTTGATGACACTCATGTCGGTCTGCATCAGCAGATTACGCGCCTTCTGCAGACGGAGCTCCATATAATACCGCTTGGGGCTGCGGTTTAGATAGCGGCGAAACAGGCGCTCCAGCTGGCGCGTCGACATGCCGACATCCTGCGCCAGGATCGATGGGCTGATCGGCTCTTCGATATTGCTTTCCATCATCTGGATGACCATCGACAGTTTCGGATGGCGCACGCCGATCCGGGTCGGGATCGAAAGGCGCTGGGTGTCCTGATCGGTCCGGATCGACGAATAGATCAGCTGATCGGCCACCGCATTGGCCAGTTCTTCACCGTGGTCATTGGCAATGAGTTTCAGCATCAAATCAATCGAAGAGGTCCCGCCAGCCGTAGACAGCCGGTTCCCATCGATGACGAACACCGACTTTGTCAGCTCAACCTCTTCAAACTCCTCGGAAAAACTATCCGCATTTTCCCAGTGAATGGTTGCGCGTTTTCCGTCCAGAAGCCCGGCCTTGGCCAGTGCGTAGGATGCTGTACACAGCCCTCCCACCTTCAATCCCTTGCGGGCCTCGCGCCGCAGCCAGGACAGCAGCTTCTTGCTTGTGGCGCCCTGAACATCGATCCCAGCGCACAAAAGGATGGTGTCATCGCGCTGCAGTTCGCTGAGGTCACCATCAAGCTGAAAGGTGGTTCCGGCTGAGCAGGTAACCGTCTCTCCGCCTTCTGCGAGCAGCGACCATGAATAAAGCTCGCGCCCACTCATCCGATTGGCAATGCGCAAACATTCAACGGCTGAGGCAAAGGAAAGCATGGAGAACCGTTCGAGCAATACAAAAACGAACCGTTTGGTCGGACCGACGGATTCGGAAAGTTCAACTCGTTTGCGTTGGTTCTGCATGGTGCGGGCCCCTGACTGTTGTGGATAATGCGCAGAGAGTCGGGCTCGTTCTGGCTGTCTTTGACCGTGCTCACAGGAATGCCGCCGGGTCAAGATGTTCAAATTCTGAACTGGCCAGTGGCCACGGGGTTTTGTATACGTGGGGCCCGAAAATACCCAAAGACCTCTTGAGCGGAGAAAAGCTATGAGTGAGTGGCAAAAATCGACCTGGCGCCAGAAACCGCGGGTTCAGATGCCCGACTATACCGACGCGGCGGCCCTTGCGGCCGTCGAGGCGCAGCTTTCCAAGTATCCGCCGCTGGTTTTTGCGGGCGAAGCACGGCGTCTGAAACAGCACCTGGCAGCCGCCGGTCGCGGCGAGGCCTTCCTGCTTCAGGGTGGCGATTGCGCCGAAAGCTTTGAACAGTTCAGCGCCGATGCAATCCGCGACACCTTCAAGGTGATGCTGCAAATGGCGATGGTTCTGACCTATGGCGCCAAGGTGCCGGTGGTGAAGGTGGGCCGGATGGCCGGGCAATTCGCCAAACCGCGCAGTGCCCCGACCGAAGTGGTGGATGGTGTTGAGCTGCCCAGCTACCGCGGTGATATCATCAACGATCTGGCCTTCAACGAGTCCTCGCGGGTGCCAGATCCGAACCGGATGCTGCAGGCCTATACTCAGGCGGCCGCGACTCTGAACCTGCTGCGGGCGTTTTCGACCGGCGGCTACGCGGATGTGAATCAGGTCCACGCCTGGACGCTCGGTTTTACCGAAAGCGAGAAGGCAGAGACCTATCGCGAGATGGCGAACCGGATCACCGACACGCTGGACTTCATGAAAGCAGCCGGGGTCAACAACGACACCGCGCATACGCTGCAGACGGTTGAGTTCTACACCAGCCACGAAGGTCTGCTGCTGGAATATGAAGAGGCGCTGACCCGTCTTGATTCGACCTCCGGCAAATGGCTGGCCGGTTCCGGCCACATGATCTGGATCGGTGACCGCACCCGCCAGCCCGACGGCGCGCATGTGGAGTTCTGCCGCGGTGTTCTGAACCCGATCGGATTGAAGTGCGGCCCGACCACCACCGCCGAGGACCTCAAGGAGTTGATGGCCAAGCTGAATCCCGAGAACGAAGAGGGCCGTTTGACGCTGATCGCCCGCTTCGGCGCCGGGAAGGCAGCGGATCATCTGCCGCGCCTTATCAAGGCGGTGAAGGAAGAGGGCGCCAATGTCACATGGGTCTGTGACCCGATGCATGGCAATACCATTAAGTCCACCAGCGGTTACAAGACCCGGCCCTTTGACAGTGTTCTGCGAGAGGTGCGCGATTTCTTCGCAGTTCACACCAGCGAGGGTACCATTCCCGGCGGCGTGCATTTCGAGATGACCGGTCAGGATGTAACCGAATGCACCGGCGGCGTACGGGCTGTCACCGATGAGAACCTCAGCGACCGCTACCATACGGCCTGTGATCCGCGCCTTAACGCCAGCCAATCGCTGGAACTGGCGTTCCTGGTAGCGGAAGAGCTGTCCACCCTGCGCGGTCAACGCGGTGGCGCCGCTGCGACAGCCGAGGCTGGCTGAAGCTAGGGGCGCTTGCTTTAGGGGGTTGCGCCTAGAGGGCTGATAACAAAAGAAAAGCCGCTCCAGTCGGGGCGGCTTTTTGCTGTGAGCGGCATAGCGGACTTGAAAACGGTGAAGCCTGGCAGAAAAGGGAACGCCCCGGGAGTTCTTCCGCGGGGCGTATTTTCCGGTGCTATGACCTTGGACCGGAATCTCGGCCGGAGTGCTCCGGCTATGTCTGTGCTTAGTCGCGGCTGACCACGAGACGCAGATGTGATCCACGTTTGGGCGCCTTTTGGCTGGCACCGCCGTTTGCGGTTTCACCCGGTTTTTCTGCATCCGGCGTGGCCTTCAGGGTGCCGCGGTCGGCAAGGGCCCGCGCCTCGTCCAGAATGGACTTTTCGGTCGTGAACCGCTCCTGTGTTTCTGCAAAGCCGGGGTTCGGCGTATTGATATCTTGCTTCTCTTCGCGCGGCTTGGCCTTGAATTCGCCATCGGTGCTGCCCTGAGAGATGGTCCGCATCTCGATCGAGGACACCGTGAACCGCTGTGATGTTCCCGTCGGGTTGCCTTCCGAGACGAAGACGCCCAGCGCCCGGCTGACATCGCCAAGATCACTGCGGAGCGGCAGTAGCAACATCCGTGCCTCGCGGCGGCCCCGCAGACGCGAGGGTTCGGTTTGCAGCTCCAGCTCAACGATAGCGGGGGCTTCGAACATATGCTCCAATGCGGCGCTCAGCTGTTTGCGGGCATCGGGGGTGAAGAACGCCGTGATCGGCATTCCACGTACTTCCATGCCTGCCATCTCGTTGACCTTCTGGCCCGCAAGGCGGAACCGGGCGATGCCAGGGGCGACGCGTTCGAGAATGAAGGTCTGGGACAAGATGTTTTCCAGACCACGCGGGTCAATCTGCGATCGGCTGGGAATATCGTCGCCCCGACGCAGGGCTGTCCAGTAGGCTTCTGCCTGGCGCATCGCCGACACGGGGGTGTGGCTGCGGAAGTTGTCCATCGGAACCACCTTGTCGTGACCCTTGTTCTGTCCAGAGCTTTTGCGACCGCCGAAAAACATGTCCGTGTCCTTTTGCTTGCCGGGAGAATCCCGACTGTCTGCGGCGGCAGGTTAAGCTTTCTTAAGACTGCTTAACAATATCCGCCCAAATCCTTACTGCTTCATTAATATGGCACAATATGATTCAAATTATGACTATTTCTTCAAGCAATGGTTAACGGGATCCGGATAGGCCTTCTATACTAAAGAATAAGGCCCGCATCCGTTGTGCTTATCGGCGCCTTTGTGGCAATGTCGCGCGCAGAAAACGACGAAGGGCTAAGTGTATGACTGTGAACAGCATGACAGGATTCGCATCCGCGCAAGGGGGCCTTGATGCGCATAGCTGGGGCTGGGAAATCCGGTCGGTCAACGCCAAGGGTCTGGACCTGCGCCTGCGCATTCCCGATTGGCTGGAGGGTCTGGAACCCTTTGTCAGATCAACACTTTCCAAATCTCTATCGCGCGGGAATATCTCGCTGACCCTGCGTTTGACGCGCCGGGAAGAGGGGGGCGGGCCACTGCAACTGAACCCGGCGGCACTCACGTCGGTGTTGGAGGCACTGGCGCAGACCGAAGCAGCTGCACAGGCGGCGGGAGTGGACCTGAAACCATCGTCGGCATCGGACATTCTAGCCCTGCGCGGGGTGATGGAACACGCGGTGACAGAGGACGACCCGGCGCCTCTGGTGGCCGCGCTGAAGGACGAATTCTTAACCCTTTTGGCGGGCCTCACCGAAATGCGGCGGACCGAAGGCGCCCAATTGCTTAATGTATTGAAGCGTCAACTGGACCAAGTGGAGGCCCTCAGCGCTTCGGCGGCGGCTCTGGCAGAAGAGCGCAAGCCCAGAATCGCGGAAACTCTTAAGACCAATCTTGAACGGGTTCTGGCGAATTCCGATGGCATGGACCCCGACCGTCTGGCGCAGGAACTGGCGCTGATCGCGGTCAAGGCAGACGTGACCGAGGAAATCGACCGTCTTGCCGCCCATGTGCGTGCGGCGCGTGAGTTGTTAGAGGCCGGTGGCCCGATAGGTCGCAAGCTGGATTTCCTGATGCAGGAGTTCAACCGCGAGGCCAATACCCTGTGCTCAAAGGCGCAAAACAGCGATCTGACCGCTGTCGGGCTTGAGCTGAAGGCGATAATAGATCAGATGCGCGAGCAAGTGCAGAACATCGAATGACCCAGACCATAAAATTTGAGGAGAGCAGCTGATGGCTGATCGGCGAGGCCTATTGATCATCCTGTCGTCGCCATCCGGCGCAGGTAAATCCACATTGGCGAAGCGGCTGCGGAGCTGGGACGACAGCATCCGGTTTTCGGTCTCAGCCACCACCCGCGCCCCGCGCGAGGGCGAGGTCGACGGTCAGGATTACCACTTCAGCACGGTGGATGAATTCAAAGCCGCCGTCACCGAAGGCGAGATGCTGGAACACGCGCATGTCTTCGGCAACTTCTACGGCTCTCCCAAGGGGCCGGTGCGGGCGGCGATCAACGCGGGTCAGGATGTGCTGTTTGACATCGATTGGCAGGGTGCGCAGCAGATCCGGAATTCGGACCTTGGCCAGCACACGCTGTCGATCTTCCTCTTGCCGCCCTCGATCCACGAACTGCGCCGCCGACTGGAAAGCCGCGGTCAGGACGATGCCGACACCATCAAGCGGCGGATGGAGAAAAGCTGGGACGAAATCAGCCACTGGGGCAGCTATGACCATGTGCTGATCAACGACGATCTGGACACCACCGAGCAAGCCCTGCGCACGATCATCACCGCGACCCGTCTACGCCGGATTCAGCAACCGCATCTGGTGGATCACGTGCGCGGTCTGCAAGCAGAGTTTGAGGAAATGTCATGACCCTTTACGCCCTTGGAGCAGACAAGCCCGAGATCCACGAAGATACCTGGGTTGCCCCCGATGCCAACCTGGTCGGCAAGGTGGTGATGGAGGCCGGATCTTCGGTCTGGTTCGGCTGCACCATCCGCGCCGACCACGAAGAGATCCGCATCGGCGAAGGATCAAATGTGCAGGAGAACGTCGTCATGCATATTGACGCTGGGTTCCCATTGAGCATCGGCAAGAATTGCACCATCGGTCACAAGGTAATGCTGCATGGCTGCACCATCGGCGAAAACTCCCTGATCGGGATGGGCGCGACCGTGTTGAACGGCGCCAAGATCGGCAAGAACTGCCTGATCGGGGCAGGCGCGCTGATCACCGAGAACAAGGAAATTCCCGATGGCTCCCTGGTCATGGGCGCTCCGGGCAAGGTTGTGCGTCAGGTAGATGAGGCAACAATCGAAAAGCTGAAGTGGAGCGCGCTCCATTACCAGGACAACATGCGCCGCTTTCGTGAAGAACTGCAAAAGGTCGACTAAATGAGAAATTCCAAAGGCTCGCTGATGCGGCCCGATCCGCTTCCCCATAGTGCCAGCCACCCGGTCGTGACGCCGCTCAGCCCCTCGGTGGTTTACGCCAGCGAAACCCCTGATGCGCTGGATGACCAGTATGAAGGCCGAGTGCACGGCTATACCTACTCCCGCGAGGGACATCCGAACGCGGATGTGGTGGCCAAACGTCTGGATGCGATGGAAGGCATGTCGGGCGGGGTTGTCACCGGTTCGGGCATGGCAGCGGTTTCTGCGGTTCTGCTGGGGCTGACAAAGACCGGCGATCACGTGATCGGCGGCAACCAGCTTTATGGCCGCTCGCTGCGCCTCATGAAGGAAGACCTGCCGCGTCTGGGGATCGAAACCAGCCTTGCCGATCCGGCGGATATTGCGGCCGTGCGTGCTGCGATCCGTCCGGAGACCAAGATGATCCTGGTCGAAACCGTGTCGAACCCGACGCTGGCGGTGGCGGATATCGACGGGCTGTCCGCCCTGTGCAAGGAAACCGGCATTCTGCTGGTGGTGGACAATACCTTTACCACTCCGCGCGGGTTTCAGCCGTTCGACCACGGCGCCGATATCGTCATCCATTCGATCACCAAACTGCTGGCCGGCCACTCCGATGTGATGCTGGGCTATGTGGTGGCACGCGATCCGGCGCTGAATGAACGGCTCAGCGTGTTTTCCGTCACCACCGGCATGACGCCCAGCCCGTTTGATTGCTGGCTGGCCGAGCGCGGCATGCTGTCCTTTGAGCTGCGGTTCGAGCGCAGCCAGGCCACGGCTGCGGCGCTGGCCGATCATCTGGCCGGGATGCCGGGTGTCAAGCGCGTGATCTACCCGACGCGCAAAGATCACCCGGATCATGACCGCGCCATGGATCTGCTCAAGGGGCAGGGCTGCAATATGGTCAGCTTCGAACTCGAAGGCGGCCGGGCCGCGGCCAACGCATTTACCCGCGCGGCGGACGGGCTGAACTTTGCCCCGACGCTGGGTGATGTGGGCACCACCCTGTCGCATCCGGCCTCCTCGTCGCACCGGGCCCTGACGCCAGAAGAACGCGCGGGCCTCGGCCTCAGCGAAGGGTTCTTCCGGGTGTCGGTTGGTCTGGAGGACCCGGCGGCGCTACTGGCGGTGTTCTCCGAGGCGGTCGCGGCGGCCGCAGCGTCATAATAAAACCGTTACATTGGAAAGGTACACGGGCCGAACCGCCATCCAAAAGGGGCCAAAGTGCCATGACGCAAGAGCTGATCGAAGGGTTTCTCGAAGCCATCCCGCTGCCTGCGGTGCTGGTAGATCAGACCGAACGCTTCATCGGTGCCAATGCGGCCGGCACCACCCTTTTGGGGCAGCAACTGAAGGGGCGGCACTTCGCCACCATTCTGCGCCAGCCCGGCGTCACCGCTGCAATCGAAGCCTGTCTGCAGGACAAATCTGCGCGCACCGCCCGACATCTGTCCAATGACGGCGCGCAGGACACCACATTCGAGGTGAGCCTGCGCTACGTCCCCGGCATCGGCGCCGTCAATGGCGGCGCCGTACTGTTGTGTTTCACCGACGTGACCGAGCGCGAACAGGCTGGCCAGATGCGCCGCGATTTCGTCGCCAACGTCAGCCATGAATTGCGCACGCCGTTGACCGCGCTGATGGGGTTTATCGAAACCCTGCGCGGCGCCGCCCGCGACGATCCGGCAGCCCGTGATCGCTTCCTGGCGATCATGGAAGGGGAAGCCAGCCGGATGAACCGTCTGGTCGGCGATCTTCTGTCCCTTAACCGCGTCGAAAGCGCGGAGCGGGTGCGGCCAAAAGAAAAACTGGACCTTACGGCGCATCTGACATCCACCCTAAAATCCATGCAGCCGCTGGCTGAGGCCGGCAATGTCGCCCTGTCGCTTGAGGCGCCCGACGAGCCGGTGCATGTCACCGGCGATTCCGATCAGCTGCAACAGGTCTTCACCAACCTGATCGAAAACGCCATCAAATACGGTGGCGATGAGGTGCGCGTGGTGCTGACGCCGATGGAGCGGGATCCGGCCCTGCGCGCTCCGGCGGCCCGCATCCAGGTGATCGACAATGGTCCGGGCATTGATCCGGTACATCTGCCACGCCTGACCGAGCGTTTCTACCGCGCCGACAGCCATCGCTCGCGCGAGCTGGGCGGTACCGGTCTGGGTCTGGCAATCGTCAAACACATCATCAACCGGCACCGGGGCCGACTGAGGGTTGAAAGCGATCTTGGGGCAGGGGCATCCTTCACCGTGATCCTGCCGCAGTAACCTTCCTGCGCCACCATCCGCTTCCGAAAAACGAAGGGTATGAACGCCTCCTTGCGGATTGCACAGGGGCGTATGGGCGCCGTGAACCAGTAGGATAAGGTTTTTGTCACAATTTCCGTCACAATCCGGCGATTGTCATATGCCTGTTACATACCTGTCACAAAAGCCACATGACCGCCCTTTAGCAGGAGGCCAAGATCATCGTGGGGGTGATCGTGAACCTTCTAACACCTCATGGAGACTGAAATGTCCTTTGTGAAACTTTCCGCATCCGCCCTGGCAATCGCTGCCGTTTCGGCCACCGCTGCCGCCGCACGTGATCAGGTGCAGGTTGCCGGCTCCTCGACCGTGCTGCCCTATGCCTCGATCGTTGCCGAAGCCTTTGGCGAAAACTTCGACTTCCCGACACCGGTTGTTGAATCCGGCGGTTCTTCGGCCGGTCTCAAGCGTTTCTGCGAAGGTGTTGGCGAAAACACCATCGACGTTGCGAACGCATCGCGCAAAATCAAAGACAAAGAAATCAAAGCCTGTGCCGAAGCTGGTGTCACCGACATCATCGAAGTCCGTATCGGTTATGACGGCATTGTCTTTGCCTCCGACATCAACGGCAACGGTTTCGAATTCACCCCGACCGACTGGTACCTGGCTCTGTCCGACGAAATCATGGTCGACGGCAAAATGGTCGCCAACCCGAACAAAACCTGGGCCGACGTGAACCCGGCCTTCCCGGCGCAGCCGATCCAGGCCTTCATCCCCGGCACCAAGCACGGCACCCGCGAAGTCTTCGAAGACAAGGTGATCCTGGCAGGCTGCGAAGCCACCGGCGCATTCGAGCACATCCTGGCCGGCGCCGAAGGTGACAGCGACAAAGCCAAGAAGAAAGCAGCCGAGAAAGCCTGTATCTCCCTGCGCACCGACGGCGTCTCCGTGGACATCGACGGTGACTACACCGAGACTCTGGCCCGCATCGAGAGCAACAAAGACGGCATCGGCGTCTTTGGTCTGGCCTTCTACGAGAACAACACCGACAAACTGCAGGTCGCAACCATGTCCGGTATCGTTCCCTCCACCGAAAGCATCGCAACCGGCGAATACCCGGTCTCGCGCCCGCTGTTCTTCTACGTGAAGAAAGCCCACATCGGCGTGATCCCCGGCCTGAAAGAATATGCTGAATTCTTCATCGCCGACGAAGTTGCAGGCCCCGATGGCCCGCTGGCCGAATACGGTCTGGTTGCAGACCCGGAACTGGCGAAAACCCAGGAAGCGGTTGCAAACGAAGACGTAATGGGTGGAAACTCCTAATCATTCCCCCGCTGATCTGATTTGGCCGGGGGACGTTCCCCCGGCCATTTCTCTGTCCAATCGGACACTCTGAATTTTAATCCGCCACCAAACGGAGCCTTTGATGCCGACGTTCTGGCTTGTTGTTCTACTCTGTGTCATCGCGGCCGCCGGATATGTTCTGGGCCGTCGCCGCGCGCTTGCTTCGGCCGGTGGTGACCCCCGCCTGCTGCATTCCCTGCCGAGCTACTACGGCTCTCATGTGGGGTTGAGCGCACTGATCCCGTCTTTGGCGGCTCTGGTGATCTGGCTATTGGCCCAGCCCATGCTGATCGAAAACCGGGTGTCCTCCATGATCCCCGCGGATCTGGTGCCGGAAAACGCCTCGCTCAGCCTCGTGATGAGCGATGTGCGCCGGGTGGCCGAAGGGCTGGATCTGGCGGTTGAGCAGGGCGCGCTGAGCGCCCGTGAAGTGCGCGAATTTGACAGCGAGACCGGCGACCTGCGGGGCATTCTGGGGGAGGTTGGCGTCGCGCTTGGCGCTGATGTGCGTCCCGAAGTTCTGGACGCCGCGCGCGCCTACCGGGGGCTGTCGCACACAGGCCGCACGGCAATGACCGTCGCGGTCCTCTTGCTGGCGCTTGGCGGCTTTGGGTTGGCATATCGCAAGTCGGACAAGGATTTCCGCGCCCGCAACGTGGTGGAGCGGGTTGTCATGGCGCTGCTGATCCTAGCGGCCTCTCTGGCGATCCTGACCACGATCGGCATCGTTCTGTCGATGCTGTTTGAAACCAAGAATTTCTTTGGGCTGCATTCCTGGACCGACTTCTTCTTTGGCACCACCTGGGCGCCGAATTTTCGCGGTGACAGCGAATTGTCGATCCTGCCGCTGCTCTGGGGCACGCTCTATATTTCCTTCATCGCGCTGCTGGTGGCAGTGCCCGTGGGGTTGTTCGCAGCGATCTACCTCTCTGAATACGCCGGCCCGGCGGTGCGCGCCTTCGCCAAGCCTCTGCTGGAGATCCTCGCAGGTATCCCGACCATCGTTTATGGTCTCTTTGCCCTGTTGACTGTCGGCCCCTTGCTGGTGCGCTTCTTCGGTCAGGGCGAAAACGGCGTTCTTGGCGTCGAATGGATGAGCGGCGCCACCTCGGTTCTGACGGCTGGGTTGGTCATGGGCATCATGCTGATCCCCTTTGTCTCGTCCCTGTCCGATGACATCATCAACGCGGTGCCGCAGTCGATGCGCGATGGCTCACTTGGCCTTGGTGCCACCAAATCCGAAACCGTGCGTCAGGTGGTTCTGCCGGCCGCGTTGCCGGGCATCGTCGGCGCCGTGCTGCTGGCAGCCTCGCGCGCCATCGGCGAAACCATGATCGTGGTCATGGGGGCAGGGGCGATTGCCAAATTCTCGCTCAACCCGCTTGAATCGATGACCACCATCACCACCCGCATCGTCAGCCAGCTGACCGGCGACACCGATTTCGCAAGCCCGGAAACGCTGGTCGCCTTCGCTCTGGGCCTGACCCTCTTTGTTCTGACGCTGGGGCTCAATGTTCTGGCCCTCTATATCGTGCGCAAATACCGGGAGCAGTACGACTAATGACCGATATCAGTCACACCTCCGGCGGCTCTGGCGGGCCACAGACGACCAAGGGCGGATCGCTCCTGTCGCAAAGCCCCCGCACCCGCAAACGCAACGCCGCTGAGACCCGGTTCAAGGCCTATGGCATTGCGGCCATCCTTGTGGGCCTGATGATGCTGGCCGTCCTGGTCACCACCATCGTGGGCCGCGGCGCGGGCGCCTTTCAGCAGACCTTTGTCACGTTGAACGTGGAGCTGCTGGAAAGCAAACTCGACAAGAAGGGCAACCGCGACATCGAGGACATCAAGAAGGTCACCACCTTCGGCTATGCCCCGCTGGTCAAGGGCGCGATGCAGGACATGATCGACGCGCGCGGCATCGAAACCGGGCTCAAATCCAAGGACATGGCCGGCCTTCTGTCCAAGAACGCCGTGGCACAGCTGCGGGCCTTTGTGATCGAAAATCCCGACCAGATCGGACAGACGGTCGAGTTCCGCTTTCTCGCGCAAAGCCGCGTTGATGGTTACCTAAAAGGGCGCGTCAACCGCGACAGCATCGAGAATGACAAGAACATCTCGGCCGCGCAGCTGGATCTGGTCGATGCGCTGGTTGCTGAAGGCGTGATCGAGAAGACCTTCAACATCGATTTCATCATCGGCGCGGATGCCTCGGATCAACGCCCAGAGGCCGCCGGCATCGGCGTGTCGATGATGGGTTCCCTGTTCATGATGCTGGTGGTGCTGGCGCTGGCCCTGCCCATTGGGGTTGCAGCCTCGATCTATCTTGAGGAATTTGCGCCCAAGAACTGGCTCACCGATGTGATCGAGGTGAATATCTCGAACCTCGCCGCTGTACCGTCCATCGTCTTTGGTATCCTCGGCCTCGCGGTGTTCATCAACTACATGCACCTGCCGATGTCGGCGCCGCTGGTGGGTGGCTTGGTACTGACGCTGATGACCCTGCCCACGATCATCATCTCGACCCGCGCGGCGTTGAAGGCGGTGCCCCCGTCGATCCGCGATGCGGCACTGGGTGTCGGTGCCTCGAAAATGCAAGCGGTGTTCCACCATGTGCTGCCGCTGGCCGCGCCCGGCATCCTGACCGGCACCATCATCGGCCTGGCGCAGGCACTGGGCGAAACCGCGCCGCTCTTGCTGATCGGCATGGTGGGCTTCATCGCCTCCAACGCGCCGGAAACCCTGGCCGATGGTCTGCTGGCGCCGAACTCGGCCATGCCCGCGCAGATCTATGAATGGGCCAAACGCGCCGACCCGGCCTTTTACGAGAGGGCCTGGGGCGGCATCATTATCCTTTTGGTTTTCCTCGTAACCATGAATACGGTGGCCGTGATCCTGCGCCGCCGCTTTGAACGCCGCTGGTAGGGGGCACCGATATGAACGACATGAGTAGACTGGATAAGACTGTGACCAACACGATCAAAATCTCGGCCAGCGACGTCAACGTCTATTACGGCGACACCCACGCGATCAAAGACGTCAATGTCGAGATCGAAGACAATACCGTGACCGCCTTTATCGGTCCTTCGGGCTGTGGCAAGTCGACCTTCCTGCGTTGCCTGAACCGGATGAATGACACCATCGACATCTGCCGCGTCACCGGCAAGATCCTGCTGGACGGCGAAGACATCTATGACAAGCGGGTCGATCCGGTGCAGCTGCGCGCCAAGGTTGGCATGGTGTTCCAGAAACCGAACCCCTTCCCGAAATCGATCTATGACAACGTGGCCTATGGCCCGCGCATTCACGGGCTGGCCCGGAGCAAGGCCGAACTGGATGAGATCGTCGAAAAATCCCTGCGCCGCGGCGCCATATGGGATGAGGTAAAGGACCGCCTGCATGCGCCCGGCACCGGCCTGTCCGGTGGTCAGCAGCAGCGTCTGTGCATCGCCCGCGCCGTGGCGACCGAACCCGAAGTCCTGCTGATGGACGAGCCGTGTTCGGCGCTGGACCCGATCGCGACCGCCCAGGTCGAAGAGCTGATCGACGAGCTGCGCGCGAGCTATTCGGTGGTGATCGTCACCCACTCGATGCAGCAAGCGGCCCGCGTCAGCCAGAAAACCGCCTTCTTTCACCTCGGCAACCTGGTTGAGTTCGGCAACACCGGTCAGATCTTCACCAACCCCGAAGATCCGCGGACCGAAAGCTACATTACCGGCCGTATCGGCTGATCCCTCATTGCAAGGACTGAGACATGGAAGAGCAACATATCGCATCCGCATTTGACCGGGATCTGGAGGCGATCCAGGCCCGGATCATGAAAATGGGCGGGCTGGTCGAAGCCGCCATCATGGAATCCGCGCGCGCGCTGGAAACCCGGGACGAGGAACTGGCCCAGAAGGTGCGCGCCGACGACAAGGCCATCGACGGGCTCGAAGAGCTGATCAACGAGGAAGCTGCTCGGGTGATCGCCATCCGCGCCCCGGCCGCGGTGGATCTGCGCGTGGTGCTGTCGGTGATGAAGATCGCCGGCAATCTGGAACGCATCGGCGATTACGCCAAGAATATCGCCAAACGCACCGGGGTCCTGATCCAGGGCCATGATGCGCTGGACAGCGCCGCCGCCCTGCGCCGGATGGCGCGTGAGGTTGAACTGATGCTGAAGGATGCGCTGGACGCCTATATCCAGCGCGATGTCGAACTGGCGGGCGATGTGATCACCCGCGACCGCGACGTCGACCAGATGTATAATGCGCTATTCCGCGAATTCCTGACCCATATGATGGAAGATCCGCGCAACATCACGCCCTGTATGCATCTACATTTCATCGCCAAGAACATCGAACGCATGGGCGATCACGTGACCTCGATCTGCGAAGAGCTGATCTACTTGGTTACCGGCAGCCGTCCCGAGGACGACCGGCCCAAGGCCGATACCACCTCAACCACTCCGCAGGAGGTCTAAGACATGGCTGCCGATCAGCCCACTGTTCTGGTCGTCGAGGACGAATTGGCCCAACGTGAAGTGCTGGCCTACAACCTCGAAGCAGACGGGTTCCGTGTGATCCGCGCCGAAAACGGCGAAGAGGCGCTGCTTTTGGTCGAGGAGGACACGCCGGACATCATCGTTCTGGACTGGATGATGCCGAACCTCAGCGGGATCGAAGTCTGCCGCCGCCTGAAGACACGGCCCGAAACCCGCGGCATTCCGATCATCATGCTCTCGGCCCGTTCCGAAGAGGTGGACAAGGTGCGCGGTCTGGAAACCGGCGCTGACGACTACGTGGTAAAACCCTATTCGGTGATCGAGCTGATGGCGCGGGTGCGGACCCAGTTGCGCCGGGTGCGTCCGTCCACCGTTGGCGTGCGGCTGGAGTTTGACGACATCATTCTGGATGCGGAGACCCACAAGGTCAGCCGTTCGGACCAGCCCCTGAAACTGGGGCCGACCGAATTCCGCCTGCTGTCGACCTTCATGGAAAAGCCGGGCCGGGTCTGGAGCCGGGAACAGCTGCTGGACCGGGTCTGGGGCCGCGACATCTACGTCGACACCCGCACCGTCGACGTACATATCGGGCGGCTGCGTAAGGCGCTGACCCAGCATGGCGGCGACGATCCTGTGCGCACGGTGCGCGGCGCAGGTTACGCGCTCGGCTAATTCTTCCAAATTTGCGTGCTCCGCTTGGTCCCATGGATTGGGCCACAGCGGCGCACGCAGGGTGCACGATTGGTGTGCGGTGGGGTACGGACGCCCCCCCCTTTGTTTTGCCTAGTGGTTGGGCGTGGTTCAACGCGGCAGCGGATCTTCGGGCTGCGCCTTGGTGGCCAGCCAGTCGCGGAATTTGCGCAGCGCGGGCGCGTTGGATTTGCTGGTCGGCCAGACCAGATAATAGGCGCCGCGCGTTTCTGTCGGGGCAGGGTGCAGCGCCACCAACCGCCCGGTCGCCAGATCTTGCTCCACCAGATAATCCGGCATCAAGGCGACCCCCAACCCGTGCATTGCGGCCTGAGTAATGGTTGCAAATTGATCATACATGGTACCACTAACGGTCTCTGGCGCCTCCACGCCTTGTGCGGCAAACCAATCCGACCAGGCCTCGGGGCGGGTCTGAATATGCAAGAGTGGAAGGTTCAGAATGTCTTTGGGGCCGCGCAAGGCCGTGCCGACCACCAGATCCGGCGCGCAGACCGGTAAAAGCTGTTCATGTTTCAACAACAGGGCGTCGGTGCCCGGCCATTCTGCGCGGCCAAAATGGATCGCCGCATCAAAGGGTTCGCTGGCAAAGCTGAAAGGCTCCAGCCGCGTCGTCATATTGATGGTAACATCCGGATGCAGCCGAGCAAATTCCGGCAGGCGCGGCATCAGCCAGCGCATGCCAAAGGCCGGAAGGATCGCGAGATTCAGCGTTCCAGCCAAGGGCGCGGTCTGAAGGCGCAGCGTCGACTGGGCAATCTGGTTCAGCGCGGCACGGATTTCTCCGGCGTATTCCTGCGCTTCGGCCGACAGGGTCAGTTTTTTCTTGTCCCGGTGCACCAGATCCAGCCCCAGTTGCCGTTCGAGCGCCTGCAGTTGGCGGCTCACCGCGCCTTGGGTCAGCGACAATTCGGCCGCCGCCGCCGATGCACTGCCCAAACGATCCAGTGCCTCGAGCGCGCGCAGGGCAGAAATGGACGGGAGAAAACGACGTGGTGCACTCATGTATGCTTTTTACTCATATATGCTTGCAAAAGTCTCGCTGTTTTTTTCCTTAACCCACCGTTAGGGTCGCCGCAGGTTTCAACATCAACGACAAAGGGGCAAGACATGACCGATGCACCTAAACTGCGGGCTAAGGATGCGCCCGATCTGAGCGGCTTCAACTGGGAAGATCCGCTGCGTCTGGACGACCAGCTGAACGAAGATGAGCGCATGATCGCTGCTTCGGCCCGTGCCTATGCGCAGGAAAAGCTGCAGCCGCGCGTTACCGAAGCATATGAAAACGAACACACAGATCCCGCCATTTTCCGCGAGATGGGCGAGATGGGTCTGCTGGGCACCACCATCCCCGAGGAATACGGCGGGTTGGGCGCAGGCTATGTGTCTTACGGCCTGGTTGCGCGCGAAGTTGAGCGCGTCGACAGCGGTTATCGCTCGATGATGTCGGTGCAAAGCTCGCTGGTGATGTACCCGATCTATGCCTATGGCAGCGAAGAGCAGCGCAAGAAGTACCTGCCGAAACTGGCATCTGGTGAATGGATCGGCTGCTTTGGCCTGACCGAGCCCGATGCCGGCTCTGATCCCGCAGGCATGAAAACCCGCGCCGAGAAGACCGCGACTGGCTACAAGCTGACCGGCTCCAAGATGTGGATTTCGAACGCGCCGATCGCCGATGTCTTTGTCGTATGGGCAAAATCCGAAGAGCACGGCGGCAAGATCCGTGGCTTCGTGCTGGAAAAAGGCATGAAGGGCCTCTCCGCGCCGAAAATCCAAAACAAGGCGTCGCTGCGTGCCTCCATCACCGGTGAAATCGTCATGGATGGCGTCGAAGTCGGTGAAAACGCGCTGCTGCCGCACGTGCAAGGACTCAAAGGTCCGTTCGGCTGTCTGAACCGCGCACGTTACGGCATCAGCTGGGGTGCGATGGGCGCCGCCGAAGCCTGCTGGCACGCCGCACGTCAGTATGGTCTGGACCGCACCCAGTTCGGACGTCCGCTGGCCAACACCCAGCTGTTCCAGCTGAAACTGGCCAATATGCAGACCGAAATCACCCTTGGCCTGCAGGCCTCGCTGCGTGTTGGTCGCTTGATGGACGCCGCCAATGCCGCGCCCGAGATGATCTCGATCGTCAAGCGGAACAACTGTGGCAAGGCGCTGGACATCGCCCGCATGGCCCGCGACATGCACGGCGGTAACGGCATCAGCCTGGAATTCCAGGTCATCCGCCACATGGTGAACCTGGAAACGGTCAACACCTATGAGGGCACGCACGACGTTCACGCGCTGATCCTGGGTCGCGCTCAGACCGGTCTGCAGGCGTTCTTTTAACGAATAGCGCCAAAATCCGGGGCCAGATCGTTAATTTCCGCAGTCTGGCCCCGATTGACTGACATCAGTCTCGAAACCGCAAGTGCCCACCGGCCTTGCGGTTTTGCATTTCAGGCCTGCAATAGTGCAGATAGCCCTCGTCCTCACATCACTGCAAAGACAAAGGCACAGGATTTTCGCTCGTTTCCCTTCGAAATGGATCCAAAACGGTAAAGGCGGAGGTTAACGCTGAAGCAGAAGCAAGGGATGCTTCAAATTGCCCGTGCTTATTTTTAGCAACCTCCTGCGCGGTCAGCTGCCGTCCATCCACCATTTACCGAAGTTAACCGCCACGGGATACCATCAGCATTTGAGCATGGCGTTGAGGCCAAGTTCTCAAGCATGGGCGTAAATACCCAAATAGCCCTGAAGTCCGAAGGTTCGACGTGAATCCATAGAAAATCGCAAAGGGTAGGGAGGGGCGCATTCCCCTTCTTGTGCGGCTAAGCGCCGGACCTGCGTTTCTGCAAGTCGCAACATGCAAAATTGCCCCGGTGTTTTTGCAATAACACCGGCAGAAATTGAAGGGCGGCTTTGCAGTATCCTTCGTACTTAATTCTTTTTTAACAGTGTTTTACGAGGGCGTACAGGGGCGTGCGGTAACAATTTTAATGAAAGGGCTTTCCTCCCTCTCATCGAATATATATATGCTTTTACGAATATGTATTGAGCGCGTTGACACCTGATCGGGTGCGCGGCGCGATCCATTCTCAGGAAAGCCTCCGCAATGTCTTCGCCACTGTCCCGCATCGACTTGAAATCCCTGTTTCCAATTTTGGACTGGGGACGACGGTATGACCGCCCTGATTTCACCGGGGATATGACAGCGGCAGTGATCGTCACGATCATGCTTATCCCGCAGTCACTGGCCTATGCCTTGCTCGCCGGGCTACCTGCCGAGGTCGGGCTTTACGCGTCGATCCTGCCTTTGGTGGCCTATGCGATCTTCGGCACCTCGCGTGCCCTGGCCGTGGGGCCGGTCGCCGTGGTGTCGTTGATGAGCGCATCTGCGCTGGCGCCGCTGGGTCTGGACACTGTTGCAGAGTTCACTGCCGCCGCCGCCGTGCTGGCACTGCTGTCCGGCTTGATGCTGGCAACGATGGGGGCCTTGCGTCTGGGTGTGGTGGCCAACCTGCTGTCGCATCCCGTGATCGCTGGGTTCATTACGGCCTCGGGGCTGCTGATCGCAGTTAGCCAGATGAAGCATTTGTTGGGCATTCCGGCGCATGGTCACAATCTGCCGGAAATTCTGCTGTCGCTGGGGCAGGGGCTTGGTCAGGTCAATTTCTGGACCCTCGGGGTCGGCGCGCTGGCCCTCGGCTTTTTGATCTGGGTGCGCCGACATATGGCGAACGTGCTGCACCAAAAGGTCGGCCTGTCAAAAGGCGCCGCCGGAACCGCAGCCCGGGTTGGCCCGGTCTTTGCCGTCATCGGAACGATCGTATTGTCCTGGGCGCTGAACCTGCCTGAGATGGGGGTTTCCGTGGTGGGCGAGGTGCCGACCGGTCTGCCGCCGATTGGCCTGCCGATGATCGACTGGGCGCTGGTTCCGGCCCTGATTGGTCCTGCAGCGCTGATCACCATTATCGGCTATGTTGAAAGTGTCTCGGTCGCGCAGACCTTGGCCGCCAAGCGCCGCCAGAAAATTGATCCAAACCAAGAGCTTAAAGCCCTTGGCGCTGCGAACTTGGCCTCTGCCTTGTCTGGTGGCTATTCGGTGACAGGCGGTTTTGCTCGATCGGTCGTTAACTTTGACGCCGGTGCGCGCACCCCGGCTGCGGGCGCCTTTACCGCCGTTGGGCTGACCTTTGCCGCCATGTTTTTGACTCCGCTGCTGTATTTTCTTCCCAAGGCAACACTGGCAGCGACCATCATCATTGCGGTCCTTTCACTGGTTGATTTGAAGATTCTCAAAACTGCCTGGACCTATTCCAAAGCCGATTTCGCCGCGGTTCTGACCACGATCCTGCTGACGCTGTTGGTTGGTGTGGAAACCGGTGTCGCTGCTGGTGTGCTGGTCTCGCTTTTGTTGTTCGTGTGGAAGACCTCGCGCCCGCACGTGGCCGAGGTGGGGCAGGTGCCGGGAACCGAGCATTTCCGTAACATTCACCGCCATAACGTGGTGACCGATCCTTCGCTCGTCACGCTCCGGATCGACGAAAGCCTGTACTTCGCCAACGCGCGGCGTATGGAGGACCTGATCCTGGCGCGCGTGCACGAAGGCCGTGATGAGATCAAACACGTCGTGCTGATGTGCTCCGCAGTGAACGAAATCGATCTGAGTGCGCTTGAATCGCTTGAGGAAATGAACCAACGGCTGTCTGACATGGGGATCCAGCTGCATATGTCCGAGGTTAAAGGGCCAGTCATGGATCGTCTGAAACGCAGCCATTTCCTGGATGCGCTGAGCGGCCAGATCTTCCTGTCCCAGAATGAAGCCTTTGAAACGCTGAGCGCAGCACAGCCGCGTGACAAGATCAGCGCATAGGCGCGCAATACAGCAACCTGATTGAGTGTCGACAGGGCGCATCATAGTGGCGCCCTGTCGTGATGGCTCAAGGGTCGTTGCGACAGTATCCGCTATCTCAGTTTCATCATCTCTTCTCTGAACGCCTCGAGTGGGGTGCGCCATCCAAGGCACTTTCTAGGCGTGCCGTTCAGGCGGTCAC
>NZ_JAXGFT010000013.1:0-126916 GCF_041008785.1 Pseudophaeobacter sp. 1A16562 | reverse complement strand
TGCCTCCGAAGGTCGGTCCCGGTTCTGCTTCTCGGCACGTTCATGCGCCTTGCAGTAGATCGTCCCAACCTCAACCAGACGGGAGCACCCGCCCTGCGCACAGGGTTTCTTCGGCATAAGCTCTCCCCCAAACGCAAAAGCGCCCGACGGTTTCCCGTGGGCGCATTTCTTGATGATGTACTATTCATGGTCTGCAGGTGGGTTAAGTGTCAATACCCTTTTATCAGACCGCGAGATCATAGCCCTGCATTCTGTCCAGAGCCGAACAGAGAGACCGCCGCAGAGCCTTGATCGATCGCCCGTCCTTTGCCCACCCGTGCAACGCCAGGACCCTCTCCAGCGACAGACCACCGAGACAGACCAGATCAACGAGGCGTCGAACATAGATAGTCGAGCGCGCCCTACCGCCATTCTGCGACGGACGGATACGCCGCACCTCCTTTGCCAGCCCGCCACCGACCCGGCGATGCAAAGCCCGCAACCTCTGGAAGTCCCGAAGAACCGCCTCCTCTCGATCACCACCGCCGCACCCACCGGTATTGATCGCCTCAAGTGAAGAGCACTTTACACCAGACGCGTTCACCCGCTCGACCAGCGCAGCATAGTCCCTGCCCGCACTGATCTGTCCTGGCGTAAATGGCGCGTGGTATGGCTGCGGATCCTTCCCCTCGCGCCTTCTCCGCACCTGCATGGCCTGATGCGCCTTGAGTGCAGCGCGCTCCATTTCGTCGAACACATCCGCCACCCGTGCCGCATCACGCCCTTCATATCCAGATCGTGTTGAAACAAAGCCACCGCTATCGGTCTTCCGGATTTCCCGAGGCGTGAAGCGGATCATAGGGCCCCGGCCCGGCGCAACCGAGATTTCAGGACCACACTCCACCGGAACCGCCCCGCGCGCCTTGATCGCGGCGATACGCTCAGCCTCTTCCTGCAGACGGGCGACACCGGACGGGCAAACGATCACAACCTGTTCAGTCACTGCGCACCCTCCGCAACCAGCCGAACAATCCGGCGGCATTTCTCTGCAGCACGGGCACGACCAGCCCGAAACATCTGATCATCGTTGCTCAGACTACCACCACGACGCTCCACCTCCTCGATCTTGGCAATGCGCCGCCTGGCATCTGACGCACGTTCGCGAATCTGCCGCACGTCAAATTCTCTGGGCCAAACCCGGTTCCGACGCAGTTGCATCAGCAGCTCCGGCCCGAAATCCTCGGCCATGGCCGCGCGCCCCAGCTCCCCGCCAAACACCGCGCGAAACAACGGCGATGCATCATCTGCGGGTGCCTGTATGTCCGCTGCCCATTTCAGGATCTTGGCCGCGATCGGAAACCGATCCCTGTTCTTTCCGCCCGCCAGATTGCCAACCTGTTCGGCCAGCGCTTGCAGGTTCAACTCTGTCATATAGGCCAGCTTACCGCGCAGTTCCTCCTGCATCATTTCGAACTGCGCGACCGTCATTCCCGTTGGCTTGACCAGCCCCAGCCGAACCAACGTATCAATCAGATGCACCTGCACCCGCTTTTCACCCACTGCCTGCTCTTTCGTATCCATCTGCCTGCCTTTTCTAAGCCCCGCCCGACTTATCCACATCCACCTGCGCCAATTGCGGCGCGCCTGCGTTTATCTTTTCGCTATCTTTTTCTTTCCTATCTCCTTTCAGAACCGCGATTTCTGGAAGAAATCAGGCCAGGGAACTTCCAAAATCCTCCAAAACTTTCCTGAAACTTTCCGGGGGCTTTCCGTTTTCTTCCGGCGGAAGATTTTCGGAAGATATTTAGTCCTGCATCGACAGGGCGGTGAGCGCCTCTTTCACGCGGGTGACGGTGCAACTGCCGCCGGGATACTCCGCCTCGATCCAGTCACTGATCCGCTCGACCATCGACTGGCTTTCGGCAAACCGGGCACCGCCTGGAATATCCCCCAGGCTCTTGCGGATGCTGGCAAACCGCTTGCGCTGGCGCTCATTGGCATTGGCTGCGGCGTTCCGCTTCTTTGAGGTGACCGCTTTCAGCGCCAGCTCCAGAACAACCCGATGGTGAAGCCGCTGTACACCATCACACAGGCACAGGGACCAGCCATGCAACGGCCCGACCTCGCGCCCGCAAAGGCCGTCAAAGACCTCCTGCGAGACGCCCACCAGTTTCGCCAACAGCTTTGGGTTGGTCGGCAGTGTTCCGACCGGCGACTGGGTTTGAGACAGAAACACCAGGTCCAGAAAGACCGAACGGACCTCAAGATCCGCCAGCAGCCGCGTGTCACTGGTGAGCCACCGCTGATAGTGGAACTCGACAAAGTAATGGCTTTCCAGCCGCTCGCCCGCCTCGATCGGGTATTCCGGCAGGCCGCCGACATCCACAGGCTGCAGGTGATTGGCTGGTGCGCTCATTTCGCCCTCGCCATGACACGCGGGCCAACGGCCTTTTCAACCTTGGCCAACCGTTCAGCCAGGCCGCGCGCCTGCTCAGTCAGTTCGCCCAACTTACCGATCGCCGCATTTTGCTCCATCATTTGAGCGCGCGCATCGGTCAAAAAGCAGACGATCTCAGCTGCTAGGGCCTCGCATTCCTCATTGCCGCCTGATGGGCCAAAGAAGCCTTCGCGGATTTCGGCCACCCACCCCGGCATCACGCCAAGAACATCGGCCAGGGTTTCATCCGTTTCGGTACCTTTGTAGCGTCCAGCATCGGGATCATAGGATACTTCCAGCAGTCCCATGATCTCGCGCCGCTGTTCCCGCGTCGGCTGACGCACCCCCGTCTTGGGCGGTGGCGGCGTCGTGGTTTTCTTGGCCAGCACCTGTCTGGATCCGGTCTTTGCCATGTTTCCTGCCTTTCTCTTCCGCTCGCAGGCCGGGCAGTGAAGTGTCCCCTTCACAATCGCCCAGCCCATTTGTTGAACTTTTTTGGAGGCCCGACCTGAATCACCAGCCAGACAGGCAAACACCTCGTCCCGCCCGCACTCATCACAGATCGCCCTCATGCAAGGGTGACCCCTGCGGCCCTGGCTGCTTCTGACATCCTCAAATGCCATCACCGCCCCCTGTCAGGCCGGACTGCCGCTGATGGGCAAGGCGCATCGCAGCAGCCAGAATGCGATGTTTTGCGCTCTTCCGGTTCAATCGGTAGGCTTTGGAAACGTATTCAGGACAAAACCCAAGATCGATACTGGCCGCCCGCAAGGACGGCCACCGCAGCCCACCAACTGCAAAGGCTTTGGAACAATGAAGGGGCGAGATACGCTTGCGCCCCACCCTGTCGGGATCACCCGCAGACAAAGCCGCATAGATCGCACTACGACTGACACCCAAATGACGTGCTGCCGCAGCCGCGTTCTTGAAGTCTTTGCCGCGGATTCGGACTGGCATTTCAGGAATGCCCTTACGATCCAAGCCAACGCCATCCAGCCGCCCTTTGCGCAACGCCTTCAGGACCGTGTTTCGACCGACACCATGCGCAGCAGCTGCAGTTTTTGCGTCCTGATATGTGACGCCTCGGATCGTGATATCGCGGTATTTGGGCTTAGCCATCCTCGCCCCCTTCGGGCGGCAGCCCCGCTTCCAGCTCATCAATCCGATGCGCCAGGCGACGCAACTGGGCTCCCATGCCGCGCTGGACAAACCCCGTGAACAGCGGACGCTGCATCTTTGGATCTGCTGCCTCGCCTGCAAAAAGGGCGAATGTCTTGCCATGATCCGGGTGGTCGCAGACCTCGAACCGAATATGGGCCACCTGGAAAGGCTCCCGCCGGTAGGTCGTCGGGTTGGGATGGCGGGCGCGGGTTTTGGGGCTGTGCGCGCTCATAACCGTACCCCTGCCCCAATCACATAAACAGGCCGGTTCGCAGTCAGCGCCGATTCTGCAATCTGGTGGACCTCACGCGATTTTTCGCGCCCACCGATCGGGGGAATAACGACCGCGTCCGCAGGCTTCAGATACATCCGCGTCATGCGCCGCCAGCGGGCTATATTGTTCGCCGGGCTGACCGAGGCGCGCCCGGTTTCCAACAACGTTTCGACATCAACAGCAGGTGACACAGTCACCAGATTCGGCAGCAGCTGCGCGCGCCATTCGGCGGTCTCCTGCGCCACCAGGGCGCGGCCCGTGGTCAGCTCTGCATAGGGCACCGCCAAAAAAGCAACCTGCCCCCGCGCCCGGCGGATCAATTCATCAACGGACAAACCAAAAAACAGCAGGCCCGACCCCGCGTAATCAACGCCCAAATCATCCCAATCGGGCGGCCCGGAATAGTCCCGAACGGGGTACTTCAATTCACCCATGACACACCCCTGAAAAAATGCGCGCAGCCACACCAGCAGCCGCGCGCAAGGTTCTCAACAGGGAGGTAAAGGGGGCCACCATGTGCAGGCGCGCCTGCCCCCGGTCAGCACTGGCGTGGGTGGCGAACCCACTGCCTGCGGTGTTGCGACCAAGCCCGATCATGCTGCCCGATCCAATTCTGCACCGAAAAACGCCGGGGCGTCTGGATCGGTCAACATTACCAACAACGCGATATGATTGGCGGGGGCCGTAACAGCGCCCCACCAGTTCAACGCAGTCTGAAAACTGACATCACAGAACAGAGCCACTTCGCGCGGGCTGTTGAACCGGGCACGGAAATAGAGCGACCAAAGATCAGGCGCGCTGACCTTTAGCGCATATGGATCAAACTTATTTGACCAAGAGGTTTGAGCCGACCCCGCGATAGGGTCAGCGCATGACACATCATTGTTCACAATCAAGGTCAGCCGAGGACGCGTCATGCGGCCTCCTCCGTATGCGGATCACAGGGCGCATCATCTGGCGGCGGATTGTCGGCCATGTACTGACGCAGCCGGTCCACGGTGCGCAGCGTCGGGCTACCCTCACCGCTTTCCCATTTCGCCCAGGTGCCCCCGCCCCCGACACCCGCCTTTTGGATGACGGTCGAGGGCGAGATCCCCAGCCGCGCAGCATAGGCGCGGATTTCTTCCATGAATTGTTCCATGGCTCATGGATAGGTTTTTAGTTCTATGCCGTCAAGGGACTTTAAAACCATGGAACGTCCGCCAAACGTAGTCCTAAATAACTACATGGCATCGAACCCAACCCCAGACCCATTTCTCTCGCGCTTACAGGCCGCAATCGACGCTGACCCGGATCTAAATGTGTCCAATCTCGCGACTAAAGCTGGTCTGAGCAACAGCACTATCCGGCTCATGTTCAGGCACAACAAAAGCCCTCGCGTTGCGACGATGCGAAAGATTTGCGCCGCCCTGGGGACGACGCTGGAAGAGTTCATGAGCAGCGCCCAGACCGCAGAAGAGCAAGAAATCGTGCGTCTATTTGCCCAGCTACCCGAACCGCTAAAACAGCAGCTTCTTGGCTATGGACGAGGGCTTGCTGCCGCTGCGGATCGGCCTCAGCCAGAAGCCGCCGAAGAAAAAGAATAAGATCACTATCAGTCATTGAAATACCTCCTGCCCCACTCAACAGGAGTAAAAACAATACAGTTTTCAGTTAGCGAAAGAGCATCATCACCAAAAGCAAGGGGTACTGTTTTGAGCGCGCAAGATCTCACAAAGCTCTGGGACAAACAGGGGTATCCTGTAACACCCGAGTCGCGACCACTATTTCACAACCTCAATGAGATTCTCCCAGACGGCCCCACCCCAGAACAACAGGCCTGCCTAGACCTCTATGAAACCATAAGGCAACACGTCCAGGCACCGATATTCACGCAAGAAAACCCGGGCTTAGCCAGAGCCTGGTTTGGCACCAGACTTAAGACCGCTGGATATCTTTTTAATGACCGTGAGGCAATTATTGTCTCAATCACGGATCGTATACCGACCCGAACGCTTTTTCACGAGCTATCACACTTAAAACTGCGGTGGGTGGATAGGTTCCCCCAACTGACCCTCCCCGACCCCAGGCGAAACAAACCCGTTGAAAAACTTCTGAACAACGAACTTGATCACCTCGAGTTCCTCCCTAGAGAATTCGAAATCTTCGGACCACGAGCCCGAGAAAAGTGGACCAAAGAATACTCACAATTCCCCAGCACTCGCGGACCAATCGACAAAGCACTTGCCTTCCCCCTTGTCGCGATCCGATCGCTATTGGCCCAGCACGTCCTCCTGCCGCCTCACAGAAAAAAGATCAACCAGACCGCAAGACGCCTGGAACTCCAAAGTGAAGTGGATGCTTTCGTAAAGGGTATGACAAAACTGTCTCCAAATCGCTCAGACATGATTAAGTTTGCTCTAGACCAATTCCAAATATCGCGTTCGGGCGCCAAGATTCGAACGGAGTCACCCGACACAGGCAAGCCACTAATCCAGACCATCGTTTGACCAAGGGCATATAGACAAGTAGTCAAAGTCACCGCCCCCACGCCAAGGAAATACCTTCGCCATTCTCCAATGGATGGTGTTACTTCGGTTATCAAGCCACGCCCCAACTGCCAGTTCCTCTTGTCCCTCACAGTATTGAAACTGCCACTCGGAAAACGGCAAGAGAGTCATGCCATCTGCATTCGGCTCTTCATCCCCTTGCCTGCGACATACACCATTGGCGGTAACTTCACTCGACATCCCATCGCTCCCTTTTCCTGCCCCCGCCTCGTGCGGGGGTTTTTGATTCTCGCTGCATAGTTTTTTATTTCTACTATATCTTGACATAGGTTTTTAGTTCTATATCTTCACCTTCATCAACCGATGGAGGATTGAATGCAAGTCAAATCAAACGCAGTGATCCGTGGCGCCCTTGGCGTTGTCGCATCACCCGAGGATCACATTGACGATCCCAGCCTGTTCACCGCCGCATGGGGGGCCATGCTGGCCGCCCGTGGCAAGGGGTTCGACCCCAGCCGTCTGCAATCGCGGCACCTGATCGACCGCCCCGCGCCTGCGCCGGAACCGATCGACCAGACCCTTGATCGCGTGGGCCAGAAGGTCCGCGACATTGCCGAGGCCAAAGGCTACCCGCATCGCAACTGCCATGCAGCCTGACCATCTGGCCCGCATCACCCTGCCCCATATCGCAGCCAAACCGGCGCCACACGGCAGGACACACCCACGGGCACCGCCCGACCCCAGATAGCCGGATAGCGGCGCGTGATTTTTGGAGGATTACACGCGCCGCTTTTTCTTGAGGTTTCGCGCCCTTGCGCAGGGGCGCGAAATGGCGCGGGCGGGTCAATCCTCCTCCAAACACATCCTGCCCGCGCCGCTTTTCACGAGGATCAGTTCATGACCACAGAAGCCGCAAGATTTGCCCAGACCATTAGCCAACTGACAGGCCGGGAACGCCGCGATGCTGTTGCCTGCGCCGTGATCGAAACCGGCGGTCTGTACCCATACCCCATGCCACGCCGCGCCCTGATGGAAATCCAGCTGCATGACGTAAACGCCAGCGGAATGGGCGAGGATCAGGCGATCGACAACTGGATCACCGCCGCCCTGAATCCCGCGATCCGCGCCACAGATGGCCGCCCTGACTGCCCCTACAACGGCCAGAGCATGGCGCCGGACCCGATCAGGACTGCCACGGCCTGACACAAGGCCGGGCCGAGCAGGGGCCGGGGATCGCAGAGGCAGCGCCCCGGCCCACCAGACACCCCGGGGGCGCGGCACTTCCCCAAAAAAGCCCTCACTCACGGTTAACCGCGCCGCGCCCCACAGAGAAACCACAACCCGGTAAATCAAATGGCCCAAGAACAGCGCACACCATTCTGCAATCTTCCCGCGCAACAACAGGCCGGCATCCTGTGCAACGACCCGCAGTTCCGCCGATTTACAGCCGTGCGCAGCGGCTTCCCGGATACCGAGTTCACTACCGCCGCCGCTGCCGAGTTCCTGCGCCAATGCTGCCAGATCGACAGCCGCCGCGACCTCGCCACCAACCCCATCGCCCGGGACCGGTTCGACATTCTACGGACTGAGTTCGACGGCTGGGCAGGCCGCATCCCAACCCCACGATAAGGAAAGGAACCTGACGTGATGACCGCCAAACTCCCCACCGCAACACCCGCGCCGGAACCCCGGGACCCCTACAAAATGCGCAGCGTTGAACAGATCCTGTCCCTGTTTGATGGCGGAGATTTTCTGAAACAGCTGCTGACTGATCACCGTCAGCTGCAGTGCGATCTGCTGGACCACAAGGCTGAACACGGCACCAAAGGCTGCAGCGGCAGCATGACGATCACCGTCAACTATGCCCTTGGCAATTCCGGCGACGTGGCCATGGGCGCAACTGCCACCTTCAAGGGACCGAAAAAGCCGCCCTCCAGCGCCGCCGCCTTCATCAACGACCAGGGCGAACTGACCCTCTACAGCCCCATGATGAAACAGATGCACCAGCCGGTGCGCGATCTGCCCGATCACGACCCTGAAACCGGCGAAATCCGCGACGTGGATTAAGCCAACCAGCCAACCCTTTTCACCCTGAAGCAGAAGAGAATCCAAAATGTCTTATGACGACCCTGAAGTGATGAAGAACCCCGCCGAGACCATGCGCGACGTTATGGAAAAAATCGGCCTCCACGATCCCGTCGAACTGGCGGATGATTTGGATTTGACCAAGCCGCAGATGGTTGCCGTTCCCCAGCACCGTGACATCAAGAACCTGACCAGCGATGTGCGCGCTGCGGCAGAGTACCTGAAACCCGCCCGCCGCAAGGGCACCGCACAGATCGAAGACCTGCAAAGCCTCATCGACTGGTCGAACCGGTTTTCCGGTGACACCTCGGTGCTGTTCGCAAAGCCCGATATGGCCGCACCCCGGCTGACCTGCATTGCCGACTATCACGCCAAGGGCCCTGCAGATCCCCTCAACGTCAAAGGCGACCCCTCGGCCCGCCACTGCCACCACAAGGCGGTTTACAGCTTCCCGCTATCTGACGAATGGAAGGCATGGATGGGCATTTCCGGAAAGGCCCTGGACAAGGATGAAATGGGCGAGTTCATCGAGGCCAACGCCAAGGACATTCTGGATCCCACCCCGGCCATTATCAACGGCAATGTAAAAGACGCAAACCAGGGCTGGGAGAACCGGCTGATCACGACCGCCCAGCAGATCGAAGGGAAATTCGGCCAGCTGCACCAGCTGCTGCAAATGTCCCGGCAGTTCCAGGTCTTTGAACAAAGCGATCTGTCCGTGACGACGAACCGCGACACCGGCGAGGCTCAGGTCAATTTCATCAACGAACACACGGATGAAAAGGGCAAACCTCTGAACATCCCGAACCTGATCATTATCGCCATCCCGGTGTTCCGCGGCGAAGCGCCCTACCGCATGGCTGTCCGGTTCCGTTACCGCAAGAGCGGCGCCACCGTGAAATTCATCATGACGCCCTACAACCCGGAAAAGAGCTTTGAAGACGCCTTCAAGATGGCGGTCGAGTTGGTTCGGGAAGGCACCGAATTGCCGCTATTCTACGGCAGCCCCGAAACCACCTGATCCCACCTGGTTTCTTTTTGTGCCCCCTCATTGATCGAGGGGGCAGCGACGGAAACCAACCCCAATCAGCGAGGAACCAAAATGGACAACTTTGACCGTCATTTCGATCGGCAGTCAGCCCGCACCCAGAAAATCATGATCTACGCGATCATCGCCAAACTGGCCATTGCTGGCGGCCTGATCTGGCTAGCCGTTTACGCCATCAATGCCTTCACGGCCTAATTCTGGAACCGTCGGAGGGCCAAGGAATGATCGGAGGACTTCTCTACCGCATCGGGTGGCACGGCTGGAAAGCCCCCGGAGGTATCTTTCCCGGCACCGATCTAAAAGGCGTCCAGTAGAATGGGTGCCCCACGCGTAACAGAGGCCGCAATCCAGCGCGCGATCAAGGCGGCGCAGCTGTCTGGGATCCAGATTGGCGCTGTCACCGTGAACAACGTAGACGGCACCGTCCGCATCGAGGCTCTGGGGCCGAAGGCTGTAGACGAGAAGACAATAAAAATGGCATCCTACACTCCCAAACAATGGGACCGAGGATGACGGACGTGCGAGTACACTTTCCGGGCTTTTTGATCGAGCGAAATCGCAACGGATCAGCCCGGTACCGTGTCCGAGTGGAAGGCCAAAAAGGCCGGAAGATCACGATCCCCGTTGGCCCAGAAGACCCTGATTTTGCGAACCATTATTACGCCGCGCGCCAAGGCGATGTCTGGCAGCCGCAGGAAACCAAGGCGATTGACCGGTCCCTCGATTGGCTGAAGGACAGATACCTCCAGTATCTCACGAAAATGGTTTCTGCCGAAAACTTGTCCAGCGACACGCTGAAGCAACGGCGCTCGATGCTGACCCGGGTATGCGATTTCAAAGATCCGGAAGGCACCCGCTATGGCGAATGCGACCTAGAAGCCCCTCCGAGCGCCTTTGTTGCGATCCGAGACGATTGGGCAGATCGCCCGGGCGCCGCGGATAACATGATCAAGTCTGTGCGCGCGATGTACCAATGGGCGATCGAGCACGGCACCACCTCCATGAACCCATGTGTCGGCATCGGCAAGATCAACCTGAACTCCAAAGGGGCCACGCCCTGGACCGCAGGTGATCTCAAGAGGTTCAAAGAGGCTCACCCGACAGGCACCACCGCGCACCTGTGGCTAACGCTTCAAGCTTTCACTACCTGCCGCATCGGGGATGCCGTATGGCTGGGCCGAGATCAGGAGAAGGTCTACAATGGGCAGGTCTATCTGGAGTACCAGCCACGCAAGAAAGGATCGGCTCCGGTCTCGATCCCGATGCTGCCCCCTCTCTATGAGGCGACACGCGCGGCAAAGGTGGTCGGCCCAGCCTACATCCTGAACAGCCAAGGCCGCCCATACAAATCGACTGAAGGTCTCCGAGTGAGGGTTCAGCGCTGGCTGAAGGAAGCCGGGATCGCTGAGAGATCATCGCATGGGATCAGGAAAGCCATGGGAGAGCTGCTGGCAGAGATGGGCTGCTCTCAGCACCAGATCATGGCCATCATGTCCCACACCCAGGCGAAGACCTCAGAGGTCTATACCAAGGGCGCGGAGCGGCGCATTTTGGCTACCGGCGGGATGCAAGCTCTGAACGCTCTGGACTGGTAAGGTGTACCGCACCCACTTTTTGCGGTACACCTGAGCCAATAAAATATAGGCATTTAGGCCTTTTTGACATTCCTGCCGGGCCTACCACACCACCAATGACTTGCCTCAATGCCGCAGTACACCTGCGCACCCATCGGTTTTTCTTGCGGCGCAGCAGCGCTGTTGCACAAGCCGACAGCGGTCGTACTTTTGCTTTAGAATTGCAGTGCATTTTTCAAGCGCTACAGAGCAGCCCCGGTCAAAGCGACATCGCCCCGACGCTGCCGCCACCGCAAACATACAGGGTCTGACCGGTGACAAACCCGTTCTCCGGATCGCAAAAGAACAGAAAGGCGTTCGAGATATCGCGCACTGTGCCGAGACGTCCCACCGGAATGCGCTTCGCCAGCTCTGCCTCACGGTCGCTGCCCTTGGGAATGATCCCCCAGAAGTTATCGGTCTGCACGGGGCCGGGAGAGACCACATTCACCGTGATGCCATGCCCGGCAAGCTCAAGCGCCCAGGTGCGGGCCATGCCGATGATCCCCGCCTTGGTCGCCGAGTAGGCCGTGCGCGTCGGCACACCAAGTGCCGCACGCGAGCCGTTGAAAAGAACGCGTCCAAAACCGCACGCCTTCATCGCAGGCAGGAAGGCCTGCAACAGCGTCAGCGGGGCCGCAAGGTGCAGCTGCGTCAGCCCGGCCAGATCTTCGGGCGATGCCTCTTCCAGCAGATTGGGCCAGATCATCCCGGCATTGTTCACCAGATGTGTCACGTCATGATTGGCTGCGATTTCTGCTGCAGCCCTCGCCGTGGCGCTTGCGTCCAGCAGGTCGACCTCCACGTGGTGCAGGCCCGGATCCGACCACTCAGGCGCGCCGCGTGACAGGGACACGACCGTATATCCCCTAGCAATCAGGCGCTGCCCCAAATCGGCGCCAATGCCCTTGCTGCCGCCCGTGATCACGGCTGTATACTTGCTCATGTCGTCACCATTGCCAGCACGCGCAGGGGGCTGCCTGTGCCGCCTTTTATCTTGAGAGGGGGGGCGATCAGAAGCGCGCCCGTGGGGGGCAGCTGATCCAGGTTGCGCAGGCATTGCAGCCCGAATTTGCCTGCCCCATGAAGCAAGTAATGCGCCGGATAGGGTGGCACGTAATGAGCGCCCTGACCGGCATCGGTGCCAACGGTTTCGGTGCCAAAGCCGCGAATATCGCGTTTCAGCAGCAGTTCGATCGCTGCCGGGCTCGGCCCCGGTGAATGCGGCCCGTCCTCTGCCATGTTGAGATAGGCTGCCCCGCTGCGCTTGGACCAGTCGGTGCGCATCAAGACCCAGCTATCGGCAGGGATTTCTCCGTGTTCGGCTTCCCAGGCTTCGATGATCTCTGGCGTCAGTTCGAAATCGTCGTCCTTGGCCGCGCCTTCGGAACAATCGATCACCACGACCGGGCCGACAAAGACGCTAGGATCGATCTCATCCACTGCGCCATTGGGCACATCCTTGCCCGACACCCAGTGGATAGGGGCGTCAAAATGGGTGCCCGTGTGTTCATTGAGGGTCAGGTTGTGCCACTTCCACGCGGGTCCGCGATGATCATAGGCGCTGACCTCTTCCATGCGGAAGCGGGCACATTGGCCAAATTCCGGCGGCAGGATGATCACCGGGAAATCCGGGTCCAGCGTATGGGTCAGGTCCACGATACGCGCCGCACCGCTGCCCAGCGCCACCGCCACATCTGCAATAAGATCGCTCATGATCCGCCTCCGGTCATTTCCCGCTCCAGCAGCAGCGCATCCGCCTGCCAGCGCGCATAGTGATCACGCGCGATGTCGCCGCAGGTGACCTCTTCCAGCCCATCAACCAACCCGCCGACGACCGAGCGCGCCACGGCGTTCGGCGTCACCTTGGGCGGTGGCAGGGGCTGGAACCAGGCATCACCCTCGATGGGGCCGATATAGACATTCATCACACGCAAGCCGCTCTGGCGGAATTCGGCGCGCAGGCTTTGCGAGATCGACCGCGCCGCCGCCTGGGACGCCCCGAATGTGCCAAAGCCCGGATCCGGCACCAGCGCCTGAACCGAGAGGATGTTCACGAAGGCCGCCGCCGAGTTGGTGCCATCCTGCACCCGCGCCGCCATGCCGGGGCCAAACCCCTGCGCCAGCCGCATCAAGCCCAAGGTGTTCACCTCGAAACCGTCGCGGGCAAAGACCGTGTCATTGCCCATGATCCCGCCGGGGCGCACGAAACTGGCCGTGTTGATCAGGATATCGACCTTGCCGCCGATCTCGGCCGCCAGCTTTTCGATCGACGTCACATCCGTCACGTCCAGCGGCAGCAGCGAGACGTTTTCCATCGCTTCAAAGGCCGCGCGTTCCGGCCAGCTGCGCCAGGCTTCCGGCTCCCCCAGGAACACATGGGAGGCACCGGCCTTGAGCAGCGCCTGCGTCAGGGCTAGGGCCACCGGCGCGCGCGCATCACTGATCAGGACGCGGCGGTATTTTGGATCGGACGACATCGCCCGCAGCACGGAATCATCTTGCATCGCATCGCTTCCTTTCTGTGGCAGCGCAACCAAGACGCCCTGCCCGGCCCTGTCCAGTTTCAACGCCATGCGCACCACATCGCCGCGACCGACCTCGCCATGCAGATGGCAATTCAGCATCGGCCCAGCATCGAGTTTCACCGCGCCCATGCGCCAGGGCATCCGTTCACGGAAATAGGGTTCGGGCGACACACGGATGGTGGTTTCAGCCATGACTGTGCCGGATGGATCCACATCCTGCCAAGGCAGATCAGTGGATAGGCATTTGTGGCAGGCATCGCGTGGCGGATATTGCACCGCCTGGCAGTCTGCACAAACCTGCAGGCCAAAACGACCCTGCGCGGCCATCACACCCAACCCCAACGCGGCCCGGCTGCGCGTGGCGGGGGGCAGCACCGGCACGGTCGTGCGTTTTTGCGGGTCTTTCTTTTTCGGTGGGACCAGCGGTTCGCTCATGTCGCCCCTCCTTCGATGACGGCGGCAGAGGAACAAAGACCCCGGTCATAGTTGATCACGCCAAAGCCCGACACGGCCGCCCGGCGGGCGCCCTCGACCTGGGTTGGCCCCGCCGTTCCTGTCACCTGCCGCAGCGCCTCGACAAGACCAAGGTAGCCGCCTGCCGCGCCGGCCTGCCCGACCGACAGCTGCCCGCCCGAGGTGTTATGCGGAAAATCGCCGCCGATGGTTAGATCGTGGCGGCGCACGAACTCCGCGCCCTCGCCCTTGGCGCAGAACCCCAGATCCTCGAACTGCATCATGCAGATCACCGGGTAGTCATCATAGGTTTGCAAGACGTCGATCTCGTCCGGGCCATGGCCCGCCATCTGCCACAGCTCGTCCACGTCCACGGCCCAGCCGCCGCGCAGCTGCATGGGATCCTCGGGAAAGGCATTGGTGCGCTCGATGGTGGCGCTGATGCGGGCAAAGGGCAGCCCCTTGGCCACGGCCATCTCTTCGCGCATCACTACAAAGGCTTCAGCGCCTGCGCAGGGCATCACGCAGTCAAACAGGCCGATCGGGTCCGAGATCATGCGGCCCTCAAGGTATTGATCAAGACTCAGCGGTTTTTTCATGATCGCCTGCGGGTTCTTCAGGGCATTGGCCCGCTGCGCCACCGCGATGCGGCCAAAATCCTCACGCGTGGCGCCAAACTCTTGCATATAGGCGTCCTGCAACAGGGCAAAGCTCGCGTTGGGGCCGCCAAACCCATAGGGAAAGGTCGCATCCATCGAGAACCGCGAAAAGGCGGACAGAAGGGTGCGGAAACTGTCGATCCGGTTGGTATCCCCCGACACGCAGGCGATGACATCGGCATCGCCGCATTGCACCGCGCGCGCCGCCCGGCGCAGGGCGGCAACACCGCAGGCTCCGCCCATCGGAACGGTATCGAGCCAGCGGGGCGAAAGGCCCAGATGCTGGGTCAGGCCAACAGGCGTATCGGGCGCCAGCGTGAAACTGGAGACCGAAAGCCCGTCCAGTTGCTGCGGCGTCATGCCGATCACCTTCAGCGCCTCGCGCAGGGCGCGGGCGATCCACCAATGGGCGGTTTCATTGGTGTAGCGCACGTAGGGCACCGACACGGGCGCGGTCAGCACAACCCCGTCATAGGGCAGTCGGTTCATGCCGCGCTCCGCTTTTTCAGATGGCGGGTGTCGATGGTCTGGGGATCCTTCAGCAGTTCAGCCGCGCGCGTCTTCAACACCGCCCGTTGCAGTTTCTGGGTCGCGGTGACGGGCAGGTCTTCGACAAAGGCGATGTAGCCGGGCGCCTTGTAATAGGCCAACTGCGTCAGGCACCATGTGGTGATCTCATGGGCAAGCTCTGGGCTGGCCCCCTCCTTGGCAATGATGCAGGCAAAGACCTCGTCGCCCCGGATCTCATCAGGAGCGGCGGCGACCGCAACGCTTTGAACTGCCGGATGGCGGGCCAGGACGGATTCCACCTCGACCGCCGCGATGTTTTCCCCGGATCTGCGGATCACGTTCTTCTTGCGGTCGACGAAATACATTGTCCCGTCCGCCGCGCGCCGCACGATATCGCCGGTGTGGAACCAGCCGCCTTCCCAGGCCTCATCCGTTGCGTCCGGGTTCTTGAAGTATCCGGCAAAGAAGCCCTTGCGCGGATCCGACCCCGCATGGCGCACCAGCAATTCGCCCTGATCTGCATCCGCGCCGCTGTCATCCACCAGCCGCGCCTCGACCGTGTCCTGCGGCCAGCCGATGCAGGAGGTGCCCACATTGCGTGGTTCGCGGTTGGCACAAATGGTGGCCCCTGCCCCGGTTTCGGTCATCGCCCAGGCCTCGGTCAGGGCAAAGCCGAAGCGTTCTTCGAAGGGGGCATGGAGTTTGGGATCAATCCCTGCGCCAAACCCGAAGCGTACCGAGTGATTGCGATCCTCCGCGCAAGGCTCCGCCCCCATCAGCATCGAGGGCATCACGCCCAGATAATGCAGGCAGGTTGCCCGGCTGCGGCGCACCGAGTCCCACCAGCTGCGCGGATGAAAGCGGTCCAGCGCCGTGAGACACCCGCCCACGGCAACCATCGCCATGAAGGAAAAGGCCATGGCGTTCATGTGAAAGATCGGCAGCGGCGTGATCATCCGCTCGCCATCCGTGTTCAGCGCACAAACACCGGTTGCGGTGCTGTACCAGCGGCCCGCCTCGATGAAATACTCATCGGTCAGGATACAGCCCTTGGGCTGCCCGGTGGTGCCCGATGTATAAAGGAGCGCCGCCTCTGCATCGCCATTACGCACGGCGATGGCCTCGGTTCTGACGGCCTTCGGCAGCGGTTCCCCAAGTGTCACCACAGGCATCTGCACCTTGGCCGCCTCGGCGGCGCGGCGCAGCTCGTCCGCGCGACTGGCCAGCGACAGCGCCAGAACAGGTTCGCCGTGCCCGATCATGTATTCCATTTCAGCGGCGCGCAGATCGGGGTTCACGGGAACGACGGAGATCCCGAGTGCATTGAAGGCCAGCCACCACAGGAAATAGCTGGGCCGGTTCTCCAGCAAGACCATAACGCGCTGACCCTTGACGTATCCGGCAGCCTCAATCTCTGCGACATGGCCCTGCACCGTCTTTAAGGCCTCGGCGTAGGTGATCTCACCTGCGTCGATCCCGTAGATCTCTGCCGTCTCTGGCAGCACATTCAGGAACGGACGGTCAGGCCAGCGGGCGGCGCTCTCTGCAAAGGCGCCAAAAACGGTCTGTGCGGTAATCATGGCAGCAACTGGATATTGCGGAAGGCCGCGTCGCAATTGAGGAGATCAACCCGCTTGCCCGCGATCCGAAGCGCCCCGTCCACCAGGGCGAGATCATGCCGCACGGTCAAGGCCAGCAACTGCTGCTCGTCCAGGCGCGTCTCCACGTAGTGCATCGAGGTATTGGTCACGAAACGGTCATCCCCCATCTCATCCACGAATGGGCGCTGAATGACATGATGACAGCGGCTTTTAGGCTTTTGGCTGAAGGTGCGCGCGCCGTTCAGACGCTCCACCCGCAGCTTCAGCATGAACATGTCCTCGTATAGAAGCGAGGTCTGATTGATCGGATCGGTCTGCTTGTAATCAAGCGGCATCCAGTAGATCCCGTCGGGCAGCCAGAGCGACAGCCACTCGTCATAGCGCCCCTCGTCCAGCATCCGCACCTCGCCATAGATGAAATCGATCAGCTGATCCCGTGTGACACTCATTCCGCCACCTCCTGCTCCGGGGCATCATAGGTCATGAACTTGGCCCAGGCGTTGAACTGGTTGCGCATCTGGCGTTCGGTGGTGCCATTGTGGACGGCTTCCTCGCTGAAATCCTCGTCGTCTTCGAGAAGGCGCTGGACATTGACCCATTCCATCCCGTCGGCGTGCAATCCTTCCTGCGCGCGCTCGTACATCTCAAGGTCGTCATGTCCGACAATCGAGGTGGGCGCATTGATCATGCGGTTGTACATCGCGGTGCGGGCAGTCAGCGCATCCGGCGCCCCGACCAGACGGTAGATGTAGCTTTCCACGATGGTCTTGTCGGCCGCGAGCGGGATGAAGACCCGCAGCTGCTGGATCGGACCCTTGATCATGATATTGGGGAAATAGACGGTGTTGTGCCGGTTGTCGTCTAGGATGGCCTTTGCCCTCTCCTCTCCGTAGCTTTCCGTCAATGCTTCGAAATACCCCGGAATGGCGGAGTAGTCCGAATGGATCGAATGGCTGACGCCCGTGTGCCCATGCCCGTTGGGCCATGTGCGGATGCCCATGCCCTCGAAGAACTCATAGGGGGACATGAAGGGCGCGATGATCTCCATCGCGGGGGGCTTGGGCGTGCCTTCTGGCAGGTCCAGCTCTTCGTATAGATTCACTGCGGTTCCGGCGCTGCTTTCATGCGCGACCATTGGATGGCAGGTGTCGGTCTGGTTCTCGACCAGCATTTTCCAATTGCAGTGATGCAGATAACGCAGCGGCGGGCCGACCACCTCAAGCCGACCTTCGGGCGAGCGGTCCACCATATTGTCGAGCGAGCTGAGACTGTCGCCAAAGAACTCCTCGAAACTGATGCCCTCTTCGGCCAGCCGCGCAAAGATGAAGCCACGATAGTTCTTGACGGCGCCAACCGCCTTCATGCCCTTGCCGCTTTCTGTCTCTTCAAGGCCGGTGCCCTCGTATCCCTTTTTGAGTGGGATCGCGAGCAGGCAGCCATCGGTCTTGAAGGACCACGCGTGATAGGGGCAGCGGAAGAATTTACCGGTATTGCCCTGGCGGTCGATGACGATCTTGGTGCCCTTGTGCGGGCAGCGATTATAAAGAACCTGGATGTCATCCGCCTTGTGGCGCACCTGGATGACCGGCTGATCCCCGATCTGGGTCGCAAAGTAATCGCCCTTGGCCGGGGTCTGGCTTTCGTGGCCGACAAACACCCAGGAGTTGGCAAAGACGTGCTTCATCTCAAGCTTGAAGATGTCCTCGTTGATATAGACATCCCGGTGCACCTGATGGGGCTGCACAAGGGACGCCGCCGCAGTTGGGTTTCCTGAATAGCTGACCATGTCCGTTCCCCTATATATCCAGCACCAGCCGCGCGGATTTCGCGCGGCTTACGCATATCTGCATCACATCACCGGCGGCGCGTTCCGCTTCGCTGAGCACAACATCGCGGTGATCCGGCACGCCCTCGATCACATCGCATTGGCAGATGCCGCAATCGCCACGCTGGCAATCGTAAAGGACATCGACGTCATGCTCCTCCAGCACCTCGACGATGGTTTTGTCCGCAGGGATGGTGAAGACCCTGCCATCGTTGATCTGCACCTCAAAGGCGCTGTCACCCTCCTGCGCCTCGGCCGCGGTGAAGAGTTCGAAATGCACATGATCCGCTGGAATACCGGCACCTTCGGCCTTGGCGCGCACCGCATCCAGCAGGCCCCGCGGACCGCAGGCGTAAAGATGTGCATCCCCCAACCCGCTGATGAGCGCATCCAGATCCAGCGCGCTCGAGTCATCATCGCAATGCAGGTGAAACGCCTCGCCCAAGGTGTCCGCCAGCCTCTCGTGATAGGCCATGGCGGCACCCGTACGGCCCGCATAGTGGAACGCGAATCTTTGGCCTGCCGCCTGCAAGGCCGCCGCCATCGAAATCATTGGCGTGACCCCGATACCGCCCGCCAATAGAACAGCCGGGGCGTCCAGCTTCACCGGGAAATCATTCTTGGGCGCTGCAATAGTAACAGGATCTCCCACCGTCAGCGCATGCATCGCCTTGGAGCCACCCTGCCCCTCGTCTTCGCGCTGAACGGTGATGCGGTATTCCTTCGGCGCGGACATCAGGTCAGCATCAAACGCCACCAGTGAATAGGCGCGGGTTCCGCCCGGCACGTCGAACTCGACATGCGCGCCGGCCTCCCATTCGGGCAACACGCGACCATCTGTTGCAGCCACTGTCAGGCTGCTGATACGGTCGGTCAGCGGTGTAACCTCCAGCACGACACCATCAATTTTGCTCACGGGAGTCCTCCTTTTGAAAGAATATGAAATTTCATATAACTCAGGTCAAGACATTTCTGGGCGTCGCCTTGGCGCATGCTGGGTGGACCTATGACAACGCCAGTCAGCCCGGATGGCACACCGGGGTTTGTGAGCAACTACCTGCTTTATCTGCTTGCTGCCGCCAGCGAAGGGGCCAGTGCCCAGTTTCACGCCCAAGTCCGCAGCTCGGGCCTGCGCGTGCCGGAATGGCGGGTGCTGGCCTGCCTGCACGACTGCGAAGGCGCAATGATCACGCAGTTGGCCCGGATCGCGCTGGTTGAGCAATCCCGCCTGACCCGCATCATCGCCCAGATGGAGAAGCGCGGACTACTGATCCGCCAAAGCGATCCCGAAGATGGCAGACGGGTCCGCGTCTTTTTGACGCCGGAGGGGCGCGCGTTGACCAACAGGCTGGTTCCACAGGCACAAGCCCATGAAAAGGCCTTGCTAGAACGCCTGAAAGAGCACGGCGGACACCACCTGAAGCCCATACTGCATGCATTGCTGAACACCCTGGAAGAGGACGCGCCAGAGAAGCTTTAAGCAGAAAATAGTTTTCAAGACGGCAAAAATGGAGTTACATGAAAACGCATATACCTTCCGAATTGGGGCGATAGACCCTGAAAATGGTATGAATCCAACATTCTGGGAGACACTCCAATGACCAAGCTAACCAAGATTCTGGCCAGCGCCGCCGTTGCGATCAGCATGGGAACCAGTGCATTTTCTGCCGAAACGATCACCATTTCCACATGGCTGCCGCCCACCCACCCGGTGAACACTGAAATGTTCGCTCAACTGGGCGAGATGATGTCCGAGGCCACGGACGGCGCCGTGACGACCGAGCTGAAGAGCGGCCTTGCCTCGCCGCCTGCGCAGATGGATCTGGTCCTTGATGGCATCGCGGATGTGGCAATCCTGTTTCACGGTTACACGCCCGGACGGTTCGTCGGCACCAAGCTGGTCGAGATCCCCGGCTACGAGGGCAACGCCGAAGCCTCCTCGGTCGCTCATTGGCGGGTGCACGAAGCCATTCTCAAGGACCTGAACGAGCATCGCGGCGTCAAGGTCATCGCGCTGACGACCCACGGCCCGGGGCAGATCCACTCGAACAAAGAGGTCAACACCCTGGCCGATCTGTCTGGCCTCAAGACACGTTTGGGCGGTGGTGTCTCCGCAGACGTAGGCGCGAAACTGGGCCTTGTCGGCATCCAGGTGCCTGCCCCCAAGGTCTACGAGACGCTTGATTCTGGCGCTGCAGATGCGGTTGCTATGAACCTTGGCGAACGTATCAGCTTCAAACTGAACGAAGTGGCCAAGAACGTGTATGAAATGCCCGGTGGTTTTTATCGTGGCTCCTTCTCGGTCATCATGAGCCAGGAGAAATTCGACAGCCTGCCCGCCGATGTGCAGGAGGCCCTCGACGGCAAGGTCTTCGGCGAACCTGCTTCGCGGATGATGGGCGCGGTCTGGGACAAAAGCGACGCGACCGCACGCAAGCTGACCCTGGACACCGCGGACAATAAGATCGTTGAGGCCAGCGCGGAAGATCAGGCAGCCTTTGCCGTCATGGCCGCAGAGGTCCGCGACAAGATCATCGCAGAGGTGACAGATGCAGGCGTCGACGGGCAAGCCGCCTATGACATGATGGTCAAGGAAATGGCCGCCGCGTCTGGCAAGTAAACGATCCGGAAAACGGGACCGGCGCACAGATGGGCGCCGGTCCTTTCATATCCTACTGCGCTCAAGCGAGGCCCGATGCAATACGCCCTCCGGTTCCTGACCGCCCTTTCAAAACTGCCGATGTTCCTGGCCAACCTGTCCCTTTTTGCGCTGATGTGCCTGACCTTTGCAGATGTGCTGATGCGTTCGGTTTTCAATGCCCCGATCGAAGCGGCAACCGAGCTGATCCGTATCGGCATTGCGCTTATCGTGTTCGCCGCCTTGCCGGTTCTGAGCGCCCAGAACGGCCATATCGCCGTTGATCTGTTGGACGGGCCGTTCCGCAGGATGAGACTTGAACGCTGGCGTGATGCGGCTGTTGCCCTGATCTGTGCTGTGATGCTGTGGTATCCGGCGGGCCGTGTTGTCGATCTGGCGGAACGCTCGCGCAGCTACGGCGACGTGACAGAATATCTGTCGATCCCCACTTTTTATATCGCCTATTTCATCGCAGCGATGATCTACATCACCGCTGTCGCATTGATCGGGCGCGGCCTGCTGCACCTCATTGCGCCGCATATGCTGGAGGCCAAGAATGCTTGAATCCTTCCTTGGCTTTATCGCCGTCTTCGTTCTGGTCCTGCTGCGCATCCCGATTGCCTTTGCCATGGGTTTTGTCGGCATGATCGGGCTGATTTACGAAACCAGCTATCGCGCTGCGATTTCGATGGTCGGGCGCTTGATCATCGACACCGCACAGGACTACGGCCTCAGCGTCATTCCCCTGTTCATCCTGATGGGGCTTTTCGTCAACAAGGGTGGGATCAGTCGCGAGCTCTACCGCGTCTCGAACGCCTTTCTGGGACATTTCCGTGGCGGTCTGGCCATGGCCACAATCGTGGCCTGCGGTGGGTTTGCGGCCATCTGCGGATCCTCGCTGGCAACGGCGGCAACCATGGCCAAGGTGGCCATGCCGGAAATGCGCAAATACGGATATGCAGACGGTCTTTCCAGCGCCTCCATCGCGGCGGGCGGCACCCTGGGCATTCTCATTCCACCCTCGGTGATCTTGGTGATCTACGGCCTGCTCACGGAAACCTCCATCGGCAAGCTCTTTATCGCGGGCATCGTTCCCGGCTTCCTTGGCGTCCTGTTCTACCTTGCGGCCGTGCGCCTGACGGTGATGCGCAACCCGGCGGCCGGTCCTGCCGGGGCGCGTGCCACATGGGGCGAACGCCTGCGGGCGCTCAGCCATGTCTGGGCCGTCCTGCTGTTGTTCTTCCTTGTCATCGGCGGCCTTTACGGAGCGCTCAACTTCTGGCCGCTGAATCTCGCCTTTTCCCCTACCGAGGCCGCAGGCATGGGCGCAATGGGCGCTTTCCTGATCGCCCTGGCCCGGGGCAACCTGAATTGGCGAAGCATTCGCGAAGTCCTGGGGGAGACGGCTCTGACCACGGCCTCGCTCTTTGCGGTTCTCATAGGGGCCTGGGTGTTTTCCAACTTCGTCAATCTGGCCGGTCTGCCCGAAGGGCTACTAGCGCTGGTCACATCGCTTGATCTGGGGCCCTGGGTCGTGATGATCCTGATCATATTGATCTACCTCGGCCTCGGCTGCATCTTCGAAAGCATGTCGATGCTGCTCCTGACCGTGCCGATTTTCTTTCCCCTGATCACATCGCTGGGGTTCGATCCGGTCTGGTTCGGCATCGTTGTCGTCGTTGTGATCGAGATCAGCCTGATCACGCCTCCCGTCGGCTTGAACGTCTTCATCCTCAAAGGGGTGGTTGGTGACGTTTCGACCGCTACCATCTTTCGCGGCGTGACGCCTTTCTGGCTGATGGATATCCTGCGCCTGATCCTGCTGCTCGCCTTCCCTACGCTTGTGCTGTTCTTGCCAAGTCAAATGTAGGAAGCGCGGCGGAACTGGTGCTTGGGGTTTCGTAGGCCGAGGCGCATGTACCACGTGAGGGCGGCTCACCTCGCCGCCACTTCGCAAGGTATCGAGGATGGACCTGCCCCAACGGCAGGTCCAAACGCCTGTCAGCCTTTTCCGCCCAACATCTCCTCAACCAGGCGCTGCACCTCCAGCGCCTCTTGCGGGGTGGCAAGCCGGTGAGGTTTGCCCGCCATGCACAAAAGGAAATCGTCCAGCTGCGCTTGCAGCGCGACGATGCGGCGGTCTGCCGGAGGTTGGGGCACCGGAACGAAGTCGTCCCCTTCCGAGATGGCATGGTCCGAGAAATTCGAAACCCGGTGGCTGGCCTTGCTGCCCTTGATGGTGAACTCCTGACGATCCGGCTGCGCACCGCCGACCGAAGCCAGGATCGACACCGGCAATCCTTCCTCGTTTTCCAGCCGAGCCAACAACGCCGTTTCGCACAGCGCCGGGTCCCCAGGGTAAGAGGGCTTCGCCCAGGAGACGGTGAGCGGGCCAAAGATCCGCTGGGTGAAGAACAGGAAATGCGACAGGACCTCGCGCGTCATGCCGCCTTCGGCGCGGAACCGCAGCCAATCCGCCGCCTGCTGCCAGGCGCGCGGCCAGGCGGCATAGGTCACCACCATATCCACCCCGACGAGATCGCCCATTTCCCCTGCAAGGGCAGCACTGGAGATATCCGTTAGAGCCGCACCGGCGGCCTGAGTGAAATTCACCGCTGCTGGTACGCCGCTGGCCTTGAGCCCCGCCACCAGCGCCTCGCTTTCCGCCAGATCAACGCCAAGCGGTTTTTCCAGAAACACCGCTTTGCCAGCCGCAGCCGCCGCCAGGGCATAGGCTTTGCGCGGTACCGGAGGGCAAGCAAGATAGACCAAATCAGCCGCCGCGATCGCCGCCTCGGGCGAACCTGTCACCTCAGCCTCGGGCGCCAGTGCCTGCGCGGCTGCGCAAGCGTCCGCAGACGGATCCCAAAGGGCTACCGGAGTGTAGTCTTTGTGCAGGATCAGTTGCTCAAGCATCCGCTGCCCCATGATCCCCAGTCCGATTACCGCTGTCTTTACGGCCATGTTGGCTCCTGTTTTTACTTCCAATTGTATTGATCCAGCATAGCCGGTTCAAAGGTCCCGCCCCACAGAGGTGGATCGGCTACTGTTGTTTGTCATGTGTAATTACAGACAGATCGGCGCTTCCGCAGTAGGCGCTTTGTGACAATTATCCCTAACACATGCAAAGAGAGCGATGCGACCTGTTTCCGGACCCCCATGCCACAGACGCCGCGATCAAAAGTGGCAGCCGCTCAGGTCTCAAAATGAAAACAATCTACGTATGACTGGAGCTTAGCGGCACCTCAATCACAAACCTCCGTTTACCTGACGGCACCTGCAAGCCGGAGTTGTGACCGCAGAAACGATCACAAAGCCTCGCTTTTCCCCTGTTGCCACGGCCAAGATTGCCCTTGGAATTAACCTGTATTGGCCCAAAACCGGCCATCGCCCACTTGCTGAGGGGCGACAGCGAATCCTGCTCTGCTGAGAAAGCTCAAAGATATGGGCGATCGACAGCCCAGCCCAAGCCCGGCAACACACCATTTACCACACAGGCTTTCCGCCTTGTTTTCAATATCTTCGCGATATACCGTCACTCTGTCCTCACGAAACAATGATCGACACCCTTTGTGCGAAACCGGACGCCATACGTATCAATATCGAAGATATCTTTTCATGCTCTCGCCTCTACGCTGCACAACTTGCCCCCAGGGTGTTCCGGTTAGGCCATGACCTGCCTGACACACCTGCATGTTACGCTGGCCGCTGCGACCGCTGCCATGCTCTGGGCGATCTGCGCCATGATCTTGTTCTGGGTCGCACGCAACACCCGCTTTGCGGGTAAGCCCGCCTTTCTGCTGACATTGAGTGCGATGCTGTGGTGGCTGTTTACCGTTGCCGCCGATCTCGCTTCGCCCGGAGAAGCCTGCAAGGTTGCCTGGTCCCTTGCTGCCTGGCCCGGCATCACCTTGCTGCCGATCGCCTGGTCCTTCTTTGTCTTCGACTACACGATGAATTCCAGCCGCAAGCGGCAACCGATCCGGTTGTTGCTCTATGTCGCTCTGCCAATCCTTGTCGCCCTCATCGCTGCCACCAACAGTCAGACGCAGCTGTTGTATGGTCCTGACACCCGGCTCGTGACCGAGGGCAAAAATACGTTCGTCATTTTTGACCATGGCCCCCTGTTCTATGCGGTTGCGGCTGGGCTTTATATTTTTGTGAGCACCGCCCTTGGGCTGCTGACCTATGCGCTGATCCGGGCCAGGAAAATTATTCGGCCATTCCTCGCGGTGCTGATTTTCATCACCGCAGCGCCGCTCACGGCCAATTTGGCCTATATCTTCAATGGCTTTACTGTTTTCGGATATGATCCCACCCCCTTCATGTTTGCCGTGACCCTCATCGCGCTGAGCTGGCTGCTGCTGAACAACACGATGATGGATACCGTCGCACAGGGCCGGAGCCTGTTGTTCTATGCCACCCATGATCCGGTGATCATTCTGGACGCAGACGGTCGCTTTGCAGGGGCCAATCCCGCCGCCAAAATGCTGTTTGGTGAAACCCTTCCACGCCATGGCGACACGCTGGATCATCTGGACAAGATCGGTACGACACTGCAGTCATTTCTGAACAGTGGCGTTCTGGCCAACGCGGAACCGATCCGGCTCAACCAGCGTATCTTTGATCTGCGCGCGCTGCCGATCGAAAGCCCGATGCAAAGCAAGAGCCCGCTCCTGGGTTGGTCCGTTTCCCTTGTCGACATCACCGAAAGAGAACGCTCTGCCGAGGCCCTGCGCGAGGCGCTGGCGACAGCAGAAGCCGCCAACCGCGCGAAATCGCATTTTCTGGCGAATGTCAGCCACGAAATCCGTACGCCGTTGAATGGCATTCTGGGGATGGCCTCGGTGCTGAGCGAAACCGAGCTGGACGGGGAACAGCATGACTATCTTCGCATTATCGAGGATTCCGGTCAGGTGCTGCTCACGACGATCGGCGATGTACTCGATCTGTCAAAGATCGAAGCGGGACGGATGGCTCTGGAAACCCGGCCTTTCGCACTCCGCGATGCAATCGAAGGTGCGCGATCACTGTTTTCAGCTAGAGCCGAAGAAAAACACCTGCAGCTCAGCGCCAGCATTCACGAGGATCTGCCTCAGATGATCGTCGGCGACGGACACCGGTTCCGCCAGGTCCTCCACAATCTGGTCTCCAATGCCATCAAGTTCACCCAGTCAGGCAGCGTCACCATCACAGCGGAACCCACGGCTGAGGGCAGAGAGCTGTTGGTCCGGGTCAGTGATACCGGTGCCGGCGTTCCCATCGGGGCCCGGCAGGCGATCTTTCTTCCTTTTCAGCAGGCGGATGCGGGCGACACACGCAAGTTCGGCGGAACCGGACTGGGGCTGTCGATCTCTCGTCAATTGTGCCACCTGATGGGCGGCAGCCTGGAACTGGCCGATAAAGCCGGGAAAGGAGAAACCTTTGAAATCAGACTACCGCTGGTCCCAGGCCCTGACGTAGACACGGGACCGCTTCAGTCCACCACGGATGTCGCCACAGTGTCAGACGCTCCGGCGATGGAGGTTCTGGTAGTCGATGACAACAAGACCAACCGGCTGATCCTCGAAAAGTTCCTCTGCCATACCTCCTGCGAGGTTCACAGTGCCTGTAGCGGCACAGAAGCGCTCGACATGGTGCGCGCTTCTGCCTTTGATGTGGTTCTGATGGATATTCAGATGCCCGGTATAGACGGCGTAGAGGCGACGAAGAAGATCCGCGCCATGGAACAGGCCACCCGTCGGCTGCCCTGCTTTATCGTCGCCGTCACCGCCAACGCCATGCCTGAGCAACTGGAACAATATTTGGCGGCAGGCATGGACGAGGTTCTGGCGAAGCCGGTGTCAAAACCTCAGTTGCTGTCGCTCTTGCAACAGGTCCCCCGGAAAGCCGCATAGGGGCAGTTCAGTGTTCCAGAACCGGCCCCATAGAGGCGGGGCACGTCAAATGTATGATTTGCGCGCAGCCTTTGACCGCGCGCAAATCCACTACCCGCAAGCCCGATTACTTCTGCGCGATGCGCCCATCGGTATAGGGCGAATATGCCCCTTGCTCTGCCAGATATTCCGCCAGCACATCCGCAAGATCGGGACCAAAGTCATAGGCGTTCTTGTCATCGCCTGAGAAGACCTTGTAGCCATCGCCCCCATTGCGCACGTAGTTGTTGGTTACAACCAGATAGGTCTTGGCTGGATCCAGGGGGGTAAACCCGTCGCCCATATCGACCATCACCTCCTGCACGCGCCCTTCGTTCGGGGCAACCGTAGGATCCCAGGTGAAGGTCAGCCCGGCTACCTGCGGAAAGCGGCCTTTGACCTCTTCCACCTGGCTGACACCGTTTTCAAGCGCAGCAACCAGATCCTGCCCCGAGATTTCAAACGTGGACAGCGTATTCTGGAACGGCAGGATGGTCAGAACCTCGCCCATCGTCACCTCGCCCGGCTCCAGGCTGGCGCGGATGCCGCCCGAGTTGGCAATGGCGATCTGCACGCCTTGATCCTTGACCCGGTCCAGCATCGCATCCGCAACAAGATTACCCATCTGGCATTCCTGAATGCGGCAGTTCTGGCGGTCTCCGTCCACCGCAGCCGCAGCCTCGGCCACCACCTTGTTGCGGATCTCATCAAGCGGCTGCGCCAGCTCGGCGATACGGGCGACGGTGGCTTCATCCTCAGCCACGGTGCCATCCATGATCAGCGGCTCACCTTTCGCCTCGACCAGGTTCCCAGCCTCATCAAAGGTCACGTTCAGTTCGCCCAGAAATTTGCCATAGGCATAGGCTTGCACGATGGCCACACCGTTCACCATCGTCGGATAAGGCCCAACCGCCCGATCCGAAACATTGGAGAGATAAGTGTTACTGTGCCCTCCTACGATCACATCGACGCCCTTGGTTTCGGCCGCAACGCGCTGATCTACGCCATAGCCAGAATGGCTCAGCACGATGATCTTGTTGACGCCTTCCGCTGTCAGACGGTCGACCTCGGCCTGCACGGCAACCACCGGATCGGAAAAGGTGATATTCTTGCCGGGGCTGGCCAGCTCATGTGTGTCTTCGGGCGTAAGACCGATCAGACCGATCTTTTCGCCGCCGCGCTCGATCACAGTGGATTTCTTCAGCACATCGGCCAGCGCAGGTTCCGCGCTGACATCTGCGTTGGACATCAGCACCGGAAACCCAACGGAATCCATGAACCCGCGCAGCACCTCGGGGCCATCGTCGAACTCGTGGTTGCCGACGGTCATCCCGTCATAGCCCATCTTGTTCATCATCTCGGCCGCGGCTTTACCCTTGTAATAGGTATAGAACAGCGAGCCCTGGAATTGGTCACCACCATCCACCAGGATCGAATTGTTGCTGCGTGTTCGGGCATCGGAAATCGCGCTCACCAGACGGGCGGAACCGCCAAAGCATTTGCCCTCGGCGTTGTCACCCTCGCGGCAGCCGCTGTCGTATTTGCTGATCGGTTCAAACCGGGAGTGGAAATCATTGGTGTGCAGAATGGTCAGCTTGTAATCGGCGGCCGCAACGCCCGCCGTCAGCCCCAGTGCCGCAACCGACATCAGGAAACGTGTCATCATCATCAGGACTCCCTTGTTTTATGATTGGAGGAATGGTGCGACCAAACAACGCGCCAGTCAAAGGGGAAAAACAACCAGACCGGGTTTCCTAGGGTCAGCCTGCGCAGGCAGTGGGCATCAGTACCGCCGGATTACAGGCTTGATTCCATACGCGGCGCGGGGCATCACGATTTCATGCTGATCTACAAAATTTTCCGGGCGGACGAATGGGCCGCATTTGAGGCTGCGGGCACCACCCGTGGCGCGCCGATCGACCTTTCCGATGGCTATATCCACTTCTCTACCGCCGCGCAGGCCGCCGAAACCGCGGCCAAGCATTTCGCGGGCGCGGAGGGGCTGTTTCTCCTCGCGCTGGAGGCTGACACCCTGGGCGATGCGCTGAAATGGGAAATCTCGCGCGGCGGCGCGGAGTTCCCCCATCTTTATCGCGAAATGAAGCTGGACGAGGTGCTTTGGGCCAAACCGCTGCCACTGAAGGATGGGCGCCACCAATTCCCGCAGGAGATGACATGAGCCATTATATCGACCCGGATCGCGCCCAGTTCGAAGCCTTCAAGGGGCTCGACCGCGACCAGCCCATCGAGATGCTGAACCTTGTGAAGTTCCGCGATACCGCCGCCTACCCCGAGGATCACGCGCTGGCTGGCACCGGGCTGACGGGAGCCGAGGCTTACAAGAATTACGGCCGCGAAACCGCGCCGATCATCGCCCGCCTCGGCGCCGGTATCGTCTGGCGCGGCAACTGGCAGGCGACCCTCATCGGTCCGGGGGATGAGGTTTGGGACGAGATGTTCATCGCCCGCTACCCCACTGCCCACGCGTTTCTGGAGATGGTCACGGACCCCGATTACCGCAAGGCGGTAGTGCACCGTCAGGCCGCGGTTGAGACCTCGCGCCTGATCCGCACCAACCCTGCGAAAGGCGGAGCGAGTTTCGGATGAAGCTGACAGAGAAGCTGGCCCTTGCCGCCCTGCACCGCGTTGATCCCGAAACCGCACACGGGCTGTCGATCAAGGCGCTGACATCGGGGCTCACACCGACGCCCGGCCCGGTGACTTCGCCGCGTCTGAAGACAACGCTTGCCGGGATTGAGCTACCGAACCCGGTGGGTCTGGCAGCAGGGTTTGACAAGAACGCCGAGGCGCTGTTGCCGCTGTCACGCGCCGGTTTCGGGTTCATCGAGGTGGGCGCCGCAACGCCCCGCCCGCAGCCCGGCAACCCCAAACCGCGCCTGTTCCGCCTGACCGAGGATGGCGCTGCCATCAACCGCTTTGGCTTCAACAACGAAGGCATGGAGGTGATCGGCAAGCGCCTTTCGCAGCGTCCCCGCGATGCCGTCATCGGTCTGAACCTTGGCGCCAACAAGGACAGCGAAGACCGCGCTGCCGATTTCGCCCAGGTCCTGGCCCATTGCGGTGCGAATCTGGATTTCGCCACCGTCAACGTGTCCTCCCCCAACACCGAAAAACTGCGCGACCTGCAGGGCAAGGCAGCGCTGTCGGCGCTGCTGGCCGGGGTGATCGAGACCCGCGATGGTCTGCCGCGCCGGGTTCCCGTGTTCCTGAAAATCGCCCCCGATCTGGACCGCGCCGGGATCGAGGACATTGCCGCCGTGGCGCTGGAAAGCGGCATCGATGCGGTGATCGCCACCAACACTACCCTGTCGCGCGAGGGCCTCAAAAGCGCCCATCGGGACGAGGCAGGCGGGCTATCCGGGGCGCCGCTGTTTGACCGCTCTACCCGGGTTCTGGCGCAGCTTTCAGAGCTGTTGCAAGACCGGGTGCCGCTGATCGGGGTTGGCGGGATCAGCAACGCAGAACAAGCCTATGCAAAGATCTGCGCAGGCGCCTCGGCGGTGCAGTTCTACACGGCGATGGTCTTTGGCGGTCTGTCGCTGGCGAGCGATATCGCACGCGGGCTGGATGCGCTGCTGGCACGTGACGGCTTTGACAACGTCGCGCAAGCTGTTGGAACCAAAAGAAAGGACTGGCTGTGATCACCTATTGGCATAATCCCCGCTGCTCCAAATCCCGCGCTGGTCTGGCCCTGCTGGAGGAGCGCGGCGCCGAAGTAGACGTGCGGCAATATCTGAAAGACGCGCCCAGCATGGAAGAGATCGAAACGGTAAGGACCGCGCTGGACCTGCCTGCAATCGGCATGATGCGCACGGGCGAGAAAACTTTCAAGGAGCTGGGCCTCAGCAAGGACAGCGCCGAGGCGGATCTGCTCGCCGCAATGGCGGAACATCCGATCCTGATCGAACGCCCTATCGCCATCAAGGGTGACCGGGCCGTCATTGGCCGCCCGACCGAGGCTATCGAGGCGCTGCTTTAGGCGGCGACGCTGGCCTCCAACCGTGGATATCGAAGGGCAAGCGTGGCGGCCCGCGCCACGTTCAGCACCATCAGTGCGCCCCAGAGGCCATGATTGCCAAACAGCGGCACCAGAACCATCAGCGACACCACATAAAGCGTCACCGACTGGATCATCGCAACGCGCATATCCCGCGTCCATGTGGCGCCGATAAAGACACCATCGAGCATGTAACTGGCCACGCTCAGCACCGGCGCCAGCGCTGCCCAGAAGAGGAACAGCCGCGCCGTGCTGCGCACCTCAGGCGAGGTTGTCATCACATCGATGATCGCACCGCCGCCAAACGCAAAGGCCAGCGACAGCGCCACCGCCCCGCCAAGCGCCCAGAACGAGGCCAGCAAGGCCGCCCGGCGCATCCGGTCGCGGCTATTTGCGCCCACGGCGCCGCCCACCAGGGCCTCGGCAGAGAAGGCAAAGCCATCAAGCGCAAAGGCGGTGATCTCCAGAAACTGCAACAGCACCTGATTGGCCGCCAGTTGCACATCGCCAAGATCCGCACCGATGAACAGGAAGGTGGTGAAGGAGCCGGTCAGCAGAACCGAACGCACCATGATGTCGCCGTTGACCTGCAGCATGCGGCGCAGCCTTGCGGGGTCGAATACCCGCCCCCAGTCGCGCCACTGATTGCCACCAAAGGCATCGCGGCACAGCCACAGCCCCAACGCCAGACCGCTCCATTCGGCGATCAGGGTTGCCGCCGCGACGCCTTCGACGCCCCAGTCGAGGCCCAGAACAAACCACAGATCCAGCAGGATATTGAGCCCGTTCATCCAGATCTGCAGGATGAAGACGCCGCGCGTCCGCTCCATCGCGATCAGCCAGCCGGTCACGGCATAGAGCGCAATTGTGGCAGGTGCCCCCCAGATCCGAATGGTCAGATACTCGCGCGCCAGCGTCTCCACCTCGGCGCTGGCCGGGGCCAGCGCAAAGGCGCCCCAGAACAACAGCGTCTGGAACACAATAAAGACGCCCCCGGCCAATGCGGCCAGGATCAGCCCGCGCATCAAAAGGGCGCCGGTTTCGGCCATATCCCCGGCGCCACGCGCCTGCGCCGCAAGCCCGGTGGTGCCCATACGCAGGAACCCGAAGATCCAATAGACCGTGGCCAGGATGACGGCACCAATACCCACGGCGCCAATCGGGGCCGCCTGCCCCATCTGCCCCACCACGCCGGTGTCGACCGCGCCAAGGATCGGCACCGTCACGTTGGACAGCACGATCGGCACCGCGATCTTCAGAACCCGGCTGTGGGTGATTGGCGCCTCGGACGCGGCAGTCATCGCGACACCCGGTTCAATCCTTTTTCACGGGATCCTGTGGGATCAGGAAATGGCCGGTGGCCTGCGCGAACAGCCGGTCCTTGTGATCCTGCCAGGCCTCGACATGGACCGAGGCATAGCGGCGCCCAGCCCGGTTCACCGTGGCCCGCGCATAGGCATCACGCGGCAGGCCAGATCGCAGGTAATCAACTGTGAAATCGATCGTCTTGGGCTGGCGCGGCAGTTTGCCTGCTGTCAGCTCATTCGGGTCCAGCTCGCCGGATTCGATTTTCGGCCACAAATGCGCCCAGTTCAGTGTGACCACTGAGGTGACCTCAAGGAAAGCCGCCGTGACCCCGCCATGGATAGCGGGCAGGAACGGATTGCCGATCAGCTTCTCATCGAAGTTGAGGATCGCCGTCAGCTCATCCCCGCGCCGGTCAAAGGTGATCCCCAGAAAACGGATATAAGGCACGGCCTCGACAAGGGCGGCAAGGGCGGCATCGCGGCGCTGCTTGACCACCTGAACGGGTTCGGGTCGGGAACGGTTCAAAACCCTTTCTCCACTGTGAAGGCACCCGAAGCCGTAGCCACGGGGCGGTCGCTGTCGTCATCCATCGCAACCGCGCGGACAAAGGCAACGTTGCGGGTGATGTGATGGCAGGTGGCGCGGGTGACAATGGTCTGCCCCGGGGTCGCTGCCCGCATGTAATCGATACGCAGATCAATGGTTGCGGTGCCGCCGGGCGCCGAGGGATGGCTCATCACTGCCGCACCGCAGCAGGTGTCCATCACGGCCGAAACCGCGCCGCCATGAATAACGCCCGTTTCTGGATCACCGATCAGTTTTTCATCATAAGCCATGGTGATCTCGGCCATGCCATCGCCGATTTCGGTCAGCACCATGCCCAATTCACGGGCGTGGGGGATGGCTTCGATGAACTGGCGCGCCAGCTGGGTCTTGTCCGCCATAGGGGCGTTCCCTTTGATCTGTTTGGTCTTTGTATGCGCAACCTTGGCCCTGCCCGCCCCAAAGCGCAACCCCGTGATCACAGCGCTCCGTGACGTCGGGTGAAGTTGCCTGCTGCGGGTGCTTGCACTGTTTGCCGCAGTTGCATAGGTTCGCGGCCAAGGGGAGAAAGTGGATGACCGAAGCCAGATTGTCATTCAAGGAAATGTGCGCTGCGTTCGACGTGACACCGCGTACATTGCGCTATTACGAGTACATCGAGCTGCTGCAGCCCGATCGCGAAGGGCGGTCGCGGTTCTACGGCCCGCGTGAAAAGGCGCGGATGAAGCTGATCCTGCGCGGACGCCGGTTCGGCTTTCAGCTCGAAGAGATCAGGCAATGGCTGCTGATCCGCGAAAACGAAGGCGATCAGGCGCAAATGCAGGCCTTTGTGGAGATGGCGGACCGGCAGATGATCGAGCTGCAAAAGCAGCGCGAGCAGCTGGATGAGGCCATGGAAGAGCTGAGCGCCCTGCGCGTCACCACCCTGGCTCTGGCGAAATAACACGAAAACTCCCGTTTCGGCGGCTCTCGGAATACCGGATTTCACGCGGCAGCTATGCCTGTGTGGCCGTGCTGTGAAGTGCCCTTGAACCGCCCGCGCGGCATATCTGACGTGCTGGGTAGGATTCGCCGCACCGCCGCATCGAATCCCGAAAGATCCGACCTGAATTCCGTCTTTTCCCCTGCCCCGGCTCCCCCTTTCGCCGGATTTTCCGGGCGTTCCGGAGTCCGACGCAGCGTCATAAATGGCTCTCTCCACGTCACCCACGCATGTGACGCAGCGTACAGCTTACGTAAACGTCAAGAAGATGTTGTAAAACACGCCTCAGCTGTTCAATTTTAGGCTGCACCCAGCAGTCAAGAGTGACGACGATGACCGAAGAGACAAAATCCATCCGTCAGATGTGCGATGAGTTCGACGTGACTCCGCGCACCCTGCGGTTTTACGAAGCCAAGGAACTGTTGTTCCCGATCCGCGACGGCCAGAAACGCCTGTTCACCAAACGGGACGGCGCACGCCTGAAACTGATCCTGCGCGGAAAACGGTTTGGCTTCAGCCTTGAGGAAATCCGCCAGCTTCTGGACCTTTATCACATTGGGGACCAGCAGCTGACCCAGCTGTCGCGGACCTATGATGTCGCCTGCGAACGGCTCGCCGATATGGAACGTCAGCGGGACGAGCTGAACGAAGCGATCGAAGATCTGCAACAGCAGCTGAAATGGGGCGAAAGTGTCATCGCCTCGATGAAATCCGAACAGGAGGCTGCCGAATAACCGGTTGCCCCGCCCCGGCCTTCCGCCCTTCGGGAGGTCACGCCAGACAAACACTGAAGAAATTCAACGAGGACCGCGATGCCCGTTTACAATGCTCCCACCAAGGACACCCAGTTCATCCTGCACGATGTCTTGAAAGTCTCTGAGGCCGCCACGCCGGGATATAGCGAGTTGGAACGCGATTTCACCGGCGCCATTCTGGAAGAGGCCGGCAAGATTAGTTCCGAGGTTCTGCACCCGCTGAACGTGGTTGGCGATACCGAAGGCTGCCGCCTTGAAAACGGGATTGTCTACACCCCAATCGGCTTCAAGGACGCCTTTGAGCAGGTCAAGGAAGGCGGCTGGACCGGCCTTGATATGCCGGAACAATACGGCGGCCAGAACATGCCCTATGTGCTGGGCACCGCAGTGGGTGAGCTGTTCTCCTCGGCCAACCAGGCATTTGTGATGTATCAGGGCCTGACCCATGGCGCCGCCTCGGCGATCCTGGCGCATGGCACCGACGCGCAGAAAGACACCTACCTGCCCAAGATGGTGTCCTGCGAATGGACCGGCACCATGAACCTGACCGAACCGCATTGCGGCACCGATCTGGGCCTGATGCGCACCAAGGCGGAACCGCAGGCAGATGGCACCTACAAAGTGTCGGGCCAGAAGATCTTTATCTCGGCCGGCGATCACGACATGTCCGACAACGTGATCCATCTGGTTCTGGCCAAGATCCCCGGCGGTCCCGACGGCATCAAGGGCGTCAGCCTGTTCATCGTGCCCAAGTTCATCGTCAACGAGGACGGCTCGGTCGGCGAGCGCAATGGCGTCTCGGTGGGCAATATCGAAAAGAAGATGGGCATCCACGGCAACTCGACCTGTGTGATGAACTATGACGAGGCGACCGGCTACCTCCTTGGCACAGAGCACAAGGGCATGCGCGCCATGTTCACCATGATGAACGAAGCCCGTCTGGGTGTCGGCATGCAGGGCGTCGCCCAGGCCGAGGCCGCCTATCAGAACGCTGTTGAATACGCCAAGGACCGCCTGCAGGGCCGCGACGTGACCGGCGTCAAAAACCCCGATGGCCCGGCCGATCCGCTGATCGTGCATCCGGACATCCGCCGCAGCCTGATGGATCAGAAAAGCTTTGTCGAAGGGGGCCGTGCCTTCCTTCTGTGGGGCGCAACCATGATCGACAAGGCGCATCGCGACGGTGACAAGGATTCCGACGGTCTGGTCTCGCTCTTGACCCCGGTGATCAAGGGCTTCCTGACCGACGAAGGCTACGACATGACCGTGAAGGCGCAGCAGGTCTATGGTGGTCACGGCTATATCGAAGAACACGGGATGAGCCAGTACACCCGCGACGCCCGTATCGCGCAGATCTACGAAGGCGCAAACGGCGTTCAGGCGCTCGACCTCGTGGGCCGCAAACTGGCGCAGGACGGCGGCAAGCACGTCATGGCCTTCTTTGAAGTGGTGAAAAACTTTTGCAAGGAAAACGCAGGCATCTCCGAGGATTACGCCAAGGACTTCATTGAACCGCTGAAGGCCGCCTCCAAGGATCTTCAGGCCGCGGGCATGTATTTCATGCAGAACGGCATGAAGAACCCCAACAACGCGCTTTCTGGCTCTTATGACTTCATGCACATGTTCGGTCATGTCTGCCTCGGCCTGATGTGGGCGCAGATGGCAAAGGCCGCGCATGCGGCGCTGGAGGCCGGAACCTCTGACGCGGCGTTCTACGAGACAAAGCTGACCACCGGTCGTTACTACATGGCACGGCGCCTGCCCGCCACGCAGCTGCACCTTGTGCGCATCCAGAGCGGTGCGGATACGGTGATGGCGCTGGACGCGGCAAGCTTCTGATCCTTTGCCGGGGCGTTCCGACCGGGACGCCCTGCTTTACCTTCCTTTCCGGCCCGGTGCCCCAACCAAAAGGACCACCGAACCATGCCAAAACGGTTCCGCCTGACCCGCCGCTTTCCGGTTGCCATGACCGAGGATGGCTATCGCAGGCTGAAACGTTTTGCCCATGAGGCCGGGTTGGACGAAGGCGAGGCGCTGTCATTCCTTTTTGAGAATTTCGACAGCGTCACCGACAGCGAAAACCTGACCCACCGGCTGCGTCTGTTCAATAGCGCGCTGGAGGACAGAAAACGATAGGCACGCCGCAACGACGCGTGCTGAAAGGGAGAGACATGAGCACCGAGACCCGTTCCGCCTGGATGACAGACGAGCATCAGATGCTGGCCGACATGACGGCGCAGTTCATCACCAACGAATGGATGCCAAAATACGAAAAATGGCGCAAACAGGGGATGATGGACCGCGAGACGTGGAACCAAGCCGGTGAATTGGGGCTTCTCTGCCCCTCGATCCCTGAGGAATACGGCGGCGCGGGCGGTGATTTCGGGCACGAGGCCGCAATCCTGATTGAAGGCAGCCGCGCCAATCTGGCGAGCTGGGGCCATGGCATCCATTCCGGTATCGTTGCGCATTACATTCTTCAGTACGGCACCGAGGAGCAGAAAAAACGCTGGCTGCCCAAGATGGTATCGGGTGAGCTGGTTGGCGCACTGGCGATGACCGAACCCTCGACTGGGTCGGACGTGCAGCGGATCAAGACCAAGGCGATCCGCGATGGAAACGCCTACCGTCTATCCGGGCAAAAAACCTTTATTACCAATGGCCAGCACGCCAATCTTATTCTGGTCGCAGCCAAGACGGATCCCTCGCAGGGTTCCAAAGGTGTGTCGCTGGTGGCGCTTGAAACCGACGGCGCAGAGGGCTTCCAGCGTGGGCGCAACCTCGACAAGGTGGGCTTGCATGCTGCCGATACCTCCGAGCTGTTCTTCGACAACGTCGAAATCCCGCCGGAAAACATCCTTGGCCAGGAAGAGGGCAAAGGCTTTTATCAGATGATGCAGCAGCTGCCGCAGGAACGTCTGATCATCGCCTGCGGCGCCGTTGGCGCCATGGAAGGCGCGGTTGAGCGCACCATCGCCTATTGCAAGGAACGCGAAGCCTTTGGCGGCCCGCTGACCCAGTTCCAGAACACCCGTTTCAAACTGGTGGAATGCCTGACCAAAACCAAAGTGGCGCGCGCCTTTCTGGATGAATGCATGGCTGAGCATCTGCAAGGCAAGCTGACCGTGGAAAAGGCGGCGATGGCGAAATACTGGACCACCGACACGCAAGGCGAAGTGCTGGACGAATGCGTCCAGATGCATGGCGGTTATGGCTTCATGCAGGAATATGCCGTCGCGGAAATGTGGGCTGACGCCCGGGTGCAGCGCATCTACGGTGGCACCAATGAAATCATGAAGGAACTGATTTCGCGCAGCCTTTGATCTGCTGAATTCCGTGGGAGGATTTGAAGAATGACCATCAAACTGCACTGTTTCGGAGAAAGCGGTAACGCCTATAAGGCCGCCTTGGCGCTTGAGCTGTCGGGCCTTGAGTGGGAGCCTGTCTTTGTCGATTTCTTTGCCGGGGTGAACCGCACGCCGGAATTCCGGGAAATGAACGTGATGGGCGAAGCACCGGTGCTGGAAGACGGCGACATGCGCCTGACCCAGTCGGGTGCCATCCAGCAGTATATCACTGACAAAACCGGGAAATTCGGCGGCGCGCCGGAAGACAAATACGAGGTGCTGCGCTGGGTTTTGTGGGACAACCACAAACTCTCCAGCCAGGCGGGCATGACCCGGTTCCTGATGAACTTCCTGCCCGAAGACAAACGCCCCGATCAGGTGATCGGCTTCATGCAGGGAAGGCTCAAGGCCGCCTATGCGACGCTGAACGCCCATCTGGACGGACGTGACTGGATCGTTGGCGATGGGATCACCAATGCTGACCTTTCCTGCTGCGGCTACCTTTATTATCCCGAACCCTTCGGCTTTGACCGCGCCGAATGGCCCCATATCGACGCCTGGCTGACCCGTCTCAGCGAAACGCCCGGCTGGAAACACCCCTATGATCTGATGCCCGGCAACCCGTCGGACCGAGCTTGAGGAGATACTTATGACCGAAGCTTATATCTATGATGCGATCCGCACCCCGCGCGGAAAGGGCCGCAAGGACGGCTCCCTGCACGAGGTGACCTCGGTGCGCCTGTCCGCGCTGACCCTGAACGCTCTGAAGGCGCGCAACAATCTGGACGGTCACGCCGTCGAGGACGTGATCTGGGGCAACGTCACCCAGGTCATGGAACAGGGCGGCTGCCTTGCACGCACCGCGGTTCTGGCCTCGGATCTGGACGAAAGCATTCCGGGCCTCGCCATCAACCGTTTCTGTGCCTCGGGCATGGAGGCCGTGAACCTGGCCTCCAACCAGGTGAAGGGCGGCGCAGGCAAGGCCTATATCGCGGGCGGCGTTGAGATGATGGGCCGCGTTGCCATGGGCAGCGATGGCGCGGCCATCGCCGTGGATCCCTCGGTTGCAATGGAAACCTATTTCGTCCCGCAAGGCATCTCGGCCGATATCATCGCCACAGAATACGGCTTTTCGCGTGAGCAGGCCGATGCGCTGGCCGTTGAATCGCAGCGCCGCGCCAAGGAAGCCTGGGACGATGGCCGTTTCGACAAGTCGGTGATCGCCGTCACTGATCAGAACGGTCTGACCATTCTGGACCGCGACGAATACATGCGCCCCCAGACCGACATGCAGAGCCTTGGTGCGTTGAACCCTTCATTCCAGATGATGGGCGAGCAGATGCCGGAGTTCGATGCGGTGGCCAAGCTGAAGTACCCGCACCTGGAGCGGATCAACCACATCCACCACGCGGGCAACTCCTCTGGCATCGTCGATGGCGCTGCCGCCGTTCTGATCGGCAACAAGGAGTTCGGCGAGGAATACGGCCTGAAACCCCGCGCGCGCATCAAGGCGACGACCAAGGTCGGCACCGATCCCACCATCATGCTGACCGGCCCTGTGCCCGCAACGCAGAAGATCCTTGCCGACAATGGCATGGCAATCGGCGACATCGACCTGTTCGAAGTGAACGAAGCCTTCGCCTCGGTCGTGCTGCGCTTCCAGCAGGCGTTTGACGTGGACCCTGCCATCGTGAACCCCAACGGCGGCTCCATCGCCATGGGCCACCCGCTGGGCGCCACCGGCGCGATGATCATCGGCACGCTGCTGGACGAGTTGGAGCGCACCGACAAGGAAGTTGGTCTCGCGACGCTCTGCATCGCATCCGGCATGGGCGCGGCCACGATCATCGAGCGCGTCTGATGCCCAAGCTGAACCTGGCCGATATCCCCTGGCGGACCGGCTCCGCCTACCCCGGTAAGCTGGCAGAGGCGGTCGCGGGCCGCTCCAGCCAGCGCTTGGGCGATGCGGGTGGCCTCACGCAGTTTGGCGTGAACCTCGTTCAGCTGGAACCGGGTGGCCTGTCGTCCTTGCGCCATTACCACATGGAGCAGGACGAATTCCTGATGGTCACCGCCGGGGTCTGCACCCTGATCGATGATCACGGGGAAACCGAGCTGCACCCCGGTGACTGCGCCACTTTTCCTGCAGGAGATGCCAACGGCCATCACCTGAAAAACAACACCGACGCGCCGACCACCTTCCTGGTGGTGGGCACGCGCACCGAAACAGAGACCGCTTATTACAGCGACATAGACATGATGGTGAAGGACGACGCCAATGGCTTCAACTTCACCCGCAAGGACGGCAGCCCGCTGACGGCTGACCAGATCGGAGACGAAACATGACTGAGTTTACGCTTTCCAAGGACGCCGACGGCGTCGCAACCATCACCTGGGATGTGCCGGGCAAGACCATGAACGTGATGTCCTTTGACGGGCTCATGGAACTGGAAGCCGCCATCGACGACGCCCTAGCCGACGACGCGGTCAAAGGCATCGTGATCACCTCGGGCAAGGAAGGCTCCTTTGCCGGCGGCATGGACCTGAACCTGCTGGCGGTGATGAAGGAAGAGGCCGGAGACGATCCCGCGCGCGGCGTCTTTGACGGCATCATGAAAATGCATGCCCTGCTGCGCAAGATCGAGCTGGCAGGCATGGACCCCAAGACCAAGAAGGGCGGCAAGCCGATTGCCACCGCCCTGCCCGGCACCGCTGCGGGCATCGGTATGGAGTTACCGCTGTCCACGCATCGCATCTTTGCCGCGGAAAACCCTAAGGCGAAATATGGTCTTCCGGAAATCCTGATCGGTATCTTCCCCGGCGCCGGCGGTACCACCCGCATGGTACGCAAGGTGGGCGCCATCGCAGCCGCGCCGCTGCTGCTCGAAGGCAAGATGCTGGACGCGAAAAAGGCCAAGAGTGCAGGTTATATCGATGAGATCGCAGCCGATCCCGTCGCCGCCGCGAAAGAATGGGTGCTGAATGCCAAACCCGCCGATCTGGTGAAACCCTGGGACGCCAAGGGCTACAAGATGCCCGGCGGCGCGCCCTATCACCCGGCTGGTTTCATGAACTTCGTTGGCGCTTCGGCGATGATCAACGGCAAGACGCAAGGTGCCTTCCCGGCGGCCAAGGCGCTTCTGTCGGCAGTCTATGAAGGCGCGCTCGTCGATTTCGACACGGCATTGAAGATCGAGGCCCGCTGGTTCACTTCCGTGATCATGAACCCCTCCTCCGGCGCGATGATCCGTTCGCTGTTCCTCAACAAGGAAGCCCTGGAAAAAGGCGCCGTGCGGCCCAAGGACGTGCCTGATCAGCGCGTCAAGAAACTCGGCGTTCTGGGTGCCGGCATGATGGGCGCGGGCATCGCGCTGGTTTCGGCGCAGGCCGGTATGGAAGTGGTTCTGGTGGACCGCGATCAGGCCGCAGCCGACAAGGGCAAGGCCTATACCGAAGCCTATCTCGACAAGGGCATCAAGCGCGGCAAGGTCACTGCCGAGAAGAAAGAGGCGATGCTGGGTCTGATCAACGCAACGCCGGATCTGGACGCGTTGAAGGGCTGCGATCTGATCATCGAAGCGGTCTTCGAAGATCCGGCCGTCAAGGCCGAGATGACCCAGAAGGTCGAGGCGATCATCCCCGAGGACTGCATCTTTGCCTCCAACACCTCGACCCTGCCGATCACCGATCTGGCCAAGGCGTCGAGCCGTCCTGAGCAGTTCATCGGCATCCACTTCTTCTCTCCGGTTGAAAAGATGCTGCTGGTGGAGATCATCAAGGGCAAGGAAACCGGTGACCGTGCCGTGGCCAAGGCGCTCGACTATGTGCGCCAGATCCGCAAGACCCCGATCGTGGTGAACGATGCGCGTTTCTTCTACGCCAACCGCTGCATCATTCCCTATATCAACGAAGGTCTGCGCATGATCACCGAAGGCGTCTCGCCTGTGTTGATCGACAATGCGGCGCGTCAGCTGGGCTTCCCGGTGGGTCCGATCCAGCTCAACGACGAGACCTCGATCGATCTGGGCGCCAAGATCGCCCGCGCAACCAAGGCTGCCATGGGCGATGCCTATCCCGACAGCCCGGCGGATGATCTGATCTTCTGGATGGAAGGTCTGGGTCGTCTGGGCCGCAAATCCAATGCCGGCTTCTTCGACTATGACGAAAAGGGCAAGCGGGTCGAATACTGGAAAGGCATGCAGGAAAAATACCCGCTGGCCGAAGACCAGCCCGATCTGATCGAAGTGCAGGAACGCCTGATGTTTGCGCAGGTGCTGGAAGCCGTGCGCGCGCTGGAAGAAGGCGTTCTGATGGATATCCGCGAAGGCGACGTGGGTGCAATCCTGGCTTGGGGCTTTGCGCCTTGGTCCGGCGGCCCGCTCAGCTGGCTCGACATCATCGGCACGCCCTATGCTGCCGAACGCTGCGATCAGCTGACCGAAGCCTACGGTGAGCGCTTTACCTGCCCGGCGTTGCTGCGGGAGATGGCGGAGAAGGGTCAGACCTTCTATGGCCGGTTCAATCCGGATGCAGCCGCCGCTGCTTAAGATTGGGCACTCAACAAACGAAATGGCCGACCCCAAACCGGGTCGGCCATTTTTCTTTCTCGGCAAGGCTCTGTAGAAAAACAAAGCCCTGACCGGCTCACCCAGTTTTTTATCGGGCGAAACCTCAGATCAGGGACGGAGCTCCCGAAGGGTCAATCGTGGGGCCAGCACCCAAACCCCCAAGTTGCTCTGCTGCAGCCATGGCCAGCACAAGATCGCGCGCCTCGGCTGCCGACAGTACATTGTAGAACTCAGGTGCGGCGGCGCCATTCAGCAGATCGCCTTGCATCGGTGCAAAGCCAAGGAAGCCAGCCTCCAAATAGATCACCTCGTCCCGGGCAAAGCGGGGGATGATCAACTCCATCCGCTCGCCTGGATGCAGGCGGCGGATACCGCGATAGCCGTCCAGCGCACAGGCGGGAACCACGGCAAAGGGATCGCCATGGGCGTCCTCGACCAGATCACTTTCTATCAGAACGCCCTGATCCGGCATCAGATACATCGGCACGCGGTTGTTCAGCGCGTCCTGCGGCACCAGCAGTGGGCAGAACACCGGATCCACGTCGCCTTCACCCACCAGCACCGTTTCGCGCCGCACTTCGACCAGTGGCTGCATGCCATGATCAAAGGTCAAAAGCTGGTCGCCGACAGTCAACGCCTCGACCGGGCGCCAGCCCAGGTTCGACGCCGCATGGGTTCCGGCCAGAAAACCACCCTGCCCAACCGACACCATCGGCGCCGCGCCCTCGGAAAAAGGGTTGCTGCGTTTCTGGAACCAATCAAGCATCTGCGATCCTTTCCGGCCTTTCGGTCCGGGGTGCCTGTCCCCTGCGCCGTTTAGCCTGTTACATCCGTTTCGCGCGGGCGGTTTTGCCCGTCTTAAACAGAGGTAAAGGTTAAACGTTAAAAGAATATTCAAATTGTTCGATTTCTTCAGCGCAGCTTGCCGCCAGTGCGGCGCGACTTTGAGGATCGTAATATTCCCGCCAATCCCGCGCCCGGACCGAGGCATTGGCCCGCTCTAGGTCCAGCCGAAAGCCGAGATGATCAAACAGCGGCTCAGCATCCTTCTCAAAATACTCGATGCGGATATAGGCCTGACACTGTTCGCTCCCGTCCGCATGGCGCATGTAGGAACGCGGCGGATGCGCACGAAACGCCGAAAGCGTATCGGAATGCAGGATAAATTCGCGGAAATCCAAGGCCTTGGATCGCGTGACTGCGGGATGATCGAACGTCTGGTCCCGCAGCCAGTGGTAATAGCTGACCGCCCGATCAAAGGGATTGCGCACCAGAGTAAAGGCAAAAAGCCCCCTCATCTGGTCCTCCGGCAGCAGCCCTTCGATATCTGCGAGGGTGGAATGTTTCCACAACCTACCCCGCGTCTGCACGTCTTTCAGCCGCCGCCGCCGGTTGCGCGCCTTGGGCGTATCCCCCAGCATCATGTCGTCCTTCATCGCCCGCGCCTCCAGCGCCAGCGACAGGGAGGTGCCCCCGGTTTTTGGGATATGGATAAAAACGAAGTTGCGGCCGGGGGACAGGATCATGACGCCAGCCTATGCAGTCCCGCGGGAAAAGAAAACGGCGGACCGCTGCGGTTTACGATCCGCGCAGGGCCAGTGTCGCCCCGGCCAGAACAATCAGGCCGATCCCCGCCATTTGCAGCAGATCCAGCGTCTGACCGAACACAAGCCAGGCAAAGGCGGGTCCGACGATGATCACCGAATATTCGAAGACTGCAACATAAGACGCCTCGCCCTGCTGATAGGCCTTGGTGATCAGGAACACCCCGACGACCGAAGCCATCCCCTGCAGCAGCAGCCAATGCGAAATCTCCCACACTGGCCAGACCCAGCCTCGGGTCACAAACCCATCGGCGCCCTCGGCTACCGGCAACGGCCAGATCGCCAGCCCGCCTAGGGCCACAGCCCCGATCACCGCCTGCGCCAGCAGCATGGCAAACAACATCGACACCGTGCTTTCGCCCCGGCACATCAGCCCGGTCGCCATAGATCCCAGCGCGTAGAACAGCCCGCCACAGACCGGCAGCAGGATCAGCCAGTCGAAATCGGACAGGTCCGGCTGCAACACGCACAGCACACCGACAAACCCCAGCACCACCGCCCCGATGCGGACCGGGCCAATACGGTGCTTCAGGAACAGCACCGAGATCAGCACGATCAGGATCGGCGAGGTGAAGAGCCCGGCCAGCGCCTGCGCCAGCGGCATCAGCGCGACAGCTGAAAAGTAGAACACCATCGACACCGCCACCAGAAAACCCCGCAGCGCCACCGGCCCCAGCCGCTGAGGCCGTAGCCCGCCCAGGCCGGCACGCATCATGACCCAGATCAACGGCAGGGTGATGACCGTACGCAACAAGTAGAACTGCCAGATTCCGATCTGCTCCGCCATGAGCGGCACGGCATTGTCACTGATACCGATGATGGCCATGGCGGCCAGCATCGCCTGCGCGGCTGTGGTCTGACTGCCTGCCACGCCGGGGGGAATGGTCAATTGTTTCATATCTCTTTCAATGAAAGTAACTTTCGGCAATATCTGTCCTCTAAGCGACACGGCGCAGAATCATGGGAGGAAAATTCATGGGCTGGATGCAGGATGAAACGGGACTGGAAAAAAATGCGGCAAACTATGTTCCGCTGACCCCGCTGTCGCACCTGCGCCGGGCCGCGCATGTGTTTTCCGACGTTCCGGCGGTGGTCTATGGCAAGCACCGCAAGACCTATGCCGCCTATTATGATCGCTGCACCCGGCTGGCCTCGGCGCTGGCGGGGATGGGCGTGAAACCAGGCGATGTGGTCGCAACGCTGATCCCCAACCTGCCCGCCCAGGCCGAAGCGCATTTTGGCGTGCCCGCCTGCGGCGCCGTCCTCAACACCATCAACACCCGCCTGGATGTGGACACGGTCGCCTATATCTTTGAGCATGGCGAGGCCAAGGTCGCGCTGGTGGACAGCGAATTCCTGGCCCTCGCCGAAGCGGCCAAGGAGCGGATGGAGGGCGACGGACCGATCCTGATCGAAGTGCCGGACACCGAGGCTGGTTTCACCGCTTCTGGCCGCTATTCCGTTTATGAGGACGTGCTAGGCAATGCAGCGCATGATTTCGACTGGATCATGCCCGAGGACGAATGGGAAAGCCTGGCGCTGAATTATACCTCTGGCACCACGGGACGTCCCAAGGGGGTCGTCTATCATCACCGCGGCGCCTATCTGATGACCATGGGCACGGTGATCTCCTGGCGCATGGTGATGCACCCGGTCTACCTGACCATCGTGCCGCTGTTTCACTGCAACGGCTGGAACCACACCTGGATGATGCCGGTTCTGGGCGGCACGCTGGTCTGCTGCCGTAACATTACCGCCCCCGCCGTTTATGACGCGATCGCGGATGAAGGCGTCACCCATTTCGGCGGCGCGCCCATTGTGCTCAACACCATCGTCAACGCCAAGGAAGAGGACCGCCGTGCCTTTGATCACACGGTCGAGGTCTTTACCGCCGGCGCCCCGCCTGCCCCGGCAACGCTAGAGAAAATCGAAAAGCTCGGCTTTCACGTGACGCAGGTCTATGGCCTCACCGAGACCTATGGCCATGTCACCGAATGCCTGTGGAAAGGCGGCAGCTGGGACACGCTGGACCAACAGGGCCGCGCCGCGATCAAGGCGCGTCAGGGCGTTGCCTTCCCGATGATGGACCATATCACCGTCGTGGATGACGACATGCATCAGATCCCGATGAATGCCAAGGATCAGGGCGAAATCGTCATGCGCGGCAATTCGGTGATGAAGGGGTATCTGAAAAACCCCGAGGCCACCGCCGAGAGCTTCAAAGGTGGCTACTTCCATTCGGGCGATATCGCGATCCAGCACCCCGATGGCTATATCCAGATCGCCGACCGTGCCAAGGACATCATCATTTCGGGCGGCGAGAATATTTCCTCGGTCGAGGTAGAGGGCGTGCTGATGGCCCACCCGGATGTCAATCTGGCTGCCGTTGTGGCCAAGCAGGACGACAAATGGGGAGAGGTTCCCTGCGCCTTTGTCGAGCTGAAAGAAGGCGCATCTGTGGATGAGGCCGGGCTGATCGCCTTCTCCCGCGAGACGCTGGCTGGATTCAAGGCGCCCAAAAAGGTGGTGTTCCAGGAGCTGCCCAAGACATCGACCGGGAAAATCCAGAAATTTGAGCTGCGCAAGATCGCAAACGGCCAATAATATCGGCACCGGCGGGCCTGCCCGTCGGTTGCCTCTTGCATTCACCAAGTCTTATTCTTATTTTTGAATATGAAGGCGCCACAGGGCGCGCGTATCAGAAAGGATAAGACATGACGATCAACAAAGCGGTTATGGCGCTTGCCGGTTTCATGGTATTGCTGTCCGTGGTGCTGACGCAATTCGTGTCGCCCAACTGGGTCTGGCTGACGGTCTTTGTCGGCGCCAACCTGTTTCAATCGGCCTTCACCGGCTTTTGCCCGGCGGCGATGATCTTTGCCCGTATGGGTTTGAAACCCGCGTGAGGCACGGCGGTCGCTAAGGCACCCCACTGAGTTGTGAAATCTGCGGCAAAGCGGTTTGCTGCCTTGCCGTGAGGCATGCTATCCTGCGGCAAACAGAACAACCGCAATGATACGGGCAGGCTGAATGACCGCACTCAGGGACTTCGAACGGCTGGAGGCTGCGGGTTTGTGGCGCGCAGCCCCTGATGCGCAGCGCCGGGATGTGATCATCTCGGTTGGGGATGCGACCCTCACCATTACCGACATGAGCGACCGCCCCCTGGCGCATTGGTCCTTGGCGGCGGTCGAACGTGCCAACCCCGGCGAATTCCCGGCGATCTTTCATCCCGATGGCGATCCCGGTGAAACGCTGGAGATCGCAGAAGATGAAACCACCATGCTCGAGGCGATCGACAAGGTGCGGGCCGCCATTGATAGGCGCCGTCCGCATCCCGGGCGCCTGCGCGCAGCAAGCGTCCTTGCCAGTCTGGTCGTCCTTGCGCTGGTGGTATTTCTATGGCTGCCGAGCGCGCTGCAGAACCACGCCGTCAGCGTTGTGCCCGATATCAAGCGCAAGGCGCTGGGTCAGGCGCTGCTTGGCCGGATTGAGCGGGTTACCGGTCAGGCCTGCAGCACGGCGGACACGGTGCCCATTCTGGAAAAACTCGCGCTGCGCACAGGCGTGCGCCGTCTTGTTGTGTTCCGCTCCGGCCTCGCCACCAGCCTGCACCTGCCGGGTGGTATCGTTCTTTTGAACCGGACGTTTGTCGAGGATCACGAAGACCCTGCCGTGGCAGCAGGAGCCGTTTTGGCCGAACGGGCCCGGGCCGAGGCGCAGGACCCGCTGGCAGAACTGCTGGCATCAGGCGGTGTGCTGGCCTCTTTCCGGCTTCTGACCACGGGACAGCTGAAACGCGAGACACTCGATCACTATGTTGAAACGGTTCTCAGCACACCGCGCCCCGAGGTTGCGGATGAGACGCTGCTGGCCGAATTTGCCCGCACCGCGATCCCGTCCACCCCTTACGCCTATGCGCTGGATATCACCGGAGAGACCACCATCGGGCTGATTGAGGCCGATCCGATGGCAGGCCGGGTTCTGGAACCGGTTCTGAATGACCGCGACTGGGTGCGCCTACAGAACATCTGCAGCTAACCCCAGGAAGGCTCAAAAACGCCCGGGCCAACGGCCCGGGCGCAATGGATTATCCTGAGCGTAAAAAGAGAGTTAGCCCGCCATGAGTTCCTGACCAAAATTATCGTCATAGCCCTGCCCCGCGAGATCCCAATCACCATGGGCACTGGGCGTTGGAGCCGAAGCGAAAGACGAAGACGAGGGTTTGAACTGCGCCACCAGTTGCGCCAGCTCGGTCGCGGCCTGCTGCAACGACTTGCCTTGCTCACTGGATTTCAGAACCATGCTCGCGTTCTGCTGCGTCACCCTGTCCAGCTCGGTCATGCCCGAGTTGATCTCGGATATGGTCGAGGCCTGCTCACCGGATGACTCTGCGATCTGGCTGGCCAGGGTCGACACCGACTGGATCTTGGTGATAATCTCGTCCAGAGATTTACCTGCCTCATCAACCAGTTCCACGCCGATCTTGACCTTTTCCGAGCTGCTCTGGATCAGTTCCCGGATCTCATTGGCCGAATTGGCCGATTTCAGCGCAAGGGAACGCACTTCGGAGGCCACCACGGCAAAACCACGGCCGGCCTCGCCCGCACGCGCCGCCTCAACCCCGGCATTCAGCGCCAGCAGGTTGGTCTGGAACGAGATATCGTCGATCACGCTGTTGATCTCGGAAATCTTGCCCGAGGCCTCATTGATCTCCTGCATGGCCACGACGGTCCGCTTCACGATATCGCCGCTGCGCATCGCCTCGCTGGTGGTTTCGGCAATAGTGCCTTCGACCGCTTTGGTCTGTTCGGTGGCGGATTGAACATTGGACGTGATATTGTCCAGTGCAGCCGCAGTTTCTTCCAGGGTCGCCGCCTGATTTTCGGTGCGGCGGGACAGCTCGTCCGTGCCAACCGCCATCTCGCCGATCTGACCTTCAATATCTCCGACCGTGCTCAGCACCCGCCCGATCACGTCATCCAATGCTTCGGCAGTCTGGTTGAAATCGGAGCGTAGCGCGGCATATTCGGCGCTCATTTCCTTGGTGATCCGGTACCCGAGGTTGCCCTTGGACAGGTTGTTCAGACCGTTCGCCAGCTCCTGAACGACATCCGCCTGCTCCTTCGCGGCAGCGCGGGACTGGCCCTCAAGCTCGGCATTGGCGCGCATCGCCTCGACGAATTCGACAACAGCAGCAGCCAAACGCCCCAACTCGTCGCCTCGCGCCTTTTCTGGAACCGCGCTGTCGGTGTCACCATTGCGCAGCGCATCGATACGATCAACGATCCGGTCCAGTGGACGCGTGACCGAGGCCGCGGAGAAATAGACGATCAGGCCAATTGCAAGACAGATCGCAAGACCGATGACCGCCGACTGCAGATAGAGAGCGGAGACGGTGTCCTGGATCGCGCTGTTGTCAAAACCCATCACCATTTCACCCACAACGGTGCCATCGGTGAGGGAGATCGGAAACTTGACGTAGACCACTTGATTGACCTCGGTGGTCTTCTCATCCTGCGGATCCGCCAGCAGGGTTTCCACCGCCCCGGTAACTTCCGCGCGCCGGTCCTCGCTCACGAACACCTCGGTAAAGGTCTCACCATCGACCACGACCTGCGCGAACAGAGCGTTTTCCATATCCGCCACGCCCTGGATCACCCCCTGCGCCGCATCACTGTTGAAATCCCAGACCGCCGCAGCGACCGGAGGCCCGACAAACCGTTGCGCCAGCCCGACCTCATCCTCGAAGGCGTCAATCAAGGCGCTGCTGTGCTTGGACGCCCAGAAGACGGTGTAAGCAATGTTCGATACAACAATGCAGGCGAGGATGGGCAGCAGCAGTTTCTTCTTGATGGACATGCCCAAGAAACGTGAAAGCTGGCGTTTCATTATGGTGCTCCGGTTTGGTGACAAACGTGTCAGTGATCTTGAGGCCAGGCTGCATGCAGAGCTGCGTACACCCCCGGCAAGCAGGGTTCCGGGTTCAAAAATTCTTTTTGGAGGCGCCACGCATGGCGCCCCGTTTTCCCGAAGGAGAGGTTATGCGCCTGCCACACGCAAAGGGGTCGTTCCCCCCGCGAAGGCAGATCGCACAGGGTGGCAGGCGCGGGCCGGGTTAGACCGACACGCCTGCCACCGCTGCGGATCAGAAGGACATGTAGTTGTCTTCCAGCGCGTCCCGGTATTTGTCGGTCCAGCGGGTGTTGATCTCCTGGATGGTTCCATCTGCTTCCAGCTCACCAAAGCAGCGGTCGAAATCAGCGGCAATCGCCGGATCCCGGAAGCTCATGACATAGGGGCTGGGTTCAAAGATGGCACGGAATTCAAGCGGCTGGCTGGCGTCGACACCGGCGGAAGAACCAGCTTCCTGCAGTTGACGGCTGAACTCGGCGAAGAGCATACCATCGCCCAGAATGCCATCGACCCGCTTGCCATAGAGCAGCTTGCTCTGGGTCTTCTGGTCAGCCATCTCGCGATAGGATTTGAAGCCTGCGGTTGCCCCATCCAGTCCGGGAATGATGTTGCTCGCGCCCTCAAAGGCCACGATGTTCCAGCCATCCAGATCCGACAGCGCATCGGCCTGCTGCTCTGAAGAGGTCAGGAACGAAACACCATTCTGATAGTTGATGTAGGTCTTGGTTTGAGTCCCGGCTGTGGGCATGCCCAGCGGCACGGTGGCCACCGCATCACCAGACCCTTTTTCGAAGGACTGCCAGTGACGGGTAAAAGGCTGCACCTTGAAAACAGCGCTGTGGCCGCAGTGCCCCAGAACCGCCGAGATAATCTCAGCCTCGCGCCCGGTGCCATCCTGATTGATCATCGGAGGCAGATCACCGGCCATGACTGTAATTTCGGCCGCTACCGCGGGATTGGAAAAGACGAGAAGAGACGCAGACACACATGCTGCAATTCCGAACTTCATACTTCGCTCCTGGTATTGAGTACCAAGCCAAAGAAGTCGATTCGTCTTAACGGGTGCTTATCACTCACGCGCCTGTAGGTTGCAAAAAAGGTCATAACTTCGCGAAAAATTGACCTGCACATAAAATGTGCATCAATGTGGAAGCGCCTCGAAAGAGTTACGAAATATTATTTCCAAAACAAGCCACACTTTGAACACTTACGTCTCTCTGGAGGGTCAACGTATTCCCGCGCAAACAGAGATAGTCGGCCGCCGAAGGCAATCCGCCAATAGAAAACGGGCCCCGAATGGGGCCCGCTGTCCTTCTTCAATTGAGACCGCGCCTTACTCTGCCGCTTCGGCGTAGTCCTCCAGCGGCGGGCAGGTGCAGATCAGATGGCGGTCGCCATAGACATTGTCGACCCGGTTGACCGGTGGCCAGTATTTGTCGACGCGGAAAGCGCCCGGCGGGAAGCAGCCCTGTTCGCGGCTGTAGGGACGGTCCCAATCCTTGACCAGATCCTCCATCGTGTGCGGTGCGTGTTTCAGCGGGTTGTTCTCCCCGTCGATACGGCCTTCCTCGATGTCGCGGATCTCTTCGCGGATCGACAGCATGGCCTCACAGAACCGGTCCAGTTCGGCCTTGGTTTCGGATTCCGTCGGCTCCACCATCAGGGTACCTGCCACCGGCCAGCTCATCGTCGGGGCGTGAAAACCGCTGTCCATCAGACGTTTGGCAACATCGTCCACGGTGACATGAGCACTGTCCGCATAGGGGCGAGTATCCAGGATACACTCATGCGCGACGCGGCCCGAGGGACCTTTATACAAGACGTCGTAGGCCCCTTCGAGCCGCTTGGCGATGTAGTTGGCGTTGAGGATCGCCACCCGCGTCGCCTGGGTCAGACCGGCGCCCCCCATCATCAGGCAATAGGCCCAGCTGATGGTTAGGATCGAAGCCGAGCCGAAGGGCGCACCCGACACCGGACCTTCTTCGCCGCCGGTTTCGGGATGGCCCGGCAGGTGCGAGACCAGGTGCGATTTCACACCGATCGGTCCCATGCCGGGGCCGCCGCCGCCATGCGGGATGGCAAAGGTCTTGTGCAGGTTCAGGTGGCTGACATCGCCGCCCAGATCACCGGGACGGGACAGGCCGACCATGGCGTTCATATTGGCGCCGTCGATATAGACCTGACCGCCCAGATCATGGGTGATCTTGCAGACCTCATGCACGGTTTCCTCGAACACGCCGTGGGTCGAGGGATAGGTAATCATGCAGCCCGCAAGGTTGTCGCGGTGCTTTTCCGCCTTGGCCCGGAAATCGTCGAGGTCGATATCGCCATTCTCGGCCGATTTCACCACCACGACCTTCCATCCGACCATCTGCGCCGAGGCCGGGTTGGTGCCATGCGCGGAGACGGGGATCAGGCAGATGTTACGATGCCCTTCGCCACGCGCCCGGTGGTAGGCTGCGATGGTCAGAAGACCGGCGTATTCGCCCTGCGCCCCGGAATTGGGCTGCATCGAAATCGCATCATACCCGGTGATCTGGCACAGTTTGTCGGACAGATCCGTCACCATCTCGCCATAGCCTTCGGTCTGGTCTGCCGGGGCAAAGGGGTGGATATGGGCGAACTCGGGCCAGCTGAGCGGCATCATTTCCGCGGCAGCATTCAGCTTCATGGTGCAGGAGCCCAGCGGGATCATCGCCCGGTCCAGCGCCAGGTCGCGATCCGCAAGACGACGCATGTAGCGCATCATCTCAGTCTCAGCCCGGTTCATGTGGAAGATCGGATGGGTCAGGTAGTCCGAGGTCCGATGCAGGTTCTCTGGCACCCGGTATTCCGGGGTGAAATCGTCATCCTTGCGGACAATCCCGAAGGCGCGCCAGACGGCTTCGATGGTTTCCGGACGGGTGGTTTCATCCAGCGTGATCCCAACCCGGGTTTCACCGACGCGGCGCAGATTGATACCTTCGTCGACCGCGGATTTCAGGACTGCCGCCTGCAACGGGCCCACATCAACGGTGATGGTGTCAAAGAACACCTTGGGATCGACCTTGAAGTTCGCCTCTTCCAGCCCTTTGGCCAGACGTACGGTCTTGCGGTGGATACGCTGTGCAATCGCCTTCAGTCCCTTGGGACCATGGAAAACACCATACATCGAGGCCATCACGGCCAGCAGCGCCTGCGCGGTACAAACGTTCGAGGTCGCCTTTTCGCGGCGGATGTGCTGTTCACGAGTCTGCAGCGACAGGCGGTAAGCCTTGTTGCCATGAGCATCGACCGAGACGCCGACGATCCGGCCCGGCATCGCGCGCTTGTAGGCATCCTTGGTCGCCATATAGGCCGCGTGCGGCCCGCCTGCCCCCATCGGCACGCCAAACCGCTGAGTGGAGCCGACGGCGATATCGGCGCCCATGGCACCGGGCTCTTTCAGCAGCGTCAGCGCCAGCGGGTCGGCAGTGACCACGGCGATTGCCTTGTGCGCGTGCAGCTTTTCGATATGGGGGGTGAAATCGGTGACGTGACCATAGGTGCCGGGATACTGGAAGATGGCGCCAAACACCTGCTCGGGGTCCATCTTCTCCGGATTGCCGACGATCACCTCGATGCCCAGCGGTTCGGCGCGGGTCTTGATCACGGCGATGTTCTGCGGGTGGCAGTCGCGGTCGACGAAAAACGCCTTGGCCTTGGATTTGGCAACCCGCTGCGCCATGGTCATCGCTTCGGCGGCGGCGGTGGCTTCATCCAGAAGCGAGGCATTCGCAATTTCCAGACCGGTCAGATCGGAAATCATCGTCTGGAAATTCAACAGCGCCTCAAGCCGACCCTGCGAGATTTCCGGCTGATAGGGGGTGTAGGCCGTGTACCAGGCCGGGTTTTCCAGAATGTTGCGCTGGATCGCGGGCGGGGTCACCGTGCCATGATAGCCCTGCCCGATCAGCGAGGTCATCACCTTGTTCTTTTGTGCGACTTCGCGCATGTGGAACAGCAGCTCGCGCTCGGACAGCGGGCGCCCAAAATCCAGCGCAGCCTTTTGCCGGATCGACGCCGGAACGGTGTCGTCGATCAGCGCATCCAGACTGTCGGCGCCCACGACGCGCAGCATCTCGTCCATCTCCTCGGGAGACGGGCCGATGTGGCGGCGGTTGGCAAAGTCATACGGCAGGTAGTCCGTCGGTTCAAAAGACATGAGGCACCCCTTCAGGTTCATGTTTCAGGCACAACCCTATCATTCGGGCAGGCCCGTTCGCACAGCGCAGTGGTTCCCCGCCCCCGGATCTGGCGGCGGGGAATGAGAAATCAGCCGATGAACGCCTTGTAACCGGCTTCGTCCATGTAATCGTCCATCGGAGACAGATCGGACGGTTTGATCTTGAAGAACCAGGCTTCGCCTTCGGGGTCTTCGTTGACCTTGCCCGGCTCATCCGCGATGGCTTCGTTGATCTCGACGATCTCGCCGTCCAGCGGCGACAGGATGTCCGAGGCGGCCTTGACGGATTCGATCACCACGATCTCTTCGTCCTTGGTCACTTCGCTGCCGACCTCGGGCAGTTCGACGAACACCACATCGCCCAACTGTTCAGCCGCATGGGCGGTGATGCCCACGGTGATGATCTCGCCTTCGGCCTGCAGCCACTCGTGTTCTTCGGTATATTTCATGTCCACTTTCCCTTTGAACAAACGCGCCTGTTTTTCTGTTTCAGCGCTTGAAGTTGGCCGCCACGAAAGGCAGCGTTGCAACGGTGACGGGGGCGCGTTTACCGCGCAGCTCGCCATAGATACGGGTGCCGGGCGTGGCCATGTGCGCAGGGACATATCCCATCGCCACCGGGCCGCCCTCTGTGGGGCCAAAGCCGCCAGAGGTGATCTTGCCGATGGGCGCGCCACCCTCGGGTTCGGCAAACAGCTCCACACCTTCGCGCATCGGCGCGCGGCCTTCGGGTTTCAGGCCCACACGGCGCATGGCCGGACCCTCTGCCATCTCGGCAAAAACCTTGTCCGCCCCCGGAAAACCACCTTCGCGGTCGCCGCCGGGGCGACGCACCTTCTGGATGGCCCAGGTGAGCGAGGCCGCCGCCGGGCGGGTCTCTGCGTCAATGTCATGGCCGTAAAGGCACAGACCGCCTTCAAGGCGCAGGGAGTCCCGCGCGCCAAGGCCAATCGGCTCTACATCAGCATGCGCCAGCAGGCGGCGGGCAAACGCTTCGGCCTGGTCTGCAGGTACGGAGATCTCATAGCCATCCTCGCCCGTGTAGCCCGAGCGGGAGACCCAGATTTCGACCCCATCTGCATCCAGCGTGGCCACATCCATGAATTTCATGTCCGCGGCGGCAGGCGCAATCGCCGAAAGAACCGCCTCGGCCGCAGGACCCTGCAGCGCCAGCAGCGCGCGGTCAATAATGGGGGTAACAGTCACAGCCGGTTCCAGCGCCGCCTTCATGCGGGCGATATCGGCCTCTTTACAGGCAGCATTCACGACCACGAACAGGTGATCACCGCGATTGGCAAACATCAGATCATCCTCGATGCCGCCCTGATCGTTGGTGAACAGACCATAGCGCTGGCGCCCTTCCTTGAGGCCCAGCACGTCCATCGGTACCAGCGTTTCGAATGCCTCGGCCACCGCCGCATAGCTCGCGCCGGTCAGGATCACCTGCCCCATGTGGCTGACATCAAAAAGGCCCGCCTTGGCGCGGGTGTGCTTGTGCTCGCCCATAATGCCCATGGGATACTGCACCGGCATCAGATACCCGGCAAAAGGCACCATCTTGCCACCCAGCTCTTCATGCAGGGCAAACAAAGGCGTCTTTTTCAAATCAGACGTGGTTTCATCAGACATGCGTGTCCGTCCCGTTGTCACGGCCGGTCCGATCCATCTGTTCGAATGGGTCCGGCATCCAAGTTCTGCGCAGATTTCGCCTGCACACTTCGATGCCCCCTCTGTCCCTTGCGCCTGAGATCGCTATCCCTTCGGCGCCCCGGTACCTACGCCGGGGTCTCTCCAGAGTTTATTGCGTAGGCGGTCCCTTTGGCCTGAGAGTTTCCGGGGCGGTTGCTCCTTCGGCACCGGTTGGAGCGAGGTGATTCCGCTCCGCTGCGGTTCTCCCGTCTGCGCGCCCCGAAGCTAACAGCGTGCCGCCCGCCGTTCAAGACGCAAACGGCAGCAATACTGTCGCTTTCAAGGAAGTTTGATGCCGATTTCAGAACAGGTTGAAATATTCGGCCTGTTCCCATTCGCTGATGGTGTTCAGGTAACGATCCCATTCGAAGCGTTTGAGATGGGACAGATACCCCGTGAAGCCCTCCCCCAGAACGCCACTGAACAGATCGCTCCCTGCCTCGAATGCCGCCAGCGCCGCGCCCAGCGATTTCGGCAATTCCTGCGCCCCCTCACCATAGGGAGAGGTCGTGGGCAACGGCGCCTTGAGCCCCGCCGCGATTCCATCGCCGCCCGCGATCAGCTGCGCGGCAAAGGCGTAATAGGGGTTTGCGGAACTGTCCGGCGCGCGGTTTTCGATCCGGCTCGCGGGATCGCCGGGCGCCATCAGCCCGCGCAGCATGGCGCCGCGGTTGTCGGCGCCCCACTGGATCCGGTTCGGCGCCAGCTGGAACGGCATATAGCGTTTGTAGCTGTTGACCGTCGGTGCGATCATCAGCGACGAAGCCTCCGCATGGGTCAGCAGCCCGGCAATCCAGCCCGACGCCTCGGCGCTGAGACTGCCATCCGCCTGTGGCATGAACAGGTTGCGGCCCGTGGCGATATCCTGCAGCGACTGATGCACGTGCCAGCCGTTGGCCATCGCGTTCTCCAGCCGCGGCTTGGCCATGAAGCTAGCGTGCAATCCTTCGCGGGCACATACCTCCTTGACCATGGTACGGAACATCACCATCGCGTCCGCCTGCGTCACCGGATCGGCAGGGGCAAAGGTCAGCTCGACCTGGCTTGGCCCCATTTCAATCTCGACCGAGCGCACCTTCAGACCCAGCCCCTGCGCGTTGCGGCGGATGAGATCCAGCACGCTTTCCATTTCGCCATAACGGGTTTCGGTCAGATACTGGTACCCCTGCGCCAGATTGCGGGTCTCAACCGGCGCGCCAGGCATGCCCGACTGACCGTGATCGCGGGCATCGCTGGTCCGCTCAAAGACCTGAAATTCCACCTCCAGCCCCAATGTTGCAGCCATGCCCTGCCCGGCCAGCCGATCCACCGCCGTCTGCAGCACGGCTTGCGAGGCAAAGGGAACCGGGCTGCCATCGCGCATCACCGGCGTGCAGAGGATCCAGGCCGAATGCGGCGACCACGGCAGTACGCGGAAAGTCTCCGGACGCGGCACCAGCAGCACATCACTCGCCCCCTGCATCAGGCTGGCAGGACCGTCATCTGCCTCGCTCCAGACGGGAAAGGCGGTGCGATGCGAGGTATCTTTCAACAGCAGGGTCGAAGGCACATTGAGCCCCGCAGAGAACAGGCTGTCAAAGGCGTCGGCCACGATGGTTTTGCCACGCAGGATGCCGTGCTGATCGGCAAACAGAACCCGGACGGTTTCTATACCCTCTGACCTGACCCTTTGCAGCAGATCCGCCGCCTCAGCGCGGCATGCATCGGACAAGAGGCCAAGACGGGCCAGCTTGCCTGTGGAAATATCTTCGGCCATCTCGCCTCTTTCATCGCTATGCATCCGACCCTACCGGGGCCGGTGCTGGCTGTGGTGTTGCGTTGCTTCCGGGACGGTTCAGACGCTCGCATCCCAGGAGCACTGGCCGCGGCGCGCATCGTCTGCCTCTTCCGCCGCCTTTTGCCAATCGCCGTCCTGGGCGATCGAGTCATTGGAAATAGGCCCGAAAATGCTGCCAAGGTCCAGTCCGCCCGCCATCGGCAGATCCGCTTCGCGGCCTTCCTTCACGGCCGCAATCGCCGCCCGCAGCATACGACGGTAGCGGATGATGGCCACATCCGACTTGCCCAGATGCTCCTGCGTGCGGTCCTGAATGGCGCCCATGCTTTCAACTGCCCATTGATCGTGCACGTTGATGTCGAGCCCCATGCCCGTATAGGTCTCGCTTTCCTGCTCGGCCGGGTTATAGCCGTATTCGTTGCGCTTGTTCTTTTTCGGCGCATAGCTGGGCAGCACGTGTTCCTTGAGGCGCTGTTCGCGCATCAGCTCCTTGTTCACCGGTTTGTCGAAGCTGGTGAACATCGAATACCAATAACAATTCTCGTCATCGATCGGCACGTGCCACTGGGTGATGGTCATTTCCCGGCTCATCGGAATGCAGATCGCCTCGGGGAAGATCTGGTTGGTGACCCGCACGTGGCTGCGGCCATCCTCCATGTGGCGCAGGGCGGTGATTTTCAGCCCGTGATCGGCCTCTTCCACCTGAATTTCCGGGCGCGGATAGTCGCGCAGCAGCTTGGTCATCGGAATTTCGGTGTTGCCCGCCTTATCGCGGAACTGCTTGCCATAGCTGTCGGCGGGATCTTCGTCCTGCAGGAACCGGTGCAGGAAAGAGGCATGCGCCGGGTCGATCCCCACTTCCATTGCCTGCAGCCAGTTGCACTCCCACAGGCCCTTGAAGGCAAAAACATGCGTATCGGGTGCGCGGAAACAGTCAAAGTTAGGGAATTCCGGTGGCTCCCCCGGCCCCATATAGGCCCAAACGATACCGTTCTTTTCGACCACCGGGTAAGACGCGGTCTGGATCTTCTCGTGCATCCGGCTGCCTTCCGGCTCACCCGGCTGCTCAACGCATTGCCCCGAACGGTTGAAATGCCAGCCATGGAAGGGGCAGCGCAGACCGTTATCCTCAAGCCGCCCATAGCACATGTCTGCGCCCCGGTGCGGACAGTGCCGCCCGATGAGGCCGAGCTTGCCTTCGGCATCGCGGAACAGCACCAGATCCTCGCCCAGCAGACGCACCGGCACCACCGGGCGCCCCTGCTGCAGTTCATCCGAGAGCGCCGCAGGCTGCCAATAGCGGCGCAGCACCTCTCCGGCATCGCTCCCCTTTCCGACGCGTGTCAGACTGTCGTTGAGTTCCTGGCTGATCATGGCGGGATCCTTATTCCTGTCTGCAATAATTCGAACCGAAGGTAACAGGCTGCAACGAGTGACTTGACGAAGTTCGAAATACGCACCAATATATGTTCATACGCACAATTACTGCGCAGCCTGAGGATCGGTGTCAAGACCTGTTCCCCTTATGGCGAGCGGCTTCTTTGGGACTTCGAATGGACAAACCTCCTCAGGACCGGAACATTTCATCCAGCTTTGCCAAGGGGCTGGCCGTCATGGCGACCTTTGACGCCGAAACACCCAGCCTCACCCTGGCCGAAATCGCGCGCCGCAGCGGACAGGACCGGGCGACTGCGCGCCGGGGGGCCCTGACCCTGGTGCAGGCCGGGTATCTGCGGCAGGACGGCCGCATGCTATCGCTGACGCCGCGGGTTCTGGCGCTCGCGGGCGGTTTCCTGCAGGCCAACCAGTTCGGCCACCGGGTTCAGCCGGTGCTGAACCAGCATGCCCGCAAGCTGGAGGTCGGCATCACCCTTTGCATTCTGGATCAGGACCGGGTTCTGCTGTTGGCACAATCCACCGTCGATCAAGGACCGGTCACCTACGGCTTTACTGCGGGGGCGCATATCCCGCTGCTGCACACCAGTCTCGGACGGATGCTTCTGGCCTGCCTACCGCCCGAGGAGGCGGGCGAAGCCGTCGCGCGCGCGGATAAACCGCGCCATACGGAGCAGTCCCTGACCCACCCCGAAGACATCACCAATCAGGTCGACCTCGCCCGTCGTCAGGGCTGGTGCCTGACCGACAGCGAATTCGAACCAGGCATCCTTGGCCTTGCGGTGCCCGTCTCCGTTCCGGGACAAACTCCGATCGTGGTTGGCGCCTCCGTCCCGCGCGGAAACAACCCCGAGGCCGACACCGGCGATCTGCTGCAGGGATTGCAACTCTGCGCCGCCGATCTGCGCCAGTCCAAAGCCGTGGACTGCCTCTGATCGTTGCCCGCTCGCACCCCGGGGCGCCGGCTCCGGGGCATATTCAAAAATTATTGAACAATGTTTTTACCACGCCGCACCTTGGACCCGCGCGCGCATCGGCTCATAGTCGCTCCTGACGCGCGGTAACCGCCTGCCCAAACAATGCCAGGCGGGACAGTCCGCGCCCCATCAGAGCCTCACAAAGGACGGCGGCACCATGACAGAGCGCAGCTATTTCACCCCAACAGGCGGGCACCCCGGGCAGGACCAGCTGCTGACAGACCGGGCCATGTTCACCGATGCCTATGCGGTCATTCCCAAGGGCACCATGCGGGACATCGTCACCTCGGTGCTGCCGGGCTGGCAGGGCATGCGCATGTGGGTGATCGCGCGCCCGCTCAGCGGGTTTGCCGAAACCTTCTCTCAGTATATCGTCGAGCTGCAACCGGGCGGCGGGTCTGACACCCCGGAGACCGATCCGGCTGCGCAGGGCAGCCTGTTTGTTACCGCTGGCCAGGTCGAGCTCAGCATCGACGGCACCGCGCATATGCTGGAGGAGGGCGGGTTTGCCTACGTGCCCCCAGGCAGCGACTGGTCGCTGCGCAATCCCGCCGCAGACACCGCCTCCTTCCACTGGATCCGCAAACAGTGGCAGTCCGCACCGGGCCTGACCGCCCCTGCCTTTTTCACCGTCAATGAAAAGGATCTGTCGCCCCATATGATGCCTGGAACCGAGGGGCGCTGGGGCACCACGCGCTTCATGGATCCCGAAGACCTCTCCCATGACATGCATGTGACCATCGTTACCTTTGAACCCGGCGGCACCATTCCTTTTGCCGAAACCCATGTGATGGAGCACGGGCTTTATGTGCTGGAAGGCAAGGCAGTCTACCGGCTCAATCAGGACTGGGTCGAGGTGGAAGCCGGTGATTTCATGTGGCTGCGCGCTTTCTGCCCACAGGCCTGCTATGCGGGTGGACCGGGCCGGTTCCGCTACCTGCTTTACAAGGATGTGAACCGCCATATGCCGCTCACGCCCCTGCGCTGAAAGGCCGGGTCGGCGGCTTTTCCTCGGACGCCCCATTGCAAACCGCAGCCGCGACGCTAGGCTGCGATTACGTCTTTGCCTTCAGGAGCAGTCCGATGACTTTTGCTTTTGCCCCGGCCCGCACCCTTGCCCGCCTTGTTTTCAGCCGCCGCACAGCGGTTCCCACTCTGGCGCTTTGCGCCCTGTTTGGCGTAGGCCTGATGTCGCTGCACGCCACGACCGCCACGGCAGGGGAGAAGGTACTGGGAAGTCAGGTCACCGTTCTGGGCCGTACCTGGATCGTCAGCCCCGCGGGCGATGACACCGGACGCTACCGGGCCGAGCGGCTGAACCGCAAGCTGGAAGCCTTCCGCCCTCCTGCAATGATCAGCGCCCGTCAGGCTGCGCGCGCCTACAAGGCCGCCACCGGTTGCACCGTCCGCCGCGACAGCATGCTGCGCACGATCTCCGGCGTCTACTACGCCGATCTGGTCTGTCGGTCGCGGTAACCGCGCACCGCGACGCCGCACGGCGCCTGCCACTCGCTCCCTTTTGCCTTCCCATTCAGATATTCATCGCCCCAATCCGGACCGGCTGCGCCGCTCCATTTCGGGGGCCGGAGAACAATTCATGAAAATTGCCATCAACGGATTTGGCCGCATTGGTCGCACCATCCTGCGCCAGATCCTGACACTGCCCGGATCCGAAAGCATCGAGATCGCCCGGATCAACGATATCGCACCGCTCGATATCTGCGCCTACCTGTTCCAATACGACAGCACATTCGGCCCCTTCCCCGCGCCGGTGGAGACAGGAGAAGCCAGCCTGCACGTGATGGGCCGCACTATCCCGGTCAGCCATGCAGCGGACCTGACTGAGGTCGATCTGTCCGGTGTCGATGTGGTTCTCGAATGCACCGGCATCGCCCGAACCTCCGACGTGGCGCAACGCGGCCTGCAGGCCGGCGCGCGCAAGGTGCTGATCTCCGGCCCCTCCCCCGCCGCCGAACGCACCGTGGTTCTGGGCGCAAACGAGGATAGGCTGACAGACGCCCGCATCGTCTCCAACGCCTCCTGCACCACCAATGCTCTGGCACCACTGGTGCGCCTGCTGGATGAACTCGCGGGCATCGCTTCAGCCCATATGACCACGATCCACTGCTACACCAACTCTCAACCTTTGGTAGATGCGCCTCGCGGCGATTTCGCACGCTCGCGTGCGGCGGCAATGTCGATGGTTCCAACCACCAGCTCGGCCACTCACCTGATCGACGAGGTCCTGCCGCAGCTGAAGGGCCGGATCAGCGGCGCTGCCGTCAGGGTGCCTGCCGCCAGTGTTTCCGCCGTCGATCTGGTGGCTAGCCTTGAAACCCCGTTCAGCGAAACTGACGCCCTCAGCGCGCTGAAGGAAGCCGTCGAAGGCTCTCCGGTGCTGGGCTGGACCGATCTGCCGCTGGTTTCCTCGGATCTGCGGGCCCGGCCGGAATCACTGGTGATCGCAGCGCCGGAAACCCGGATGTGCGGCGACAGACAGATCCGTATCTTCGGCTGGTATGACAATGAATGGGGCTTTTCCGCGCGCATGCTGGATGTGGCCCGGCTGATGGCGCAAAGCTGACGCTCTGCGAGCCGCAGACACTCTCGCCCCGCTCTCAAGGTCTGGCTTCGGGGTCAAGGGCAGCGCAGCTGCCGCGCCTTGGCGCGGGCTCCCCTTGAGGCCGAAACCAGTCCAATAGAATGGCGCAGGTGCCTGAAGGCAGACCTGCCCTTCAGGCACCTCTCAGCAAAAAGAAAAGCGCCGCGCGGCAGCGCGGCGCCCGGCCCAACGGGACCAGATCATCACAGGATGATCGCAGGACGGGCTGGAGAGACCCGCCAGTCCCGAAAAGCTGGCTCAGTCGTGCCCGAGGCTGCCCTGACCATGCCCCGACATGCCGCCCGAGACCTCCTCGGTGGCGCTGCCGGGCAGTTCCATGGGCAGCACCAGGTTCAGCACGATGGCGATTACCGCCGCAGGCAGTAGGCCGCTGGTCATCAGGATCCGAAGCGTATCGGGCAGATACTGAACCGCACCGGGTTCCAGCTGTAGCCCCAGCCCAACCGACAGGGAGATCGCAAAGATCACCATGTTGCGGCGGTTCCAATCCACATCGGACAGCATCGAAATACCTGCCGCGACCACCATGCCGAACATGACGATGACGCCGCCACCCAGCACCTCGATCGGAATGGTGCGGATAATGGCGCCGACCTTGGGCACCAGGCCGCAGATGATCAGAAAGATCGCGCCGCAGGTCACCACATGGCGGCTCATCACGCCGGTCATGGCGATAAGGCCGACGTTCTGGCTGAAAGATGTATTCGGCAGCCCGCCAAAGATCCCCGCAACCGCCGTGCCCAAACCATCGGCATAGGTCGCTCCGGCGATCTCTTTGTCGGTGGCCTCGCGCCCGGCGCCGCCCTGGGTGATGCCGCTGACATCACCCACGGTCTCAACAGCCGAGACAAAGGCCATCAGGCAGAAACCCAGGATCGCGGCAAAGGAGAACTCGAACCCGTATTTGAACGGCACCGGCAAGGCAAAGGCCGACGCGCGCGACCAGCTGGTTCCGATGGCCTCAAAGCTCACCATGCCGACCATCAGCGCGTAGATATAGCCCACGATCAGCCCCAGAAGCACCGCCGAAACCGACAGCATGCCACGGGCAAAGAATTTCAGTCCCAAGGTGGCAAAGATCACGATCAACGCGGCCGACCAGTTCAAGAGCGAGCCGTATTCCGGCTTACCAATGGCAGGCACGCCGCCTGCCGCGTACTGGATGCCGACCTTGACCAGCGCCAGGCCGATCATCGTCACCACCAGCCCGGTCACCAGCGGCGGCAGGGCAAAGCGGATCTTGCCGATCACCATGCCCAGCGCCGCATGAAACAGACCGCCGATCAGAACCCCGCCATATAGCGCGCCCAGCGCATCGACGCCCTTGCCCGCGACCAGCGGAATCATGATCGGCAGGAAGGCAAAGCTGGTGCCCTGCACGATCGGCAGCGCGGCGCCAACCGGGCCGAGAGTGATCGTCTGCAGCAGCGTCGCCACCCCGGCAAACAGCATCGACATCTGGATCATGTACAACAGCTCGGGAAAGTCGGGCGAGTTCGAACCAAACCCGAACCCCGCCGCCCCGGCGACGATGATCGCAGGCGTCACATTGGACACGAACATCGCAAGCACATGCTGGATCCCCAGCGGTATCGCCTGGGTCAGCGGCGGCGTGTAATTCGGATCGCGCAGCTCTGCTGCCGTTCCGATGGAACCATCTGCCATTTTCATTTCCCTCTTCTGTTGGATCTGTTGGTGTTGTTATCGGTGCCACCTCTTATCGGGTTGGCTTGAAAACAGACGAGGCGCCCGTCAGGGGCGCCTCACCTCATATGCGGTATCGAACCAGTGTTCCTGCAGATTTGCGCCGGGACCGATCCGGTCCACCACGGCAAAGAGGCCGGGTTCGCATAGCGGCGTCAACACGCCGTGCCAGGTGCCACGGTGGAAATTGATGGCCTGACCCGGCTCTGTCTCAAAAGCCAGCGGCCTGCCCGGCGCATCGCCCAAATCTTGGGCAACAACCACAAGGAAACCCTGCCCCCCCATGGGGATAAAGGCCTGGCTTCCCTCCGGGTGGCGCTCCACCATTTCCAGCCGCATCGGCAGGCTGCGCGGCTCGGCGTTGAACAGGCTGAGGCCCGCGCGCCCGTCCGCAAAATCCATCTTTGCCCGGTCGTGATAACGTCCGCACAGGCCCTGATTGATGATCTTGTCGGGCGCGCCGGAAATGTCGATCAGATCCCCGAACGGTGCGAATGCCTCAGCGCTGATCGGCGTGATCTCGATGATCTCACTCATGGCAGGAGATCCTTCAGGCGAAATTCGGCAATCCGTTCAACCTGTCGGCAAGCCTCGGCAAATTCGGTATCCCGGTCGTTTTCGCTCCGCCGTTCAAAGGCCGCCAGGATCGATGCCTTGTCGTGATCGCGCACGGCGATGATGAAAGGGAAACCGTGTTTTTCCACATAAGCAGTGTTGAGTTGCGTGAAGCTCTCCCGCTCAGCGTCAGTCAACGCGTCCAGCCCGGCGCTGGCCTGCTCTGAAGTGCTTTCTGCAGTCAGGCGTTTCGCGGCGGCCAGCTTTCCGGCCAGATCCGGATGGGCGGTCAGCACGCCCAAACGCTCAGCCTCACTGGCGGAGCGGAACATCCGGCAGAGCGCATTGTGCAGCCCCAGTGCCGTGTCATGCGCCGGTCCCAGCTCCAGATCAAAGGCCCGCTCGGCGATCCAGGGGGAATGTTCGAAGATGCCGCCATAGGCCGCAACAAAGCTTTCCCGCTCCATCTGGCTCGGACGCGTGTAGCGCTTGTGCGGGTGAGTCTCTGCCCAGTGATCGGCGATATCGGCCCGGCGCGGGTACCAGACGCCCTCAAACCCTTGGATATAATCAAGGAACCGCTTCAGCCCTGCGGCCTTGCCCGGCCTGCCGATCAGGCGGCAATGCAGCCCCACCGACATCATCTTGGGCGCTCCGGCCTCTCCTTCGGCATAGAGCACGTCAAAGGCGTCCTTCAGATACTGAAAGAACTGCTCACCCGTGATGTAGCCCGGCGCGGTGGCAAAGCGCATGTCGTTGGCTTCCAGCGTATAGGGAATGATCAGCTGGTCCCGCTCGCCGACCTCAAGCCAATAGGGCAGATCGTCGTCATAGGTATCCGAGATATAGTCGAACCCGCCTTCTTCGGCGACCAGTCGCACGGTGTTGGCGCTGCAGCGGCCGGTGTACCAACCGCGCGGGCGGGTTCCGACCACCTCGGTATGAAGGCGCACCGCCTCGGCGATCGCGGCGCGTTCCTCCGCCTCGGGCATGTCCTTGTGCTCGACCCATTTCAGCCCATGGCTGGCGATCTCCCACCCGGCGGACTTCATCGCGGCCACCTGCTGCGGGGAGCGCGCCAGCGCGGTGGCGACGCCATAAATGGTGACCGGGATATTCGCCCCGGTGAACATCCGGTGCAGCCGCCAGAACCCGGCGCGGGCGCCGTATTCGTAGATCGACTCCATGTTCCAGTGCCGCTGCCCCGGCCAGGGTGCGGCCCCGGCGATATCCGACAGGAAGGCTTCAGACCCGGCATCCCCGTGCAGCACGCAATTCTCGCCGCCCTCTTCGTAGTTCAGCACGAATTGCACCGCGACCTTCGCACCGCCCGGCCAGGCTGCATCCGGAGGGGTGGCGCCATAGCCGATCATATTGCGCGGATATCTGTTCATGGTCTGCTGTCTCTTTGTTGATGTCGCCCGCCACTTTGGCAGGCAACCGCAAGCATAACCTCTATAATGGCAGAAGACCTGGCCCTTTTATCAAAATTTCCCGAAAACACTGTCAATCCGGCGCCATTTGCTCAACTCTCGCGCTTGGTGCAGGAAGAACAGACATAGCGAAGGAACTGCCAATGACCGGATACCTTACCACCCATGTTCTGGATACCGCCCGCGGCTGCCCGGCCAAGGGGCTTTCGATCACGCTTTATCGTGTCGAAGGTGGCACCCGGACCGAGCTGGCGCAGATGCAGACCAACGCGGATGGCCGCACCGACAGTCCGATCCTGCCACAGGGAGAGTTTGCGACCGGCACTTACGAGTTGGAGTTCGACGCAGGCGGCTATCTGCGCGCCACCGGTCAGACCGCAGAGGAGCCACTGTTCCTCGACATCGTGCCGATCCGGTTTGGCATCAGCGATCCAGAGGCCCACTACCACGTGCCGCTGCTGCTATCGCCCTATGGCTATTCCACTTACCGCGGCAGCTGAACGCCGCATCGGTCAGGCCCCGGGATCCTCGGCGCCTGTTTCGGTCTGGCGCATCGCCCGCGCCATCCGCTCGGTCATGAAATCCATGAACAGCCGGGTTTTCGGATCTTGATGGCGCCGGTGGGTGTAGAGACAGGCCATCTGCACCGGTACCGGCGGCGTCGCGGTTGCAACCGGCACCAGCCGCCCGGCCTCCAGATGCGGCGCCACCTCGAACACGGGTTTGAGGGCGATCCCCTCACCAGCCAGAGCCCAATCGGTCAGCACATCGCCATCATCGCATTCATAGCGCCCGGAGACGGCAAAACGCTGCGGCCCCTCCGGGGTTTGAAGCATCCACTGGAACTCGCTCGCGCCCGGATAGCGCAGGTTGAGACAATTGTGCCCCTCTCGGATCAGTGCTGCCCCGTCCTTTGGCATGCCACAGCGAGCAATATACTCCGGCGCCGCAACCAGAACCCGGCGGCAATCGGCGATCTTGCGGATCCGCAGGGTGCTGTCTTCGGGTTGCCCCAGAAAAAACGCCAAATCCAGCCCTTCGGTGGTCAGATCCACCGCCCGGTCCGATAGTCGCAGGCGCAGGTTGATTTCAGGATAGCTCGCCAGGAATTCCGGCACCGCAGGCGCAACCAGTCGCCGCCCCACCCCCAGCGGCGCCGCTACGAACAGCGTGCCGCGCGGCGCATCGGTGAGATGCATCACCTTCGCCTCGGCCTGATCCACCGCATCCAGCACCGTGACCGCGCCGCTATAGAACACCTGCCCCTGCTCGGTCGCGGTCAGGTTGCGGGTGGTGCGCTGGAACAGACGAACGCCCAGATAATCCTCAAGCTGGGAAATCCGTGCCGAAGTAACAGCCGGAGAGATCCGCAGATCCCGCCCCGCCGCCGACATGGAGCCAAGTTCGTAGACACGCACGAAGGTGCGGATATTGTCGAGGTAAGACATGGACGGGGCCGATATTATTCCAGAATTTTTGATACAGCTTGGATTTTATCTGCAATACCGAAGAATGTCCCTCTTGCCTAGGGTAAGAGCCAGAGACCGGACTGAGACCAGAAAGCAAAGACAATAGGGGCGTTTGCGCATGTATGAACTCGTGATGATGTGGGATTGGCTGGGCTTTGCCATCCGCTGGCTGCATGTGATCACCGCGATCGCCTGGATCGGCTCGTCCTTCTATTTCATCGCGCTGGACCTGGGCCTGCGCAAGGCGGCGGATCTGCCCCCCGGCGCCCATGGCGAGGAATGGCAGGTCCACGGCGGCGGCTTCTACCATATCCGCAAATACCTGGTGGCCCCGGCCGAGATGCCGGAGCATCTGATCTGGTTCAAATGGGAGAGCTATTCCACCTGGCTCTCCGGCTTTGCGCTGCTGATGGTGGTCTACTGGGCCGGGGGTGAGCTTTACCTTATCGACCAGTCCAAGGCGGATCTGTCCCTGTGGCAGGGCATCGCGATCTCTGCCGCCACCTTGTCGATTGGCTGGCTCGTCTACGACCGCCTGTGCAAATCCGGCTTGGCCGAACGCCCTACCCTGCTGATGGTACTGCTGTTCGTACTGCTGGTCGCCATGGGTTGGGGGCTCAACCAGGTCTTCACCGGTCGCGCCATGATGCTGCATCTGGGGGCCTTTACCGCCACCATCATGACCGCGAATGTCTTTTTTATCATCATGCCGAACCAGCGCATCGTGGTGGAGGACCTGCAGGAAGGGCGCACCCCCGATGCCAAATACGGCAAGATCGCCAAGCTGCGCTCGACCCATAACAACTACCTGACCCTGCCAGTCATCTTCCTGATGCTGTCGAACCACTATCCGCTGGCCTTTGCCAGTGAATACAACTGGCTGATCGCGGCGCTGGTATTCTTGATGGGGGTGACGATCCGGCATTATTTCAACACCCGCCACGCCAATGCAGGCAACCCGACCTGGACCTGGCTGGCCACGTTCCTGCTGTTCCTCGGGGTGATCATCCTATCCACTGCCGGACTGGAGCACGAAGGCGATGCTGAGGAAGAGGCAGCGCTGCAAGGCACCGCCCTGGTGATGGCCGAGGCAGCGGGGTTCGAAGAGGTGCATGAGATCGTCATGGGCCGCTGCAGCATGTGCCACGCGCGCGAACCTTTCTGGGACGGCATCCGCACAGCGCCCAAGGGCGTGGTTCTGGAAACCGAGCGCGACGTGGCCCGCCGCGCCCGCGAAATCTATCTGCAGGCAGGCGTCACTCATGCCATGCCCCCGGCCAATATCACCTATATGGAACCCGAAGACCGCGCCGCGATCCGTCGCTGGTTCCGTGCCGCGCAGATGTGATCCGCGCCTTCTGATGGCGAGCGGCATGTCTATGTGCGCACCAATCCGCCACCTGCCCGATCCGCTCCTGCGATGATACCTATCCCGGCTTTACCTCGGCTGTTGCTGTGCTAGGTTTTCCGCCGACAGGGGGGCACGCCCGCCCCCTGCCGCTGCCCGGAGCCTTGATGTACTCAAAACCGAAATCACGCTTTGCCTTGCGGCGTTTGGCGTCGGGCCTGCTGGTCTGCGGCTGCCTGCTGTCCGCTCCTGCTGAGGCGGCCGAAACCCTGCTGGTCGCTCCCGGTGCGCCGGATGATCTGACCGCGCGTCTGCAAGGCGCCTCTGCGGCTCTGGCCACAAGAGATCAGAGCGACGTTCAGGATCTTCTGGCGGCAGCGCTGTCGGATTACCGCACCATGGTCCAGGTTCTGTATGATGCGGGCTATTTCGCGCCGGTGGTGAATATTCGCCTTGATGGGCGCGAGGCAGCAGCGATTGATCCCGTGACACCGCCCAGCCACATCGACCGGATCGAGATTTCGGTCAAACCGGGGCGCAGATTCACCTTTGGCGCGGCCGAGGTTCGTCCCTGGCCCAAGACCAGCGATGTGGAGCTGCCGGACGAGTTTACCAGCGGCGCCCCCGCCAGCACCGGTGCCATCCGCGATGCAGCCAATGCCGGGATCCGCGCCTGGCGGCGACAGGGGCATGCCAAGGTCGCCCTTGGCGGGCAGGACATCACCGCAGATCATCGCAGCGCCACGCTGAACGCGCGGCTGCGGCTGCAGCCCGGTCCGCAGCTGCGGTTCGGCAAGACCGCGATTCTCAGCCCCAGCGCCGTCCGCGAAGACGCCATCCGCAAGATCGCAGGTTTCCCGCAAGGCGAAGTCTATCACCCCGATCTGATGTCGAAATCCGCGACGCGCCTTCGCCGCACCGGGGCCTTCTCCTCGGTCTCGCTGCAAGAGGCCGAGCGCGCCAACACCGATGGCACGCTTGCTCTGAACGTAATGCTGGAAGACATGCCGCCCCGCAGGCTGACCTTCGGCGCCGAGCTGAGCACCACCGAGGGGGTGACGCTCACCACCAGCTGGATGCACCGCAACCTGTTCGGCGCTGCCGAAAAACTACGCTTCGAGGCCCGCGTCAGCGGCATCGGCGGCAGCAGCGATATCGACGGGCGCATCGCTGTGCGTCTGGACCGGCCTGCCACGCTCGGCCCCGATGACAATTTTTTCTACCTGGCCGAAGCCGAGCGTCTGGATCAGGAGCATTTCACCGCCACCCATGGCATGGGCGGCATCGGGGTTCGGCGGGTGTTTTCCGACACGCTCTTCGCCGAAGCAACCGTCGGCTTCGATTCCATCCTCGCCACGGACGCCTTTGGCAAACGGCGCTTCAAATATGCTTTCGCCAGCCTGCGGGCCGAATATGACGGACGCGACAGCACGGTGGATCCCACCCGTGGCCGCTTCCTGAGTGGCCGCTTTACGCCTTTCTTTGGTGTCGATGGCAGCGATCCCGGTGCGCAGATCACGCTGGATGCCCGGACCTATCATGGGTTTGGCGCCGATGACCGGATCGTGCTGGCCGGGCGGGCGCAGCTCGGGTCGGTCATTGGTCCTTCGCACAGTGGGGTCTCTCCGACGCTGCTGTTCTTCTCCGGCGGCGGCGGGTCGGTGCGCGGGCATGAATATCAATCCCTTGGCGTGCCCGTCGCAGGAAAGACCGCAGGCGGCCGGGGCTATCTGGCCCTGTCCGCGGAACTGCGCGGCCGCATCACAGAGAAAATCTCACTCGTCGGATTTTACGACCACGCCTACGTCGATGCGGATAGCTTCGTGTCGTCGGACTCGGCCAGCCACTCGGGCGCCGGGCTGGGCCTGCGCTACAACGTGTCGGGCATCGGCTCGATCCGGGTCGACCTCGCCTATCCCGTGACCGGCGGCAGCGACGACGGGCCACAACTCTACATCGGCATAGGACAGGCGTTTTGACCAGTACCCGCACCCTCACGCGCGGCAGCTGCCTGGCTGCGGCCCTGTCGCTCACCGCTGCTGTCGGCCCCTCCGGCGCTCAGGAAACAGAAAGCGACAGCGGCGGCATGCTGGTGGGGTTCCTCGAAGACACCCTGTCTGCCGACAGTCGCTATATCACCGTGACCGGCCTCACTGGTGCCCTGTCCTCACAAGCCACGATCGAACAGCTGACCGTCGCGGATGATGATGGCGTCTGGCTCACCATCGAAGAGGCAAAACTGGACTGGAACCGGCTGGCCCTTCTGCAGGGGCGGTTTTCGGTCAACAGCCTCAGCGCCGAGAGCATCACCGTGGTTCGCAGCCCGACACCGGTGCCCGCAGACCCGGAGCTGCCCACCCCGGAAGCCACCCCACTCCGCCTGCCCGAATTGCCCGTCGCGATTGAACTGGGTGAGATCCGCGCAGGCCGCGTGGATCTGGGCGAAGACCTGCTGGGCCAATCCGCCAGCCTCTCCGTCACGGGGGCACTGAGCCTGGCCGATGGCGCGCTGCAGACCCGGCTGGAAACGGCGCGGCTCGACAAACCCGGCGACCGGCTGTCGCTGGTGGCGGGCTATTCCGATCAGACCCGCCAAATTGATCTGGACCTGTCCCTGACCGAGGCCGCAGGCGGTTTGCTCTCCACCGTCCTGGCACTTCCCGGTCGCCCGACCCTTGGCCTCACCGCAAAGGGCAGTGGCCCGGTCAGTGATTTCAAAGCGGATATCGCGCTCAGCAGCAACGGACAGGAACGTCTTTCGGGTCAGGTCGTTCTGGCTGCGCTGCAGGATGCCGAAAGAGAACAGGACGCAGGCCCCAGCGGGATCGCCTTCTCGGCTGATCTGGGCGGCGATATCGATCCGCTTCTCTTGCCCGACTACCGCCCCTTCTTTGGCCCGGGCCTGCGACTGGTGACACGTGGCCAGACCGTGACAGAAGGCGGTGTCGCGCTTGATACGCTCGCGCTCAGCACCCGCGCCCTGCGCGTGACCGGCGCGCTTGCCACCGGCGCCACCGGCAACCTTGATACCGCCAACCTGAAGGTCCAAATCCAGCCCCCGTCAGGAGAAGCCGCCGTCGTCCTGCCCGTCCCCGGCGCGGCAACGACCCTTGCCGGGGCAGATCTCACCGCGCGCAAGACCACCGATGGCGCATGGAGCGTCGCCGGAACGGTGAACCAGCTCAGCCATCCGCAGATGCGCCTTGGGGAACTGCACCTTGACGGCTCCGGCACCCTCAAGAGCGCAGAAGAAGACACCGGCCCGGCAGGTCTTGTCGGAGATCTACGTCTGGCCCTACGCGATTTCGCGCCGCGCGATCCGGCGCTGGCACAGGCAACCGGTAGCGAACTGGAGCTTGTCACCACTCTCACCACAGACGGGCCGGATGCGCTGTCGCTGACCGGCCTGACGCTGAGCGGCTCCGACTACCGCGCCGCAGGCGACGCCACGTTTTCCGGCCTCGATAGCGGTCTCCGGGTGGCGGCGGACCTCAGTGCAGGTGCTGGCGACCTGTCACGGTTCTCTGCGCTGGCGGGCCGCCCGCTGGGCGGCGCGGTGCAGGCATTGTTCACCGGGCAGTTCACGCCTCTTTCCGGCGCCTTTGACGTGGATCTGAACCTGCAGGCGCAGGACCTGAGCGCGGATATCGCCCAGATGGATGCGCTGATGACCGGTCCTACCACGCTGAAACTTGTAGCCGCGCGCGGCACAGACGGATTGCGGATCGATGATTTCAACCTAGATGGCCGTGCCCTGTCTGCCACTGCCAGCGGCAGTCTCGACAGCGCCGCCGGACGGCTCTCCCTCACCGCCCGGCTTCTAGAGCTTGAACAGCTGGTGCCAGAGGTCCCCGGCACGCTGGAACTTGCAGCGGACCTGACCCGCGATGGCGACACCCTGTCCGGCAAGGCGCGGCTCAAGGGACCGCATTCCTCCCATGCGGATCTGGAAGGGTCCGTGCAGCTGGATGGCAGCGCCGATCTGACATTTGATGCGGCGCTCAACGAATTGCAGCGGTTCGTGCCTGAATTGCCAGGCGTCCTGACCGCCAAGGGCGAGGCCCGGCGCCACGATGGGGTCTGGACAATCGATGCCAGTGCCACCGCCCCGGCCGAGGCCCGCGCCGATCTGTCTGGCACCTTTAGCGAGGCCAGCGGCGCGGCCGATATCTCCGCCACCGGTCAGCTGCGTCTGGAGGGTGCAAACCCCTTCATCAAGCCCAACCTTGCAAGGGGCGCCGCCCGCTTCGATCTGGCCTTGAAGGGCGCGCCCGCATTGGAAAGCCTCTCGGGCACGATCACCACGGCAGGGGCAACGCTGGCCCTGCCATCGGCAGGACAGCGCGTCGATGAGATCAACGCCACCGTGACCCTGCAGCAGGCGCGCGCCTTGCTGCAACTTTCCGCCAGCCCCGGCGACAGCGGCAGCCTGCGCGTCTCCGGGCCGGTGGCTCTGGCGGCCCCGTTCAATGCAGACATCAGCATTGAGATCCTCGATCTTCTGATGAGCGATCATCTGAGCTATGACAGCCAGTTGAACGGCCGCTTGGCCCTCACCGGCGCGCTCACCGGCAACAGTCGCCTGTCCGGGCGCATCGATGTGGGTGAGACCAATATCAACCTGAACGCCACGGGCGGTTCGGTCACCGCGGCGCCGATCCCGCCGATCTCTCATATCGGGGCCTCTGGCGCCGTAAATGCCACCCGCGCCCGTGCAGGGCTTATCTCATCGGCGCAGAGTACCGGCAGCAGCGCAGGCCGCTCGAACATGGCACTGGACGTGCTGATCGATGCGCCAGGCAAGATCTTTGCCCGAGGGCGCGGCCTGCGCGCCGAACTGGGTGGGCGCATTCAACTGCGGGGCAGCACCGCGCGCATCTCTCCGGCCGGGCAGATTGGCCTGATCCGCGGCACCTTCGACATTCTGGGGCGGCGTCTGGATCTGGACGAAGGGCAGATTACCCTGCTGGGCAACCTGGTCCCCTATCTTGAATTCCGCTCCTCGGCGCAGACGGAACAGGGCAGCGCAACGCTCGAGATTTCGGGCCTGATCGATGCCCCAGAAATCAAGGTCACTTCAGAACCGCCCCGTCCCAGCGAAGAAGCACTGGCGCTGCTCCTGTTCGGGGACAACATCAAGGATCTGTCGCCGCTGGCGCTGGCCCGGCTGGCGGCCTCCGCTCTTCAACTGAGCGGACGCGGAGGCAAGACCCAGGAAACCCTGCGCGAAAGCACCGGCGCGGATGATGCCGAGGTCGGCCTCGACAGCATTGGTGCCGGGCGGCTGGGTCTGGGCGGTTATATTTCCGAGAACGTCTATACCGATGTGGATGTGAACACCCGCGGTGACAGCGAGCTGAGCATCAATCTTGACCTGTCCAAAAGCCTGACGGTGAGCGGCAAGGTCGACAGTGAAGGCGAATCCGGTCTGGGCCTGTTTTTCAAACGTGATTACTGACAGGCAGGCGCCGCGCCCGGCAACACTCTCCGCTCCGCGTTGGTAGCCGACCGATTACGCCCGAACGGGTGCGGCACCCCGGCGCTGCGCTGCTTCGATGGCATAGCGGGCGGTGCCGCTGACGCCGGCAGCATCATCGGTGATCAGCCATAGGGGCGTGGTGGCGCATTGCGCGGCAAGTTTGCCCCCCGGTTCGGCAAAGGCCGCCAGAAAATCACCGCGCGCACCGGTGCCAAGCACCCCGCGGGCGACGCTACCGGCAAAGAAGATCCCCTGACCCGGCATATAGGCAGGCACCAGCTCGCGGGCCAACAGCCCAAGCAGCCGCGCCCAGGCAGGCACGCTGCGCTGCGCGACGTGTTCTTCGCCATCCTGAAAGGCGGCAACGATCTCTGCCCCGCCTTCGGAGGGATCGCCGCCAAGGGCGCGGTGCAGCCGCACGAGTCCGCGACCGGAAAACAGCTCTTCCACGCTGGGGAATTCCTCCGGACTACGCCGCAGAAGACGTGCCAACTCCTGCGCCAGCGGCTCCGGCAGGCTGGCGTGACCCAGTTCCGCCTCGATCGTGTTCCCACCGGCCGAAAGCGAGACATTGAAGCCGGTGCCAACACCGGCCACCAGTGCCTGCTCTCCCTGCTGGCGCCCGGCGCGCAGCGAGGACAGCTGTCCGGGGATCAGCACCGGCAGTGCATGACCAAGGGCGGCTAGGTCATTCACCACATCGACCCCGCCACCGGGCTCCAGCGGCAATCTCTCAGCCAGCCCAGCCGCCGTGCCATGCCAGTCTCGGTTGGTCAGCCGGTAGGTTCCACCATAAACCGGCCCGGCCACGGCCAGGCAGCAGCCCTGTAAGGGCGGCAGATCCGGCTGCGCGCAATAGGCGGCCAGAACCTCATCCAGGCTGGAATAGCTGTCGTTCGGGAAATGTTTGAGCCCTGTCACGCCGATCTCCGGCCCCGCAAGAGCCAGCCGCGTATTACTGCCCCCAACATCCCCCACCAATACGGTCAGATCCGATGCCATTCCTGTCAGCCTCCTCGGGCGCCCCGGTTGTCGGGTGCTGTTATTTTAAGCTGCCGCATCGAATAGCAAAATGCAAATGTTGGCGCAACCATTGCCCGTGCCAGGATCGGCAAACACATCTTGCCGCAGATACGGCCCTCGCCTTAGGTTGGCCGCACCTAAGCTGAAGGAAACAGATGCAAATGAAGGACAGTGCCGAACCAAGCTCCGTCGCCCTACGGCTGCGCAAACGGCTCGGCCGAACCTATCAGCGGATGCGGTTCCTGTCCTCGCTGCGTCACTTGCACGGGCCGCGCGGCGTCTTTGCAGCCCCGGATGAGGTCACCCTGATCGCCCTTGTGCGTGACGGGAGTTATTACCTCGACGCGTTTTTCGATCACTACAGCAGCCTTGGCATCCGCCATTTCGTGTTCTTCGACAACGGCTCGGAGGATGACACGATTGCGCGGATCCGCGAAAGACCGGGCACCGCCATCCTGCAATCGCGCCTGCCCTGGGGCCAGTTCGAGAACATGTTCCGCAGCTATGCCGCACAGCGCTATGCGCAAAAACGCTGGTGCCTGATCGTGGATATGGACGAGATTTTTGATTTCGAAGGGCGCACTGAGATCGGACTTCAGGGGCTGACGCGCTACATGTCCGCGCGCGGATATACCGCCATGATGGCGCAGATGCTGGAAATGTTCCCCAAAACGCCTTTGGCCGAGGTCGCGGACATGACCTACCCCGAGGTGCTGCGCCAGTTCAGATGGTGCGACCTCAGCGCGATTACCGCCCATGACTATGACGCGCCGGACACCGGGCTTTCCTATTTTTTGAACCAGAACCGGATCGCCGTGGGTGGTTCGCAGCCACTGCAAGTGTTGTTTGGCGGCGTGCGCGCCAAGGTGTTTTCAGAGCATTGCTGCCTGACGAAACACCCGTTGGCCTTTGTCGGTCCCGGGGTTGAGGCAGGCGTGCATCCCCATGCCGCCACCGGGGTGACACTGGCGCCGATAACAGGGCTGCTTAAGCACTATAAATTCGCCAACGACAGCTTGGCGCGCGACCGCAAATCCGTTGCCGAGGCGGCCATCGCGCATGGTGAGGACCAATTGCGCCTGTCGGTTCTGTCCAGCAACTCCAATCTGTCGCTGTGGTCCAAGGCGGCGCTGCGGGCGCCGGATATCGCCACCCTGCAGGACAAGGGGTTTCTGATCGCGTCAGAGGACTATAGTCAACACATCCGGGCCTCGGCTGAGGGCGGCTAGCTGCGTCTGATGCGCAGGGCGCTCCGCATCTGGCGGGGCAGGATGGCAAAACACTTAAGATAACGGGGAACCATCCGGCCGGGGCTGCTGAGCGCCCGCCAAAGCCATTCAAGTGCCAGTTTGCGCATCCACAGTGGCGCGCGTTGCTGGTGCCCACCGAGAAAATCCAAACCCGCACCGACCGAAGCAAACCCGACGCCCGGGGCTAGTTCGCGCCCGCGCGCCGCCAGCAGCTCCTGCTTTGGCGCACCAAGCGCAAGGAAACACAGGCGAATTCCCTTTTGATCCAAGTTGCGCAGGATCTCTTCCGCCTCGGGGCCTGCGGAGTCGAACACGCCAGAGGGCGCATGGCACCATGCCAGATCAAGTCCCGGCACCTTGGCTGTCAGCGCAGCGGAGGCATCCGAAAGCGCCTCGGCAGTACTGCCAATCAGCGCCACCGGCACCCCAGCTTTTGCGGCCAGCCTGCACAGAGGTAGCACCATGTCCGATCCCGGCATCAGCTCAACCGGTCTGCCCGCCAGCTGTGACAGCCAGACCACCGGGCGCCCATCGGCAACAACCAGATCCTGCGCCGCATAAGCGGCCAGAAAATCGGCGCTTGTTTCCAGTTTGACGAGATGATCCAGATTGACCGTAGCAAGAGCAAAGCCTTCACCGCTTGCAAACCGCAACAGGACCTCACTCTCCAGCCGGGGCCGGTCCGCGATGTTGACCTCAATCCGTGTGCCTTGAAACTCGAAATACACCAGTCCGCCTCATCCCTGTCTGCAAACCCTGCCAATAAATCCAGTCTGCAAAGGACTGATTACCCGTCTGCCCGCGTCTGGACCAGTCCGGCAGGGGTGCGCATAGGTAAACGTGGCATTGTTGCCATCCGTTTACCCGATTTCGCATTTCAGCGGGACACGAGGTGCAAGTTTACGTAAACTTTGACAGGTAAGGTCTATAAAACAGGCCATTACTGATCGTTTGTGATCGTCACCATCGAGAGTCCCGAACGCCGATGCCCAACGCCCTGGCCAATATGATGCTGCTGATCTGGCCGCTGGTCAGCCTGCTGCTGTTCCTGCGGCTGCCGCTGGAACGGGCAATCCTGTGGTGTTTCATCGGTGGCTATCTTGTGCTGCCGCCCCTGGCCGAGTTCGACCTGCCGCTGGTGCCGGACATGGACAAGTTCACGATCCCTTCGGTCGTCGCTTTTGGCCTCTGCGTCTGGCTGTTGCGCAAGCCGGTGCCGCTGTGGCCGCGCCATCCGCTGGCCCGTGCGCTGACAATCCTGTTTGTCCTATGCGTCATCCCGACGGTCATGACGAATAAAGATCCCGTTCTGTTTCAGGTGCTTGAAGGGGCCGGCCCGATCGTCTTTCTGACCGATATGCTACCTGGACTGCGCTGGCGTGATTTGGGATCAGTGATCATCAATCAGATCATAGTGCTGATGCCGTTTTTGCTGGCCCGACGCTATCTGTCCTGCGAAGCGGGACAGAAGGAACTGTTGCTGGCCCTCTGCCTTGCCGGTCTGGCCTATAGCATTCCGTCGCTGTTCGAGATCCGCTTGAGTCCCCAGCTCAACATCTGGATCTATGGATTTTTCCAGCACGATTTCGGCCAGATGATGCGGCAGGGCGGATTTCGTCCCATCGTGTTCCTGCCGCATGCGTTGTGGCTGGCCTTCTTCATCTTTTCCTCCGTTGTTGCAGCTGTCGCACTTGCCCGGGCCGCACAGGAGCGGGAACGGACCAAATTCGCCCTCGCCGCTGTCTATCTCTTTGGGGTGCTCTACCTGTGCAAGAGTCTGGCTTCGCTTGCCTACGGGCTTTCCATCGTGCCGGTTGTGGCCCTGGCCCCGGCCCGCTGGCAAATGCGTCTGGCGATGGTAATTGCGGTGATCGCGGTGACCTATCCGATGCTGCGCAACCAGGGACTTATTCCAACCGACGCCATTCTGGCACAGGCAGAGGCAATCAGCACCGAGCGGGCACAGTCCCTGGGTTACCGGTTCCACAACGAGGCGATGATGCTGGAGCGGGCGGCCGAAAAGCCCTGGTTCGGCTGGGGGGGCTGGGGGCGCAATCTGGTGCGCGACATGGAAACCGGCCGGATCATATCTGTGCCCGACGGGCGCTGGATCATCACTTTCGGCGCATTTGGCTGGCTGGGTTACATTGCCGAAATGGGCATGCTGACCTTGCCGATTTTTCTGCTCGCTTGGGAAATCCGCCGCCACCGGGGCCACGCGTTCTCCCCCTATGCAACACCGATCGCCCTGATCCTAGCCGCCACATTGGCCGATATGCTGTTGAATGACACACTCATCCCGATCACCTGGCTTTGTGCAGGCTCTGTGCTGGGATATGCCGAACGCCTGCGCAATCCGGACGTATTTCGCAGTAAGCGCAGCCTGTTTGACCGACAGCAAGCCATTGGAACGTCGGAACAGGCTTCGGGGCCACGCAGTGTCTTGTGACAGACGCTTTGCAAGCTTTTGCCCTTGCTGCCTCATTTTTATCGCGTTTCCGGCGTAATTGGTCACCATCCGTCCATAGCTTGGCCGCATATGGCGATCACTCTGGCCTTGGGCAATCAGGATCTCGGGTGTCATGTTTCCGAGGTTTTGACTGAATTCAACCCAGCCGCATCTCGGTTTATTATTCCTAGGACCCCGCTTTCCCGGGGGCTTTTCCTATTTCGGAACAGAGGTTAACCGGGCGCGACAAGGGGTTGAAGGGATTGACAAAAGACGACCGGCCGTTCCACCTTCACGGCGCTGCGGGTTTCGGTTCAGGGTTGATGCGTAAGACGCGTAAAAGGTGAAGACTAAGTTGGGAAACAAAGACGAGAGCCAAACACGCGCCGACGCCTACTCCGGTGACATCGCCATCGTCGGACTGTCCGTCTGCCTGCCTGGCGCCGAGTCAGCTGCTGCGTTCTGGCGCAATCTGCGTGACGGCATTGAATCCATCGAAGTGCTGGACGAGGCAAGCCTGCTGGAAGCCGGTGAACGGGCCTCTGTCCTCAGCGATCCCAACTATGTGCCTGCCGCAGCGCGTCTTGAGGGCTATGACGAATTCGATGCCGATTTCTTTAGCTTCAGCCCCAAGGAAGCCGCCATTCTGGATCCCCAGCACCGAAAGTTCCTTGAGGTCGCATGGGGCGCCATGGAGGATGCCGGCCACCCGCCCGAAACCATGGATGCGCCCATTGGTGTCTACGCGGGCTGCGGCATGGGCAGCTATTTCTATTTCAACATCTGCTCGAACCCCGCCCTGGTGGACGAGGTCGGCATGTTCCTGCTGCGCCACACCGGCAACGACAAGGACTTCCTGTCGACCCGCGTCAGCCATGTCTTTGATCTGAAAGGGCCATCGGTCAACATTCAAACCGCCTGCTCGACTTCTCTGGTGGCGGTGCACTACGCCTGCAAAGCGCTGCGCGAAGGGGAATGCGGCATGGCGCTGGCAGGCGGCGTCACCATCGAGCTGCCGCAGGGGCGTGGATACCTTTACAAGGAAAACGAGATCCTGTCGCCCGACGGCCATTGTCATGCTTTTGACCACCGGGCGCAGGGCACCGTCTTCGGCTCTGGTGCTGGGGCGGTGGCGCTCAGACGGCTGGAGGATGCCATCGCCGATGGCGACCATATCTGGGCCGTGATCAAGGGCTCCGCTATCAACAACGACGGCGCCGACAAGGCTGGCTATCTGGCGCCTTCGGTCGGAGGGCAGGCCACTGCCGTACGCAAAGCGCTGGCGGCAGCGGATGTGGCGGCTGAGACCATCGACTATGTGGAATGCCATGGCACCGGAACCTACCTAGGTGATCCAATCGAGGTCACCGCCCTCACAGAAGCCTACCGCGACAGCACCGAGGAAAGCGGCTTTTGCCGCATCGGCTCGGTCAAGACCAACATCGGCCATCTCGATACGGCCGCAGGGGTCGCTGGGCTGGCCAAGACCGCGCTGGCGCTGAAACATCAGCAGATCCCGGCCTCGCTTGGCTACGAGGCACCAAACCCGGCCATTGATTTCGACGGCTCACCGTTCAAGGTCAACGCCGCTCTCAGCGACTGGCAGTCCAATTCCGGACCGCGACGTGCCGCGGTGAACGCGCTGGGGGTTGGCGGCACCAACGCCCATGTCATTTTGGAGGAAGCGCCAGACCGCGGCGCCTCCGACGAAAGCGATTTCCCCTTCCATGTGCTCTGCATTTCGGGCCGGTCCAAGGCGGCGCTTGACGACAACAGCGCCGCGCTGGCCGCGTGGCTGCGCCAGAACCCCGAGGTGGATCTGGCCGATGTGGCCTATACTCTGAAGGAAGGGCGGCGCGGTTTTGCCAAGCGTCGGGTGCTGGTGGCCGAAACCGCAAGCGAGGCCGCCGATCTTTTGGAGACTGGCGATCCACGCAAGGTCTTTACACACGACCATCTGGGCGATGCGCCCGAGGTCGTCTTCATGTTCCCGGGCGGTGGTGCACAATACGCGGGCATGGCGCGCGACCTTTACGAAACCGAACCGGTCTTTGCCGACTGGATGGACCGGGGGATTGATCACCTCCAAGCCAGCCTCGACTATGACATCCGCGCCCTGTGGCTCCCCGAAGAGGGGCAGGAGGAGGCCGCGAATGCAGCCCTGCAAAAGCCCTCGGTGCAGCTGCCGCTGATCATGATCGTGGAATACGCGCTGGCGCAGCTCTGGATCAGCTGGGGCGTGCGCCCCGCTGCGCTGGTCGGCCATTCCATGGGCGAAAACACCGCCGCCTGTCTGGCAGGGGTGATCTCATTCGAGGATTGCATCGATCTGGTGCTCTTGCGCGGGCAGCTCTTTGACACCGTGCCTGCGGGCGGCATGCTGTCCGTCTCCCTGCCGCTGGCCGAGGTGGAGGCACTGATCGGTGACGATCTCGATATCGCCAGCGTCAACGCGCCGCGCCTGACCGCAGTTTCCGGTCCGCAAGCGGCGCTGGACCGGCTGGCCAAGGACCTGAGCGCACGCGACATCGACCATCAGCGGATCCAGATCGATATTGCGGCCCATTCGCGGATGCTGGATGGGATCCTTGAGCAATACGGCGCCTTCCTGCGCGGTCTGACCCTGTCGGCGCCGCAGATCCCGGTGATGTCCAACCGCAGCGGCGCCCAGCTGACGCCAGAGCAGGCCACCGACCCCGACTATTGGGTCAGCCAGCTGCGCGGCACTGTGCAATTTGGCGCCTGCATCGACAGCTTGGCCGAGGTGCCGGGCCGCATCTATCTGGAGGTCGGCCCGGGCAAGGCGCTCAGTGCGCTGGCGCAAATGGCCCCGGCGGTCACCCCTGGACAGGCGCTCAGCTCATTGCGCCATCCCGAACAGGATGTGATGGATGATGCCTATTTCTTTGGCGTCATAGGTCGGCTCTGGGCCTGCGGCTATGACGCCGATTGGGATCAGATCTGGGGCGAGGCAAAGCGCCATCGCCTGCCGCTACCCACTTATGCCTTTCAGCGCAGCCGCTATTTCATCGAACCCGGCACCGCCGCGCAGGTCGAAGAGGCTCCCCTGCCCGCCCGCCATGATGACATCGACAACTGGGGTTACCGTGCGGCGTGGCGCCCGCGCCTTGCCGATTGCGCGCTGGATGTGGACACCGAGCTGGATCAGGACCCGCAATGCTGGCTGATCTTCGAAGACGACATCGGCCTTGCCTCTCAGGTGGCGGACAGGCTGGTGGCGGCAGGGCACGCCGTGGTGCGGCTGCGCACCGGGGATACCTATGCGCAGCTATCGCCGACCTCTTACATCTTGGCGCCCGAACAGGGCCGCGCGGGCTATGCTGCACTGCTGGCGGATCTGGCCCGGACCGAGATGCTGCCAACCCGGATTGCGCATTTCTGGCTAGCGACCGACGGCGAGACCTTCCGCCCCGGCAGCTCCTTCTTTGACCGCAATCTGGAAACCGGGTTTTACGCCCTGACCGCGCTGGCGCAGGAGCTTGGCAGCGCCGATCTGCCCCAGCCGCCGCACATCACCGTCTTCACCACCGGCGCCGCGCAGTTGCGGGACGAGGCTTTGCCGGATCCGGAAAAGGCGATGATCGCCGGTCCTGCCCGGGTGATCCCACGCGAATTGCCTGGATTCTCCTGCGCCACGGTGGACATCGAACTTCCCCGCGCAGAAACAGGTCTGCTGGCCCGGATCAAGGGCGCGGCGGCGCCAGATATCTCCTCTCGCCTGCTTGAGGAACTTCTGGCCGAGCCGACCAGCACAGCCGCCGCCTGGCGCGGTGAAAAACGTTATGAGCTGGACTGGCGCCCGGTCGAACTGCCGCCTGCCGAGCTGCCCACCTTCAAAAAAGGCGGAACCTATCTGATCACCGGTGGCTATGGTGGCATTGGCCTCTCAATCGCCCGGCACCTGCTGGAAGAATACGCCGCAAATGTCATCCTGATTTCGCGCGAGGGCCTGCCCGAACGCGGCGGATGGGCGCAATATCTGCGTAGTCACAGCCCCGCCAACCGCACCGCCACGCGCATCCGCGCGGTCGAGGTGCTGGAGGAGATCGGCAAGGGCGCGGTGCTGCCGCTGGCCGCCGATGTCTGCAACTCCGGCCAGATGCGCGCCGCGCTGAAGGCCGCCGAGGACCGCTTTGGCCCCCTTACCGGGGTGATCCATGGCGCGGGCAGTATCGATGACGGGCCATTGCTGGCGAAATCGGACGAACAGATCGCCAAGGTCCTGGCCCCAAAGGTCAGCGGGTTGCGAGTTCTGGACAGCCTGTTCCCCGATGGCAGCCTTGATCTGATGGTGCTGTTCTCCTCTTCCTCGACGGTGACGGGACCGGCGGGACAGGTGGACTACATCGCCGCCAACGAATACCTCAATGCATGGGCAGCGCATCGCCGGGGCGGCAAGACCCGTGTCGTGGCGGTAGATTGGGGCGTCTGGGCCGATACCGGCATGGCCTCCGAAGCGATGGCCGCGCGGCAAGGCAGTGACGGCCCCTCGGATCCTGTGCCCTGCGCAGAGGCCCTGCTGGACAGCGAAGGATTTGATGGCAGCGGCAACCGGATCTACCGCACCCGGCTCGAGGCGGCCCGTCATTGGCTGCTGAATGAACACCGCACCGCCGATGGCACCGCAGTGATGCCCGGCACCGGTTACATCGAACTGGCTGCAGAGGCGATGACGGCCCTTGGCATGGCCGAGGATGGCGCGCTTCCGGCCTTTGAACTGCACGACCTTTACTTCCTGCGCCCGCTTGTGGTCGCCGATGACAGCCCGGCAGATCTGCTGATCCGGCTGCTGGCCGAGGAAGACGGCTACGCGCTGTCCTTCTACACCGCTAGCGGCGAAGGCTATGCCCTGCATGCCGAGGCCAAGGTGACATTTGCAGAAACACAGACCATGGCGGCGCCTGTTGACCTCAGAGCTCTTGCCGCTCGCTGCCCGTCGCAGACCGAAACCGATGGCGCGCGGCTGAAATCCCCGCAGGAGGCCAACCTGCTTTTTGGCCCGCGCTGGCATGTGCTGCAGCGCATGGCCTTTGGGAGTGGCGAAGGGATCGCGACACTGCAACTGGCCGATGCGGCCAAATCCGACGGAACGATTCTGCACCCGGGGCTGCTGGATCTGGCAACCGGCTGGGCCATCGCGCTGGCGCCGGGCTATAGCCCTGACCACCTTTGGGTGCCCCTGTCGTACCGGGCCATCCGCATCCATGCGCCACTGACCGAGACAATCCACAGCCACATGCGCCTGTCCGCGCAAGCCGCCGACGCCGCTGGCGAAGGGACCGCCGTATTCGACGTGACGCTATGCAATGATACAGGGCGGGTTCTGGTCGAGATCGAAGGCTTCCGCATGCAGCGGATGACGCAGGCTCTGGCTCCCGCTGCAACTGCGGCGGCTGATGTCAGCGCCGCCGATATTGCCATGGGCAAAGGTGGCAGCGCCCAGCCCCTGTCGCCCGAGGAACGCCGCCTTCACCACAATATCGCAAACGGCATCCGCGCCGAAGAAGGGGGCGAGGCCCTGACGCGCGCCCTTGCCGCGGCAAATTCCGGCGGCCTGTCGCAGGTCGTGGTCTCAGCCCTTGATCTGCCTGCCCTGATCGAACAGGCCAAGATGACCAGTTCCGAGGCCCCATCGGACAGCCAAAGTTTTGAGCGCCCGCAGCTCGACACTGATTACGTAGCGCCGGAAAACGCGGTTGAGGAGGTCCTGGCGGGATATTTCCAGACCCTTCTGGGGGTGGGCGAGGTCGGCACCCGCGACAGCTTCTTCGATCTGGGTGGGCATTCCCTGATCGCGGTGCGGCTGTTTGCCCAGATCAAGCGGGATTTTGGCGTCGAGTTCCCCCTGTCAGTCCTCTTCGAAGCCCCAAGCGTTGCTGATCTGGCGACCAGGATTATCGCCCGAACAGGTGGCGGCGTGACCACCGAAGGCAGCGCGCAGGCCCCGGACACTACCGATGAGGCAGGGCCAGAACCCTTTACCCATCTGGTCAAGCTGCACTCTGGAGATGGCACCGGTCGGCGTCCTTTCTTCCTTGTGGCTGGCATGTTTGGCAACGTGCTGAACCTGCGGCATCTGGCCCAGATGCTGGGCAGCGACCGCCCGGTCTACGGCCTTCAGGCGCGCGGGTTGATCGGGGACGTTGCGCCCCATGACAACATTGCCAAGGCCGCCGCCGATTACCTGCACGAGGTGCGGCAGATCCAGCCGCAGGGCCCCTATCTTCTGGGCGGTTTCTCGGGCGGTGGCATCACGGCCTATGAAATGGCGCAGCAGCTGAAGGCTGCCGGAGAGGAAACCGCAGCGCTGGTCCTGCTCGACACACCGCTGCCGGTGCGCCCACCGCTGAGCCGACAGGACAAGGCGTTAATCAAACTGCAGGAGTTGCGCCGCAAGGGACCGTCCTATCTGGCGGAATGGGCGCGCAACCGCGTTGCCTGGGAGATCGCAAAACGCCAACGCCGCCAAGGTAGCAACGATTCAGGCGCCGCGCCTGCCTTTAACAACCGGCAGATCGAAATGGGCTTCCGCGCCGCTGTTGCCTGCTATGAATTGCAGCCCTGGGACGGCGCCATGTCGCTGTTCCGTCCGCCACTGGACCAGCACTGGCAGGTCTCGGGTGGCAATTGGGTCAGCGCCGAGCGGGAGTATGTCTTTGCCGACAACGACTGGACCCGCTGGGCGCCGGAGATCGAGGTGATCGAAGTGCCCGGTGACCACGATAGCATGGTGCTGGTACCCAACGTCAGCGTTCTGGCGGCCGAGGTCAAAGCGCGACTGGACCGGGCCGAGGCTGGCTATACTGCGCCAGCACCGGTACATGCCGGGCAAGTGCGTAATCAGGCGGCGGAGTAGATGTCCATGGCCCCTCCCCCACAGTTCCAAAGCGACAGCGTTCTGACCATCATCCTAAACTACCGCACCCCGCAGATGACGCTGCAGGCGGCAGAGGCAGCGCTGGCGGAAATGGAAGATCTGCCCGGCGCCGTGGTGATCGTGGAAAACGGATCGGGCGATAACTCATGGGAAAAGTTGCAGGCAGGCGCCGCCAGCCGGGGCTGGCTGGACAGCGGCAAACTGCGGCTGATCCGTTCGCCCGTCAACGGTGGCTTTGGCGCGGGCATGAACATCGGCATGGAGGCCGGTCTGCCCGATGGCAGCGCGCCGGGGTTCTATTACCTGCTGAACTCCGATGCCTTTGTAGAGGGCACGACGATTTCTCGGCTGCGGGAATTTCTCCTTTCCAGCCCCGGTGCTGGCCTCGCCGGATCCTTTGTGCATGGCACGGATGATGTGCCCCACCGCACCGCCTTCCGCTTCCCCTCGATCGCGGGGGAGTTCGAAATGGCCGCCCGCACCGGTATCGTGACCCGGCTGCTGTCCCATGCAGTGGTGGCGATGGATATGCCGCAGCAAGAGACCCAGGTCGACTGGACCGCTGGCGCCAGCCTGATGATCCGCCGCGAAGTGATCGAGGATATCGGTGGCTTTGACGAAAGCTTCTTCCTCTATTTCGAGGAAACAGATCTGTGCAAGCGCGCCGCGCAGGCCGGATGGCGCACCCATTACGTGCCGACCAGCACCGTGGCGCATCTCGGCTCGGCCTCGACCGGGATGAAGTCCTGGGACCGCACACCGACCTACTGGTTCGATTCCCGCATGCATTATTTCGTCAAGACGCACGGGGTGATCTACGCCACCCTCGCCACGCTGGCGCGCGTCCTCGGCTGCGGCCTTTATGGGCTGCGGCGACTGATCCAGAAAAAGCCAGCCGCGGATGCGCCGCATTTCCTGCGCGATCTGCTGACCCATGCGCTGCGGTCGGCGATCCGCCCCAAGACAGCAATACGTGAAACGCGCCCTCACAGTCATGTTCCGGAGGAACAGAAATGAGCCAATTTTCCTCAGTCATCATCGGCAATGAATCCCTCGCGGTGGGATGCGGCGATGCGCTGCTGGCGCGCGGGCATCAAATCTCTGCCGTCGTGTCGCAGGATGATGGTATTCGCAGCTGGGCCGAAAAACACGGAATCCCAGTGCACGCCAGCCCGGATGCGCTGACCGAAGGCTTTGACTGGCTGCTCTCCATTGCCAACCTGCGGGTCATTCCCGACCGGGTGCTGACGCTGGCCGCCAAGGGCGCGGTGAACTTTCACGACGGGCCGCTGCCACGTTACGCCGGCCTCAACGCGCCGAACTGGGCGCTGATTGAGGGCGCCGACAGCTATGGCATCACCTGGCACATGATCGAAGGCGGCATCGACGAAGGCGATATCCTCGCCCAGCGCCTGTTCGATGTGGCGGCGGATGACACCGCCTTCAGCCTCAACTCCAAATGCTATGCCGCCGCGATGGATAGCTTTGGCACGGTGATAGACCAGCTGGAGGCAGGCACACTCAACCGCCAGCCACAGGACCTGAGCCAGCGCAGTTATTACGCCCGCAGCGACCGGCCCGCGGCAGGCGCGCTGATCGATTTCACCGCCCCGGCGGCGGCGATCACCCGTCTGGTGCGTGCGCTTGACTTTGGCGGCTACTGGAACCCGCTTTGCGCCGCGAAATGCGCCATCGGCGAGAATATTCTGCTGGTCGGCAGCGCAGAGGCGGTCGAGGGCGCAGGCGCGCCCGGCAGTGTGATCGAGGTCAGCAAGGACAGCCTGACCGTGGCCTGCGGCGATGGCGCGGTGCGGCTCGGCGGTCTGACCGATCCTGCAGGACGCAAACGGGCGCCTGTCGGTCTGTGCAAGCCGGGCGATGCGCTGCCGGTCCTGAATGCGGCGGAAAAGCACGCGATCACCGAAGCCCTTGCCAAGACACAGAAAGGCGAAAGCCATTGGCGCCGCGCGCTGGCTGCGATGCGCCCGGTCGCTGTTCCCCTTGCAGAACCGACCGGTGACAGCGGCCTCACCCGCCGTCCCATTGCAGCGCCGGATGGCCTGACAGAGGCACAGATCGCCGCCGCAGTCCTGACCTGGGCCCTGCGCAGCGCGGGGGAAGAGGTCGCCGATATTGCCCTCAGCCTTGAGACCATGACACCGCTGGCGGGGCTTGTCTCTGGCTGGGTTCCGGTGCAGGGACAGCGCGACGACACCCTCGCGGATCTGCAGGACCGCGTCGCCAAAGAGATTGAAAAAGCCCGCGCAACAGGCGGGTTTGCCGAGGATTTGATTGCCCGCGCGCCGGAACTGGCACCGCAGGCACAGCCCGGCATTGGTTTGTCCATGGGACGGGATGCAGCTCTGCCAGGCTGCGTCGCGACCGTGTCATGGGCGGATGGGGTGCTTGCGCTCCATGTGGATGGTGCCCGGCTGACACCAAAGGCCGCGGAGCTGCTCGCCGCGCGGCTGGAGCTGCTGCTGGGCGCCATTTCCACCCCGGATCAGGCTGATAGCCCTCTCGCCGATCTGCCGGTCCTGCCCGAGGATGAGCGCCGGGTGTTGCTCAGCGACTGGAACCAGACAGCCGCAGACACGGGCCCGGATCAGACCATCCACGCCGCATTTGCCGCGCAGGTGTCCCGCACACCCGAGGCCACGGCGCTGGTGTTCGAGGATCAGAGCCTCAGCTACGCAGACCTCAATGCCCGCGCCAACGGGGTCGCGGCCAGACTACAGGACATGGGCGTCAAACCCGGCAGCCATGTGGGGATCTACGTCTCCCGCAGCCCGGATCTGGTGGTGGCCGCCCTTGCGGTGATGAAGGCAGGTGGCGCCTATGTGCCGCTCGACCCCGCCTACCCTGCGGATCGGATTGCCCATTTCATCAAGGACAGCGGCGCCGATGTCATCGTGACCCAAGTCGCCCTGCACGGCAGCCTGCCCGCCTCAAGCGCGCAACTGCTGGTATTGGATGGCGCGGATGCCCCCGCCCCGAGTGTCGCGCCTGTTGATGGCGGCGCCACCGGACAGGATCTGGCCTATGTGATCTATACCTCCGGCTCTACCGGCCTGCCCAAGGGGGTGATGGTGCGCCACGCCAATGTGGCGAATTTCTTTGCCGCCATGGATGCGCGCATTCCCCATCAGCCCGGCGATGCCTGGCTCGCGGTGACCAGCCTCTCCTTTGATATCTCGGTGCTGGAGCTGTTCTGGACCCTCGCGCGCGGCTTCAAACTGGTGCTATCCAGCGATGAAAGCCGCCTGCAGCTATCCAACGGGCCGATTGCCATCTCGGACCGGAAGATGGACTTTAACCTCTTCTACTGGGGCAATGATGATGGCCCCGGCCCACGCAAATACAACCTGCTGCTGGAGGGTGCGAAATTCGCCGATCAGCATGGGTTCAACGCGGTCTGGACGCCCGAGCGGCACTTTCACGCCTTTGGCGGTCCCTACCCGAACCCCTCGGTCACCGGGGCAGCCGTCGCGGCGGTGACGCAGAATATCGGTGTGCGCTCCGGCTCTTGCGTGGCGCCGCTGCACCATCCTGCGCGCATCGCCGAGGAATGGGCGGTGATCGACAACCTGACGGCGGGGCGCGCCGGTATCGGCTTTGCCGCAGGCTGGCAACCGGATGATTTCATCCTGCGCCCGGAGAATACGCCGCCGGCCAACAAACCGGCGATGTACGAAGCCATCGAAACCGTGCGCAAACTCTGGCGCGGCGAAGAGGTCGCCTTCCCGCGCAAGGATGGCGGCACCCATGCGGTGCTCACTCAGCCCCGTCCCGTGTCCAGCGAACTGCCGGTCTGGGTCACTACGGCTGGCAACCCCGACACCTGGCGCGAGGCAGGCGAGATCGGCGCCAATGTCCTGACCCACCTTCTGGGGCAAAGCATCGATGAGGTCGCGGGCAAGATCCGCATCTATCACGACGCCCTGCGCGGCGCCGGGCATGATCCGGCGGAGTTCACCGTGACGCTGATGCTGCACACCTATCTGGCCGACAGCCGCGAGGAGGCCCGTCAGACCGCGCGCGAGCCGATGAAGGATTACCTGCGCTCTGCCGCGGGTCTGATCAAGCAATACGCCTGGGCCTTCCCCGCCTTTAAGAAACCCAAAGGCGTCAACAATCCATTCGAAATGGATCTTGGCATCCTCTCCGAGGAAGAACTGGATGCGATCCTCGATTTTGCCTTCGAACGCTATTTCGAGGACTCGGGCCTCTTCGGCACCGTGCAGGATGGCGTCGCCCGGGTCGAGCAACTGAAGCGCATCGGCGTGGACGAGATTGCCTGCCTCATCGACTATGGCATCGCGCCTGAGGTGGTGCTGGACGGCCTGAAACCGCTGGCCGAGGTGCTGCGCCTGTCCAACGCCCCGCAGGACCTAGCCGAGGATGACTTTTCACTTGCGGCGCAGATCCTGCGCCATGACGTCAGCCATATGCAATGTACGCCTTCGATGGCCCGGATGATGGTGCAGAACGATGAGGCCCGCATGGTGCTGCCGCACCTGAAGCATCTTCTGGTGGGGGGCGAAGCGCTGCCCGGCGATCTGGCCGGTGATCTGCGCGAGGCGGGACCGGGGCAGATCCACAACATGTACGGGCCGACCGAAACCACCATTTGGTCGACCATGCAGACCCTTGATGACGTTCCGGCAGGCATCGCCGATATCGGCGCGCCCATCGCCAATACCCAAGTTTACGTGCTGGATGCTACCGGCGCGCCGCAGCCCATCGGGGCGCCGGGGGAGTTGTTCATCGCCGGGCACGGCGTGACCGCAGGCTACTGGCAACGGCCCGAACTGACAGCGGAGCGGTTTGTCCCCGATCCCTTTGGCGGCGGGCAGATGTATCGCACCGGCGATCTGGTGCGCTGGCGGGCGGACGGGCGGCTCGATTTCCTGGGACGCACCGACCATCAGGTGAAGATCCGCGGCCAACGTATTGAACTTGGGGAGATTGAAGCAGCCCTGGCCGTCCAGCCCGGCGTCACCGGCGCGGTTGTCATGCCGCGCAAGATCGGCGCGGGAGAACAACTGGTCGGCTATATCACCACCTCTGCTCCGGTGCAGGAGGCTGCGTTGAAACAGGCGCTTTCGGCCCGGCTGGCCGAGGTGATGGTGCCATCGCATATCGTGACGCTGGATGCCTTCCCGCTGACCCCCAACAAGAAGATCGACCGCAAGGCACTGCCCGATCCGAAACCGGCGCGGGTTGCCGCGCCTACCGCAGCAACACCGCCCAAAGGCGGTGCGCAGGGCAAGATCGCCGCGATCTGGGAGCAGATTCTTGGTCTCGACGGGATCGGCGCGCAGGACAATTTCTTTGTCCTTGGCGGCCATTCCCTGCTGGCGGTGCAGGCGCACAGGGACATCCGCACGGCACTTGAGGTGCCGAAACTGTCGATCACCGACATCTTCCGCTTCCCAACGCTCGCCGGTCTTGCCGCTCATATCGAAGGGCTTGCAGGCGGCGCGGAATCGCCGGATGATCCGGCCGATGCAGAACAGGCCGCCGTAGCCGAGGCGGCCAAATCGGAAACCATGTCGAAACGGCGGGCGATGCGCGCCAGCCGCAAAGCCCGGACCGGATGATAACTGACAGCCCCGCCCCCCTTGATCAGACAACCGATGCGCGGCTGGCTCTGGTCCGGCCGCTCTTTGGCGCGGGCATATCGCTGGGGGCGGCCAACCCGCTGGGGACGCTGCCCGATCCCTTCCCGCAAGAGCGCGCCTGCCTGTCGCCCAGCGCCGTGGAGAAACGCCGCCGCGAATTTGCCGCCGGGCGGGCGGCTGCGCACCGGGCGATGCAGGATCTTGGCCGGGCACCCTGCCCCATCGTGATTGCCAAATCCCGCGCGCCCATTTGGCCCAAAGGGTTGACCGGATCGATCACCCATACCCACAGCTGCGCCCTTGCCGCCGTGACCTCAACACAGACCCGGCGCGCGATTGGCATCGACGTCGAGGAAGACACCCCGCTGAAAGACGACCTGCGGCCCGCGATCTGCTCTGCCCGCGAACAGGACTGGCTGAGCACACAGGACAACCCCGGCCAAATGGCCAAGCTGATCTTCTCCGCTAAGGAAGCCGCCTATAAATGCCAGTATACTGTCAGTGAACAGTTTTTTGGCTTTGACGGCATGGAATTGGAGATCGAACCAGAAGACGTGGGTGAAACGGTCCGGCGCGGACGTTTCGTAGCCGCCTTCACCGCCGACCGCCCGCCGTTTCGCACTGGCGCCCTGATCGACGGCGCCTATGTCATCGGGGAAGGTATCATTTTCACCGCAGCAAGCCTGGAGGCGTGAGCAATGGGAAAACGATCTCTGCTTCTGGCGCTGACGACCTGCCTGCATGGGATTTGGGCCAGTCTGCCCCTGCAGGCCGCGCCGTTTCCGGTGCCGGTGCTGACCCCGCCAGAGCATCCAATGAAGGTCTATCACCTTGGCCACTCTCTGGTCGGCCCTGTGATGCCTCATATGCTGGCGCAGCTTGCCCCCAAGGGGCACAGCTGGAATAGCCAGCTCGGGTCGGGCACCTCGCTAAAGCAGCACTGGGAGCCGGAGGAGACGATCCTTCATTTCGATCTGGTGAACCAGGCCCCCATCTGGCGCGACGCCAAAGAGGCCATCGGTTCCGGCGATTATGATGCGGTGGTGCTGACAGAAATGGTCGAGCTGCGCGACGCGGTGAAGTATTTCGGCTCCGCCAAATACATGCGCCGCTGGGCCGCGCTGGCCCGTGATGCTTCGCCTGACACGCGGATCTATCTTTATGAGACCTGGCATCACCTCGATGACCCGAACGGCTGGCAGGCGCGCATCGCAAGCGATCTGGACCGGCTCTGGCTGGGCAAGGTGCTCGGATCAGACACGCGTCGCAATCCCAAACGCCCAGTCTACCTGATCCCTGCCGGACAGGTCATGGCCGCTGTCGCACGGGCCATTGATGCAGGCCAGATCGACGGGTTGAGCGATATTGCGGATCTTTTCGCCAAGAGCCCAGAGGGCGCACAGGATACCATTCATATCAACGACTTGGGCGCCTATATTGTCGCCCTCGCCCACTATGCCGTGCTCTATCACCGCTCCCCTGTTGGCCTGCCGCACCAGCTGTCGCGACCGGATGGAGAGGCAGCGACGGCGCTGTCACCGGCCGCTGCCGAGACGGTGCAGCAAATCGTCTGGCAGGTGGTGACAGGGATCCCCCGCACGGGTCTCTCTGACGCAGGCCAGAACGGATGAACCTTGAAACACTGATCACCTCGGTCCTGATGGTGGGCCATTCGCTGTTTGGCCAGGACAATCCCGCCATGCTGGAACAGCTGTTGCGTCAGTCCAGTAGCAGTGCCACCGTCGAAGCGCAGATCATCAATGGCGCGCCGCTCAGCTACAACTGGGAGCACGGCGACAGCGCCGAAGGGGTGAACGCCCGCGAGCGGCTCCAGACCCCAGTCGACGCGGTGATCCTCACCGAGGGCCTTCCGCTGGCCAATCACCTGAAATGGAGCAAAACCGAAGAGACCGTCACCCGCTATTACCAACTGGCCAAGGATGCCAATCCGGATGCCGCGGTCTATCTGCAGGAAACCTGGCACAGCCTCAGCAGCGGAACCGGCACCGAGGTGCCGTTTGACGAAGGCGCCGATATCGCCTGGCGTGACCGGCTGGAGCAGGACCTGCCCCGCTGGCAGGCTGTGGTGGATGAAGTCAACGACAGTGTCGGTGGTGATATGCGCCTACTTCCCGCCGGGCAGGCCATGGCGCGTCTGGACGATGCCATCCGGGCCGGAACGGTGCCGGGCCTCACCGAGATTTCCGAAGTCTTTTCCGATGACATCCACCCAAATGCCACCGGGTTCTACTATATCAGCGCGCTGCAATATGCGGTTCTGACCGGACACAGCCCAATGGGCCTGCCGCACCGGCTGAAGGATCGTTGGGGCAAGGCCTATCCGGCGCCTGCTCCCGCACTGGCCCGGCGGCTGCAGGAGATCGCCTGGGCCGCGGCCCAAGGCGAGGAGGTGCGCACCGCCGCCCTGCCGCCCGACCCGCCGCCGCTGCCCTCCGACCCCGTCACGCCGCACCTGAATGAGGAGGTTGCGGCCTCTGCCACTGCCGTCGAGACTGTTGCGAAGGCACCGCCGCGCCAACCGATCGCCATGAACCTGATGGAGGTCGCCGACTGGAGCCCGCAGGCGCCTTTCCTTGATCATTTCAAGACTGCCCGCCCGTGGATCGGCCACCTGCCGGGGCGCTGGGGCGGCGTCGGCCATGACGATCTTGCCGCCGCAGGCTATCTGGACCCACAGGGCTGGCCCACCGCCATGCCGCCCGAGCTTGGCTCCATCGGCACCGTCATCCTGACCGACCTGCCCGCCTCGGCGCACTCGCTTGCCGGACGTTATGTGCTGCGCTTTGACGGCTCCGGCATTGTCGAGGTCTCTGGCCGCGCCGAAAACGTCCGCTACGGCAAGGGCGAGATCACCTTTGACTTTACCCCCGGCCCCGGCCCGGTCGAAATCCGCATTCAGCGCACCGGGCGCGGGGCGGACTATGTCCGCAACATCACCGTGGTGCACGCCGATCAGCTGCAGGCCTATGAAGATGGCGCCCTGTTCAACCCACTCTGGCTCGACATGCTGGATGGGTTTGACGTGCTGCGCTTTATGGACTGGATGCAGACCAACGATTCCGAACAGGTTGGCTGGGAAGACCGCCCGGAGGTCTCCGATTACACCTGGGCGCGCAAGGGCGTTCCGGCCGAGATCCTGCTGGCGCTGGCCAATACGCTGGGCGCCGATCCCTGGTTCAACATGCCCCATATGGCCGACGACAGCTATCTGCGCAATTTCGCCCAGCTGGTGGATGGCGGCCTGGACGAGGATCTACGTGCCTATGTGGAATACTCTAACGAGGTCTGGAACTGGCAATTTGCACAGGCCCAATGGGCCGACGAGCAGGCTCGCAGCCTCTGGGGCGGCAGTGACCTCTGGATGCAGTTCTACGGCGGGCGGGCGGCGGAAATGTCGCGGATCTGGACCGATGTCTTTGGCACAGACGCCGAGCAGCAACTGGTGCGGGTGATTTCAAGTCAGACCGGCTGGCCGGGCCTTGAGGAACAGGTGCTGAACGCACCGCTCTGGGTGGCCGGGGCGCCAGACCGCCTGCCCCCGGCGCGCTATTTCGATGCCTATGCGATCACCGGCTATTTCGGCGGCACGCTTGGCCTGCGCGACAGCGCCCCCATGGTACGCGCCTGGATCGCCGACAGCCGCGACCGGGCCCGCTCTACCGCCGCCGATCTGGGGCTGCAGGGCGCTGAGGCTGCGGCCTATATCGAGGCGCATCAGTACGATGTGGCAACGGCGCAGGCTATGCTGGAAATCGAGGATGGCCTCCTCAGCGAGGACGGCAATGGCGCTATGGCCGGTTTTCTGGACAAGGAGCTGCCCTATCACAAATCCGTCGCCGACGAATACGGGCTGGACCTAATCATGTACGAGGGCGGCAGCCATGTGGTGGGTGTCGGCCAGATGGTCGAGGACGCAGAGCTGACCGGCTTTTTCACCCACTTTAATTACACCGAAGAAATGGCCGCGCTTTATACGAAGATGCTGAACGGCTGGGCCAAGCATGGCGGCACCCTGTTCGCGGCCTATGCCGATGTGGCTGTGCCCGGCAAATGGGGCAGCTGGGGTGCGCGGCGCACGCTCAGCGACGACAACCCGCGCTGGCGGGTGCTGGAGGCGGTGAAATGACACCGATGATATCCGTGCTGATCCCGGCCCATAACGAGGCGGCGTATATCCGCCCCTGTCTTGAGGCACTTTTTGCCTCTGATCCGCTGCCCGGCCCGGCCGAGGTTCTGGTGCTGGCCAATGGCTGCACTGATGACACCGCTGAAATTGCCCGTTCTGTCACCCTTCCCCAAGGCTGGAGCCGCAAGGTGATCGACCTGCCACAGGGCGGCAAGCTGGCCGCGCTCAACGCCGGGGATGCCCGTGCAAAGGGCGCTGTGCTGGTCTATCTTGATGCCGATGTCACTGTTACCCCGCCTCTCTTGGCGCAACTGGCCGGAGCTCTGACGCCGGAGCGACCGCTTTATGCCAGTGGCAGCCCCCGTGTCGCCCGGGCCCGCTCTTGCCTGACCCGCGCCTATGGGCAGTTCTGGTCCAGACTGCCCTTTGTCACGGATGGCGCCCCCGGTTTTGGTCTTTTCGCCATGACCCGCACCGGGCGTGAGCGCTGGCAGGACTGGCCCGACATCATCTCGGACGACACATTCGCACGGCTGTCCTTTGCCCCTGCCGAGCGCATTCGTGTGCCCGCCCGCTATGACTGGCCGATGGTCGAAGGTTTTGCCAATCTGGTGCGGGTGCGCAGGCGGCAGAATGTCGGCGTCGAAGAAATCGCCAAGCGATTTCCGCATCTGTTGGAAAACGATGACAAACGAAGTCTCGGCGCATCGGGTCTGATGCGTCTCTTCCTGCGCGACCCGCTGGGGTTTGCCGCCTATGCGCTGGTCAGCCTGACGGTAAAAACGCCACTGTTCAGGACCAAGACACGCTGGGCGAGAGGTCGCTAGGCCTCCTGACGCCTGCGGACTGACGCCACCGCGCCGCGCTTGCGCGGCGCCAGGCCCAACCGTCGCACACGCGGCTCAGCCGTGGGCAAGATGGGCGGGAGAGCGCCGTTGGCAGCAGAAGTTTCCGCCGTCGCGCTGCTCCACTGCCTGTCACGACGGCGCATCAATCACTGCCCAGCCAACGGATTGTCGCATGCAACTGCCGGGTTTCGTGCTTAGGCAGCGCCGAAAGTTGCATGTCGATTGACGCGCCGCGCCGCCCTGCCTAGCGTGCAGAAAACCATCAGGAGGTCAGATGCTTAAGCAAGCCGCGCTGTTTTCCGGCCAGGGTCTGCTGGCGCGGGTGCTGCGCTCGGCCTCCTGGCTGATGATCGGCTATGGCGGCAGCCAGGCACTGCGGCTTGGCGCCAATCTGATCCTAGCCCGGCTGCTGTTCCCCGAGGCCTTTGGCCTGATGGCACTGGTCAGCGTGGTGACCGTTGGCCTTTCGCTGTTTTCCGATGTCGGGATCGGCCCGTCCATTGCGCAGAATGAACGCGGCGATGATCCCGACTTTCTCAACACCGCCTGGACCATTCAAGTTGTCCGCGGGTTCGGTCTCTGGGGGATGACTCTGCTGCTGGCCTGGCCTGTTTCCTGGCTCTATCAGGCCCCGGATCTGCTGCTCTACTTGCCGATCGCCGGCATTGGCCTCGCCATCGCAGGCTTCAACCCGACCCGCATCGAGACTGCGCACCGGCACTTGCTGGTCGGGCGCCTCACTGCACTGGATCTCGCGGCGCAGGCCCTTGGCATCGGCGCTATGGTGCTTTTGGCATGGGCAACAGGATCGGTTCTGGCGCTGGTTTTGGGCGGGGTCATTCAGGCCGCGGCGAAACTGGCGCTGACCCATTTCGGCCTGCCGGGACAGACAAACCGGTTTCGCTGGGAACCCCGCGCCGCGCAGGAGCTGATCCGCTTTGGTAAGTGGATATTCCTCTCCACGGCCTTCTGGTTCCTGACCTCGCAGGGGGACCGGGCTATCTTGGGCCGCTTTGTGCCGCTGGATGTGCTGGGCGTCTATAATATCGGCTACTTTCTAGCGAGTTTCCCGATGCTGCTGGGCCATGCGGTGAACCAGAGGCTGATGATTCCGGTGTACCGCGACAAGCCCGCCGATGGCCCGCCGGAAAACCGGCGCAAACACCGCCTGCTGCGCGCAGGTCTGAGCGCCGTGATCCTGTCGTTGCTGTTGATCATGGCCTGGATCGGCACCTGGCTGACAGATCTGCTCTATGATGCGCGCTATCAGCAGGCGGGCGCGATGATCGTGCTGATCTCACTGGCTCTGGCCCCGGCCGTCATCACCATGACCTACGATCAGGCCGCATTGGCCGCCGGAGATAGCCGGGCGTTCTTTGTCTTCACCGCCAGCCGCGCCCTGCTGCAAACAGCACTTTTCTTACTCGGCAGCTACTGGTTCGGGCTGCCCGGCGGTATTGCAGCGCTGGGACTGGCGATGCTGGGCGCCTATCCGGTGCTGATCTGGCTGGCCCGTCGCCACGGCGCCTGGGATCCCCTGCACGATCTGGTCTGTGGCTTTCTGGTTGTTCTGGTCGGAGGCGGCGCCCTTTGGTGGCATCAAGATGCGGTGCTGACCCTGATCAAGGCGCTAGCCCCCTGATCCACCGCCTGCCCTACAGCCGCCCCTGCGGCAGGACAACTGGGACTGCACGCCCGGCTTTTGGTCGTGACGGTCCCCTCACAAGGCAAACGATCAGCTGCGCCGCCCTTTGCCTGAGCGCCGTTTTCCGCCGGGGGACTTCATTTCCGGGATGGTGACAACCGGCATTAGCCCAGTTTCCCGCTTCATCTGCGCGACCGAGCGCAGCACCGGCTTTCGTAGCTCCAGAAGGAAGGCAATCACCAAAGCGGCGAGCAGGCTGGCGGCGCCGCCCAAAAGCGCCGTGCGCTTACGTCCCCCGGTTACCGGGTAATCGGGCAAGGCAGCTGGTTCCAGCACTGTCAACCGCTCGGACTGGCGCGCGGTTTCCAGACGGAATCCGATCTCGGCCTCGTTGCGGCGAGCACGTGTCGTCTCCAGTTCGCTCTGCAGCTGTTGCAGCCTGCGGTCATAGGCGGCGAGCTGACGCTCGACCTCAGGAGAGGTTTCTAGTGACGCTTCGATTTCTGCCTTGCGCCGGGTCAGAAGATCGCGCTGCGCGGTCAGGGTAGCAAGCTGCTCTTCGAATTCTTCAAGCATGCGCTGCGCTGTTGCCGGGCGTTCATTGGACATCGCCTGATCTGCCGCCCGACGGATCTGGATCTGCTCCCGGTCAATATCCAGCAGCGCCTCGTTCAGCGTGGCAATTTCCCCTTGGCGGATTTCCAACGCCCCCGGCTGAGCAACGTCGTGCTCGGTCCGGTAGGAGGCGATCTCATCGTCCAGCGCCGCCAGTTCCTTGGCCACGGCCGTTTCCTTTGCGGTAAAGAAATTCAGCGTTTCCCGCGCCTGCTCGATACGGGTACTGACGCTGAGCTCGATCGTCCGGCGCCCAAATTCCGCTGCAACCGCCTGGGCCTGTTCAGGGCTGGGCATGCGGGCGGTGATGGTCAAAACAGCGATGGTACCATCATCGGCAAAGCCTTCGCGCACCGCAGCTACCCCGGTAATCGAGACGTTTTCGCGCACCAGCGTAACCAGGTCCGAAGGTCTAAGGTCCGGCATATCGGCATATAGATCGAACGCCTCGACAATCTCCAGTACAGAGCTGCGCGCCATCAGTCGCTGTTCGATCAGCTGCATGCGACGCGCGGTGGATCCTTCGACCGTTGATTTGGCCAGATCATCTGCGATTGTCGGCTGTGCGACCTGGATGACCTCGGAGCTTTCGTAGAAATGCTGCTGTCGGGCGGCCAGAAACAGCGACACCAGACTGCCCAGAACGGCAATCGCAAGGATCACCAACGCACGGCGGCGCAGCATGTCCAGAAGATCCGGCAAGGAGTAGATAGGACCCATTCAACATCTCTTGGTTTGCCGCGGTCGCGCCGCTGGGCAGATTAACGTGCAAAGTGTGCTGTGCCATACACACCATGGCAAGCAGGCAAAACTTTGACCGGTTGGCGGAAGTTATGCGACAGGACCGATGTCGGCCGTCGCGCGCCCTCGGTTCAGGACCACCCCCAGCAACGGCGCGTTTCCATTGAGGATCCTCTCGCAAGCGGCCAGATGCGCCGCCGTTGTCTGCGTCCCGTCCGAGATCACCAGCACCCCATCGACCTGCGGCAGGAAGGCCGCCGCATCATCGTACTCCAGCATCGGTGGCAGGTCGAAGACAACCGTTTCCGGGTCGAGGTCCGCCACCATGTGGTCCAGTACCGCGGCGCTACGGCTGTCATGCAGGATTTCTGCCGCGTTCAGGTCCGGCGTCGCGTTCAACCCGACCGCGAGCGTATCGAGCGGGCGCACCAACGCCTCTTCTACAGGGCGGGTGCCGGACAGGAAGGACGCCATGTCGCCCGCCGCCACCAGCCCCATCGCAGGGCCCACCCCAGGGCTGCGAAAGTTGAGATCCATCAAGATGGTCCGGCTAGACGGCACCCGCGCCAAGCTAAGCGCCAGATTGACCGCACAGAATGTGGCTCCACAGCCCCCGGTGGGCGCAGTGACCGCAACCCGGTTCCAGCCGCGGGCCTTCAGGGTTTGCAACAGCCGCGTGCGCAGCAGATCAAAGGCGCGCCCGGCCGGGTCGGTCCGCACGGCTGAAGCCAGCGGCGCACCATCACGCCCCCCCCTGTCAGGATCAAATGAAATTCTGGCCAACCGTTCCCATGGGCTTGGCAAGGTGGTGGGGAGGATTTCGGCAGGTTCGGACTGCAGGCCGGTTGGTACGTTCTCCAGCACAGCCTCATCCGGTTCCGGGCGCACCTGTTCCTGCACTTCGGGCTGAACCTGCGCGCGCCGCCGAAACTTCTTAAAACCCTGTTGCGTCATGCCTTGCTCATATTGTCATCACAGCCTTGCCACGTGGCCGCAGCTTTGCCAACTTCAGGATCATATCAACTTGCCCCTGCGAAAGAAGCCCGCAACGCGCCTCGCTCCGGCCATGGCCGCAAGGCAGCGCGCGCACCAAAAATGAGATGCACGGCGCGGGTCCTCTTCGCGACTGCATTGAACCAGACAGGGATTAATATCCTGTACCTTTCAGAACCACGCCGATAGTACGCCAGATCAGACCGATGTCACAGCCAAGGCTTAGCGCGCGACAGTATTCGGAATCCGCGGCAGCGCGAAAGGCAAAGGTGCTTTCGTTGCGGGCCGACACCTGCCACAGCCCCGTCAAACCGGGTTTGAGATCAAAATAGTCGCGCGGATCACCGTAAATCGCCAGCTGCTCGGGCATCATCGGACGCGGACCCACAAGGCTCATCTCGCCTTTCACCACGTTCCACAGCTGCGGAAGCTCATCCATGGAGGTGACTCGTAGGATACGGCCAACACGGGTGATGCGGGGATCGTTCTTCAGTTTCTGCGTTGCGTCCCATTCCCGCCGCAAGGCCGGGTCCCGCGCAAGGCATTCGGCCAGACGGGCATCCGCATCCCGCACCATGGTGCGCAGCTTCAGGATTCGGAAGCGTCTGCCATTCCGGCCCAGGCGCTCCTGCGTGTAAAACGGGCTGCCGCCTTCAAGTGCAAGCGCCAGCGAGCAGAACAACACGACAGGCAGAGTGACAGGCAAGGATAATAGGGTTAGCAGCAAATCTAGGGTCCGTTTTCCAGCCCGACGATACAGCTCCGGACGCGAGGACCGGCGGTGCGGCATCTGCAGCGGTTCATAGTGTGATGGACCGATCCATTGGGCCACGTTGGCATTGGCGGCCTGCGCTGTCATCGCCTGTCGCAGAGCTTCATCCTTGAGCCGTTTCAAAACCAAGGTTCCCTGCCCAGCAGTATCGACTGAAGCAAATGACAGCATCGGAACTTTATTCTTACGCAACAGGTCCGTCATCAAAATCCCCATTCCTCACCAGACCCCATGGGTCGGGCACACCGCATCCTGCGGAACCGTTTAATTTGCACAGGTCCGGCATGGCAGCAGCCGGCAACACACGTCTGTAATTGAAGGGTCTGATAGGACGCGCCCCCACGCGTCTTCCCTGCACCCACTTCTCCGCATTTAGGGCGAAAGAAGTTCAAATTATCGACACATTCTTTTTAATATATTTTTATCTAAATTGCTGCGAGTAAATGAAAAAAGGTTAACCAGCCACATTTTCACCTGAATTCCAGCACATTTGGGAAACAATAATCCAAAATATGCTCACACTGTTGGGGAACTGGGGAATATAGACCCGGAATCGGTGGCGCAGCGCACCTCAGCCCCCACATTGGGTCCGGGCTAAGCGTGCACGCTATCAGCCTGCAACAGAATGAGATTCGACAGGATCACGGCCGTTTCAGGAGCCGCTGCGGAATTTTCCGGGGCTTTTTCCTGTCCAACGCTTGAAGGCATCGTTGAACGAGCTGAGCCCGCGATAGCCCAGCAAATGCGCGATCTCTGCCAGAACCAGATCGCTGTGCAACAGATATTGCGTGGCCATTTCTTCGCGCAGCTTTTCCAGAATTTCGAAATAACTGGTACCCTGATCGCCCAGCTTGCGCGACAAGGTACGGGGACTCATGCCAAGGTCCTGCGCCACGGTCTCCAGCGCTGCCGTCCCCGAGGCAAGTCGACGCGAAATGCTCTGCTCAACTTGCGATGCGATATCTCTCTCCCCGGCCATCATGGTCTTCATCTGCGACGCGGCGCATTGCAGCAAGATGCGCAACAGGATCGGGTCACCTGTCGCAAGCTCCCGCGTCAGGTCATCGGTTTCGAACCGTAACAGGTTTTCCGGTGCACCAAACTGGACACGGCAGCCAAAGAACTCTTCCATCTCGGCGGCGCCGGACAAACGGTGATGGCAGAACGCCACCTGCCGCAGCCGGATACGGGTCTGGCTGGACCGGCGCAGGCTGGACAGGATCAGTGCCACGAGGAATTCCACGTATTGTCCGCTTAGCTCGATCCCCGCCGTGTCTGGAGCAGATGTCCGCACTCGGCTCTCTCCTCCGCGGATCTCGGGGCGAGTGCCTGCATCCACCGTATAGGTCCAGGTCAGCGCACCGGTTTCAGCAAGCTGTGAGCGATCGAAATGCAGGGCCTCTCCGAATAGGCGGGCGTAGTCCGACAGGTTCGACAGAAACCCCAGCACCTGCGGCGCACACAGGGCCAGATACCCCAGAAGCCCGGCCTTGCGCAGATCGGTCTGCTGCCCGAACCGCAGTCCGAAGAGATCAATCTCGCTGATTTTCGCCGCATGCTGAAAGAACGATGCGATCGAACGGCTGTCGGTATAGGGCTCTTCTTGGCCAACAAGACTCTGGCCAAAAGGCACCGCACGAAAGATCTCTGCCGAAGAATGCCCAAGCTCGGCCAGCCTTTGCGCGGCACATTGGACGAAAATTGCATTTTCAAGGTTCAGATGTCGGGTCATAACACAAGCCCCACTCAAAACACACTCAACACCACAGTCAGAGGGCATTGTCTTGGCCCCTGACATGGCCTCTGTGGTGCATCCGGGCAGAGCGTCCCGGCGTTTCATCCGTGCGTTGTACGCGGGTGCGCCGCTTGGCCAGGCAGCCCCACGAAACGCTGCAGGCTGCTTCTACAATATAGCCTGATTTGAATATTTCCCAACTCTGTCCAGCGGAAACCGGCCACCGCTTGGCGTCTCTTCCGGTCATCCCCCCTCACCTTTTGGATAGTACCCCAAGACCTGCGGATAGGTCTGGCCGCTTTTCGGGGCGATCAAACGCCGCGCCAGCAACATTGACGGTCGCCTGCTTGCCTGTTGGCGGGAATCGCGTCTTTATGCGCGCCATTCCAAAACAGACGGAAGGCGCGGATGACCATGGCTGCAGATAGATCGTCTCTTTTTCAGTCCGACAACTGGATCGCTGCCGAGGCGCAGGGCACGGAGTGGACTTTCTGGGCCATGTCCGGGGACACGCCCGGCGCTCGCCGCAAGGCACATCTGCCGCAGGGCAGCAACGATCCGGGCTTGTCCGAGATCCATGCCGCGCTGTGCGGCGAGCTGACTGCATCGCAACTGCCAATTGTCGCCTGTGGCACCGGCCTGGCCGCACCGCAGGCCGTCCCGACGCGCCCGGACCAGATGCCATTGGCCCCACAAGGCAGCGCCCTGCCCCCGGAAACCGTACTCATCACACTGCCCGGGCTGGCGCAAAAGGCGCCGCCTGCCATCATGCAGGGCGCCGAAACCTGCATCGCCGGGTTTCTGGCGCTCAATCCGTCCTGGGACGGGGTTCTTTGTCTACCCGGCAAGACCACTCACTGGGCTCTGATCAGCGCAGATGAAGTCGTCAGTTTTCAAAGCTTCCTGACCGTGGAACTGGCCGAATCCGCCTGCGCCATGGCTGGATTGCAGGTGCAGGACTGGGCAGCGAGTGAGCTGACCGGAACCGTGGCCGACACCATGTCAAAGCCGGAACTGATGGCCGCGCGATTGGCCGAAGCCAAGGCAGCCATGCATGGCGGCAGCTGCACCCCTGAAGAGGCCACCGGGCGGATCTGGGGCGCCGTGCTGGGCGCCGAACTGGCCGCCGCCCGCCCTTACTGGCTGGGCCAGAATCTGGCGCTGATCGGTGATAAGGAGACCGCCCGCCCCTATGCCGCTGCATTGGAAATGCAGGGGCTGCCGGTCACCATTGCAGACGCGGAACGCATGACACTGGCCGGGTTGACCCGGGCCTGGCGCAGCTTGCGCAAAGAAGACGACTAACCTCCACCGTCGCGCCAGCCCCCTGCACGTTCACAGGACAGAGGGCCGCGGCAAGCGATCAAACCTTGTGACGGACACCTTTTGAAGGCGGCGTTTCGGGCGGGCCAGCAAAACACTGGGCGATCTCCATCCAGCGCGTCGCGGTCGCCCCTGTCACCTCCAGCGCGGTGTCTTCGATATTTCGGACCTGCGTCACCACCTGCGCGAACTCCACCGCAGATCCGACAACCCGGTTGTCCTCTTGCGGCGTGTTCCATTCCCAGACCGCCGAAGACGGTCCGGTCAGCTGCACGAATGGCGCGGGGTCGGGCACCTCTTCTCCCCGGTTCAGGAAGGTCCAGCCATAAGTCGCAACGCCAAGATGGGCGATATTGCGGATCCGGTCCTGCTCCACCCGCTCCAGCCCCAGAAGATCAAAGACCTCCTGACCATGCGCCCAGGTTTCCATCTGCCGTGCGGTGATCGAGGACAGCGCGCTCATGTCCGGGCCGACCCATTTCACCCGCGCCTTGGGGTCGGCCACAGCAAAGGCATCGGCGCAGGTTTCCGCGCCAGCCTTCCAGGCCTCAAATAGCGCCCGTCCCGACAACCCGTCCAGCCAGGGGAACTGGCATTGCAGGATCGTCTTGCCCGATTGCATGTCCTGCACGATCGGGCCGATGAATGCGGCAAAGGCCGCCTCCCCCTTGAGCGAGGTTTCTGCCGCCACGTTGAACAGGTGCAGGTGGCCCAGCACGTGATCGATAGTCCAGTCTTTGAACTGCGTCGGCCTGTGAAACGCCTCTTCCGGCAGATCCTCCAGTATCGCCGCCAGCGCCCGGCTTTCGGCACGAAAATCCTCTGCCTGCTGCATGGATGCCCTCCTCCCAATTGAAATTCCGCTACGTCCGGCGAGCCCTTCCACGATTGAACCGACCGAACGTTCTGTTTTACGATTCCTCAAAGGATAGGCGCATGACACAGAAAACCGAAGACCAACCCGACGTCACCGCGCCCGGCGCTGCGGGCACAACGCGGGCCGAAACGCGGGCAGACAAGACCCGGCAGCGGATTTTCGATGCGGTCACGGACTGTCTGGACCAGTCGGGATACGCGGAAACCTCGATCAACCGGGTACAGACCGCCGCTGGTGTGTCGCGCGGGGCGCTGACCCATCACTTTCCTTCGAAAGAGGAAATGATGGTGCGCACGCTGGAACATCTTCTGGCGCCGGTGCGCGGCCCGGAACAGGCGAGCGAAAGCGGCCATATGCTGCGCAAGGGCGGCGCGGCGCAGGATCTACCTGCCGAGCTGCACCGTCTGTGGGCCCGGGTAATCAACACCCGCGAAGGTCGCGCGGTGATGGAAATCCTCGTCGCCTCGCGCACGGATGACACCCTGCGCACGCGCATCACCCCCTCGCTCTGGGATTATAACGACGCCTTCAACCGCAATATCGCCAACCTCTACACCGCCTCCTCGGGCGAGGATCTGGCGCTGCTCTGGTCGATCTGCCGTAGTTTCATGCGCGGGCTGCACAGTCAGGCACCCTATGAACGCGACCCCGAGATCATCACCAAGATGGTCGATCTGTTCGCCCGCATCATGTCGCCGCATCTGGCGACCCGCCCCGGCCCCAAGGAGTAAACCGCATGCAAAGCCCCTTTGACACCGAAGAGCGCCGTGCCTTCCGCGAGAGCCTGCGGAGCTTTGTGGCGCAGGAAATCACTCCCTTCTGCGATGACTGGGACGAAGCCGGGAAAATCCCCTGGGAGCTGCACCAGAAAACCGGGGCGCTGGGCGTCTGGGGCTTTGGCATCGACGAGAAATACGGCGGGCTTGGCTTTGACGACTGCTTCATGCGCGCCGCCTATAGCGAGGAGATCGCCCGCTGCGGCGCGGGCGGCGTCGCGGCGGCCATGGGTGGGCGTCAGATCTCGCTTGATCCCATTGCCCGGCTGGCCAGCGAAGAAATCAAGATGCAAGTGCTGCCGGAGGTGATCGCGGGGCGCAAAGGGTCTTCGCTTGCGGTGACGGAGCCGGGCGGCGGATCGGACGTCGCCAATATCACCACCACGGCGCGGCGGGATGGCAATCACTGGGTGCTGAGCGGCAGCAAGACCTTCATCACCGGCGGCATGACGTCGGAGTATTTCGTTATTCCTGCCCGCACTGGTGGGCCGGGGCTGGAGGGGATTTCGCTGTTCTTTGTCGAAGCAGACACCCCGGGGTTCACCCGCAGCGCGCTGAGCCGGAAAATGGGCTGGTGGTGCTCGGATCAGGCAACGCTGTTCCTCGATGACGTCCGCCTGCCCGCCGACCGGATGATGGGGCCGGAAAATCATGGCTTTCTGGCGGTGATGGAGAATTTCAACCTCGAACGGGTCGGGCTGATCGCCGGCATGCTGGGCATGATGAAAACCTGCCTTGAGGACAGTATCGCCTGGGCACAGGAGCGGCAGACCTTTGGCAAGCCGCTGATCCGCCATCAGGTGATCCGCCACAAGATCGCCGATATCTCGGCCCGGATCGACGCGGTAGAGGCCACGCTCAACACGATCTGCTGGCAGGTGAACGAGGGGCGGATGCCGGTGGCCGAAATCTGCAAGGCGAAGGTGTTCACCTCCAAAGCCTGCGAGTTCTGCGCCTCCGAAGCGATGCAGATACTCGGTGGTGCGGGCTATCTGCGCGGCAACCGGATCGAACGTATCTACCGAGAGGTCAAGGTGATGGCCATCGGCGGCGGATCCGAGGAAATCATGCGCGATCTGGCAGTGCGGCAGATGGGGCTGTAATCGCGCAGCGGCGCGTCATACCGCCGAGGAAAAGCTGCGTTCAGCTGCCTCGAAATTGCGGGTCAGCGGCGCCGTCAACGGCGATTGCGCCGAATAATAGGCCCCGACCCGGCACAGCTGCACTGCAAAATCGGGATGCACGCCCGCATCATCGTATTTACGCACCCGCTCCTTGTGTAGCCAGCCGCGGCGTTTAACCTCCTGCTCAATCAGCTTCAGGCGCTGTACGCAATGCAGCGTCGTGTAGACTGACAAGTAATCCATGTAGTCGGCAATGTCGTGGCCACAGCCGGTATCGAAATTCTCGATCACGATATCGGCCATCACATCGGGGGCGATTGGCCAGGTTTCATCGGCAATCAGCCAGGCCAGATCCTCGGCCCCGTGGCGTAGTCCGGCGTATTCGAAGTCGAACCAGCGCAGGTATCCGTCGTCGCCGATGGCGGCATTGCCCGACCGGCAATCCCATTTCAGGAACTGCACGCCCGGGTAATCCATCCGCTCAGCCACAGCCGCCATATCGAACTGGCGGGAGATGCCTACCGAATAGGGCTCCATCGCGGCAACCGAGCCGACAAAGGAGCCAACCCAATCCGCGTTCGAGCCCAGATGCGGCAGCATTTCCGCCAGCTTCGTCTGCCGCCCGGCCGCGTGAATACGAAAGATCGCCGCCACCGCCTCGGCCGCCAGTTCCACCTGATCCTCGGGGTCCTGCTCCATGATCTCGGCATTCAGACGCATCTCACCGGTGTCAGACTGGAACATCACGTCATCGCTGACGCCCAGAACCTGCGGAATATCGTCACAATGGGGCGCCAGCTCCTGCAGCACATGCGCCTCCAGATGGGTGCGGCGAAAGTCGGGCCGCAGCGTGGCAATCACGTTGTGATCTGGATAATGCAGCCGCAAGGATGAGCGTGAATTGCCTCCCGGAGCAGAAATCCGTTCGGGGGCCGCGCCCAGAACCATCTCAGCCTTGGCCGAGATATAGGCCTTGCGATCCTCAAAACTGCCGTCCGCCACGTCTGTCCCTCTTCACCTCAGCCTCTTTGCTCCTGTCCTGACAGCAGAAAACGGCGGTTTTCGGGACAAACAAGGGCAAAGGCCCGGAAAACGGACCGATTCGGGCGCCACTCGCTATGATTGAACATTTCAATCACTTCATTCGCAGAACAATAAGAGCCCTCAGGATGGCTTTGTTTCCTGAAATATCTGATGCACGCGCGAATTTGACTAAAATGAGACGAAAATTTGTTCCACCCCAGCGTGTTTCATATGTTCACCGTTGAGCGGCACGCCTCCCATTTTGCGCCTGCCGAAACGCATCATTTCAGATCGTAGGGGTGACAATATGACTTGGGGACATTTTTCGCACAAAGGCTGGTCCGGTTGGGGAAAAAGCAGCGGCAAGGACGCCTGCGGCAGCAACAGCTACCACAATGGCGGCGTGCGCGGCGAACACTTCGCGCGCTGGTATGACGGACATCTGTCCGACCGGTTTGGTCACGGCGGCAAAGGCCATAAAAACTGGTGGGACCGCGACGAAAAGGACGATCACGGTACGGGCGGCAGCAAGGGGACCGGTGGCAGCAAGGGCTCCGGCGGAACCAAAGGCTCTGGCGGCACCCGGGGATCGGGTGGCAAGGACGGCTGCGGCACGGGAGAAGGCACAGGTCGCGGATCAGGCGGCGGCACCGGTGGCGGCTCGAAAGGCCATCACGGCGGCAAGGACTGGTGGAACCACGGTGGCAAGAACTGGTGGGACCATGGTCGCAACGAAGATGACGATTGCGCATCCGATGGCTCTGGCGGAACCCGCGGCTCTGGCGGAACGCATGGTTCTGGCGGCACCCACGGTTCTGGCGGGACTCACGGTTCCGGCGGAACCGGCGGATGGGGCAGCGGTGGCCATTGCGGCTCCGGAGGCACGGGCGGAACCGGCGGTACAGACGGCGGCGGCGGCGAAAACACCGACGATGGCAAGACCACAATCACTTTCACCCTGGGCGAAGAAGGCGGCAGCCAGGTGGACATGTCCGTCACGCAGACGCCCGGCGGTGAGCTGTTCGTGAAACTGGATCCAACCACCTTTGACGGCCAGGAGGCTGATCTCGACGGCATGTTCTTCAACCTGAGCGACGACGGCCGCACCGATGCGCTGCACTTCTACCCGGATGAAAACGCGCTGCCGGTAACCGGCCACAGTGCATCCGCCAATTCGGAGAACACGCTGGATAACGGCGCCACTGTCTCCGAAAACTATGACGCCCACGTGCAATTCGGACAGGTGCCGGACAGCACCGAAGGGACCGTCAACAACCTCAACTTCACCCTCTGGTCCGAAGATGGCGCGCTGACGCTGCAGGATCTAGACCTCACCAATGTGTCGATTGTGGTCAACAGCGACGGTCGGGATCCGCAGGAGCTGCACGGCGGTCTGACTGATGAAGCGCAGGCGCAGGTCGAAACCGACCCGGCAGCGGTGAATGGCATGACGCTGGACAGCTGGTCCGAAACCCTTCCGGTCGCCTTTAGCCAACCCGCAACCGAACCGGATGTCATGTCTCTCATGACCCTACCGCCGGAGGATGACATGATGCCGGAAGACCCGGCTGACACGGAAGACGACATGATGGCCGAGGCTGTCTGAGGCCACGCTGCCTCACAATGAACCGAGAAGACATTGACCGGAGGCCCCCAAACGGGGGCCTCCGGCGATTTTTAGGAGCAGCATTACCGAGCCCCTTCGACGATCAACCGTTCACCTAAAAAGGAGGGTGCATCCCGCTGATGCATAAACCTTTCTTTAGGAAGAAAGGTTACACAGCTGGCCGACGGATCCTCAGGAGGTGCAGCGGTGAAACAGGAAAAATGTCAGGCCTGCCGGAATGGCGCAAAGTTCGACCTGCCCATCACCATGGCGTTCCAGCCCATGGTCGCCCTTGGCGCGGAAAAGATCTTTGCCTACGAGGCGCTGCTGCGCGGCAAGGACGGCGCTGGTCCGCGCGAAGTGTTCTCGCATGTCACTTCTGATACGCTTTACGCCTTTGACCAGAAGTGCCGCACCACATCGATCGAACTGGCAGCAAAGCTGAACCTTGCGGAAACAGGCGCACTCCTGTCGATGAACTTCCTGCCCAATGCGGTTTACGATCCTAAGGCCTGCATCCGGCTGACGCTTGAAACGGCCAAACGCACGGGATTTCCGGTGGACCAGATCATGTTTGAGTTCACCGAAACCGAACGGGTGAACACGGACAAGCTGATCGAAATCCTGACCACCTATCGCCGCCTTGGCTTCAAGACCTCCATCGATGATTTCGGTGCCGGCTATTCCGGCCTGAAACTGCTGACGATGTTCCAGCCGGATGTGGTGAAACTGGACGCCGGGCTGATCCGCAATATCGATGTCTCATCGGCGAAACAGACGATTGTTCGCAACACTATCAGGATGCTTGAGGAAATGGGTATCCTGATCGTCTGCGAAGGGATTGAAACCCAGGGCGAATACGATGCGCTATATGATCTGGGTGTGGACCTGATGCAGGGGTATCTGTTCGCCAAGCCGGGATTTGAGTCCCTCCCTGCGCCGCAATGGCCTGTCCACAGCAGCCTGTCCATGGAGAAAAGCGTGCTACGCTGAGGCACACGCCACAAGTTACCGTCACGTCATCCACTTTTTGAGCGAATTCTCCTACCTCCACCCGCTCCTATTTGATCCTGGTCACGTTCCCCGCGTACGCCCGGCTTTAAAATTGCGCTGTATTTACGGGCACGGTGAAGGAGGTTTCCCATGTATCAACTGACCGAAGACGGCGACTGGACCAACGATTTTGACTACACTCAGACCAACGTCGCAGACATCCAACCCGGTCACAGCGTCAGCGGTACCGTAGGCGGCACCGATGCAGGCGATCTGATCCGGGTCTCACTGGCCTATGATCAGCCCTACACCTTTACCCTGGAGGGCGACGGAGTTTCCTTTGAGATGCTGGATGACGGCACCGATGCCGGGGCAACAATCGACGGCAACACCATGACCTACACGGCCGAGCACCCCTCGGACTATTATAACATCCGCGTCACTGGCAGCGGCAGCTACACCGTCACCATGCAGGGCCTTCCTGCGGATTATCTGGAGGACGAGGACGCAGGCGACATGAGCGGCGCGCCAACCCTTGAGATCGGATCCAGCATAACGGGCGTCATCAATGGCAGCGCCCGCACCGGAGAGACCGACTACTATGCCTTCCACGCGATTGGCGGAATGGACTACGGGTTCTCCATGGCGCAGGCTGACTCGCCTTTTGGGGCCACGTCCGGCGGCTGGCTGGAAATCCTCGACGCGGATGGAGAGCCGGTCGACGGTGTGTCCGGCGGCGCCAGCGCCTGGGACGGATCAGTGAAGACCTTCTCGCCAGAGCTTTCCGGCACCTACTACCTCGCTGCCTGGACCTATTTCGGCTACTCCGGCGCCTATACGATCAGCAGCTATACGGACGCCGCACCGACCAACCTGGCCAGCCTCGGCACGATTTCCGCTACCGAAAGCGGTGGCTCCACAATGGTTACCCTGCGCGTTGATATCGCCGAGGCCCCCGAAAGCGATATCACGGGAACCGTCTCTGTCACCGCAGTGGACGCGGATTACTCTAAGACGGTCAACAGTTTCGACGCCGCCTTCACGCTGGAGGCAGGCCAGACCTATGTGAACGTCACCGTCCCGGTAGGCAGCAGTGCAGATTACTCAGAAGACACGATCTTTGTCGGTGATATTGCGGAAATTCGTGGTGCCGGGATCGACCAGGGTTTCCTCGCCTCAGAGAGCTTTGTCAGCGAGCTGAGCAACACCCCAACCGCGGGCGACGACGTTCTGGTCGGCACCGATGGAAAAGACCGCATTTTGGGCCTTGCGGGCGACGATGAAATTTCCGGCCTCGGCAGACGCGATACCCTGAAGGGCGGTGCTGGCCGCGACACGCTGGACGGAGACACCGGCAACGACAAACTTCTGGGCGGCACCGGTCGGGACAAGCTGTTCGGCGGCGACGGCGACGACATACTGCTGGGCGGCGGCGCCCGTGACCGGCTGTTCGGTGGCAGTGATGCCGACATCCTGGACGGTCAGGGCGGCAACGATATTCTGACCGGCGGTCGCGGTCTGGATGTCTTCGTGTTCTCCGGCGACTTTGGAAATGACAAGATCCGCGATTTCAACGCCACACGCAACGGTGAGGACATTGATCTGAGCGGGGTGGAAAGCATCACCGGCATGCGGGATCTGCGCAACAATCACATGAGCCAGGAAGGCGACGACGTGCTCATTCAAGATGGCAACGGCAATTCGATCACGCTGCTGGACGTCGATATGGCCGACCTAGGTGTGGGCGATTTCATCTTCTAAGCCTGAAACCAAAAACGACAACGGGTCTGCCAGGCGCAGGCCCGTCCTTCCAGACAGAGATTGGAAAGTTCAGCCGCCCTGCCCTTTTTAGTTTTCAAGCCTTCCTAGTTCTCAAACGCGCGCCGCCGCAGCGGGTCTAGCGTGCGATCACGATATCGGCCTGCAACCCGCCCAGTTCGGCGCTTTCGGTCAGGCGCAGCGTGCCGCCATGCGCCCGCGCCACATCCACAACGATGGCAAGCCCCAGTCCAACCCCGGTTCCAAGGTTCTGATTGCGCGCAGCATCCAGCCGGGTAAAGGGACGTATCGCATCACCGCGCTGCGCGGGGTCGATACCGGGACCGTCATCCTCGACCCGGATGCGCAGGGATTTTTCCGTCAAAGTCACAGAGACCCGCGCCCGGCTGCCATATCGTACCGCGTTCGAGACCAGATTTTCCACCGCCCGGCGTATCGATTGCTGGCGCAGCATCACGGTGCCAGACCCGCTCAGCTCTCCCAGCATCACATCCTTGCCTTGCCGCTGCCAATCCTCGACGATGGCATGCGCCATTTGCATCGGATCCACCGGTTCAGGCTCGCCTGTTGACGCACCGCGGGAGAAATCCAGAAAGGCATCCAGAAGCGCCTGCATTTCATCGACATCACGCAACAGCGGCTCCGCTTCCTCTTCGTCCAACATCGCCAGCCCCAACTTCAGCCGTGTCAGCGGCGTGCGCAGATCGTGGCTCACCCCTGACAGCATCAGGGTCCGCTGCTCGATCTGCCGCTCGATCCGGGCGCGCATATCCACGAAGGCGCTGCCAGCGGCCCGTACCTCTGTCGCGCCGCGCGGCGAATAAGGGATCATCCGTCCCCGGCCAAAGGCCTGCGCCGCATCCGCAAGCCGCTTGATCGGGCGCAGTTGGTTGCGCAGGTAGATGAAAGAAATCAAAGCCATGAAAAGGCCGAAGAAAACCATCGTCACGATCAGCTGATGCGGCGCTGCCGCCGTCAACCGCCGCCTGTCCACCCGCAGTTCCATCCTGCCAAGGTCGGTATCCAGGAACACCTTGACCTCGCGGTTATCGGGAAACTGCGCCGCGACAAATCCTGTCAAATCCTGCTGCATCTTGTCCCGGACAACGCGGCCAGAGAATTCGTACCACCCCACCAGATCCTGCGGGTCAGGTTCATCCTCCTCAAGGAACCGTGCCCCCATCTGCAGAGGCTGCAGGAACGGAGCAATCCGCACCAGCATGTCCTGTTGGCTTTCCGCGCCTGCGCCCTGCTGTTGCAGCAATGCGATCTGCTGCATCACCGTGGCCGTCATCTGGGTGGTCACATCCTCCAGATCCCGTTTGATAAAGACGATGGAGACCACAAGCTGCATCGACACGATAGGCACGATCAGGATCAGCGCCGCCCGGCCATAAAGGCTCCGTGGAGAATATTGTTTGAGCCTTTGCAAGAACATGCGCTAAGCCTACAGGGTCGCCCCATGGCTGTGAAGGCACCCGGCAAGCTTTTGCCCGCGCGCCAGCAACAAAAGGAACGGATACCCGAATGCAGGCTCCAGACGATTTCAATCCCGCCCCCGGTCGTGCCGAAGAACTGCAACCGGGTGTGCGCCGCATTCTGGCCCCGAACCCCTCGCCAATGACCTATCGCGGCACCAACACCTATCTGATCGGAACCCGGGATCTGGCGGTGATCGACCCAGGTCCGGTGCTGCCAGAGCATCTGGAGGCGATTTTGGCCGCAGTGGGCCCTGATCAACGTATCGGCCATATCATCGTCACCCATGCGCATGTGGATCACTCCCCCCTTGCCGACGAGCTCAGCCAGCGTACCGGCGCGCCGGTCTATGGTTTTGGCCCGGCCAGCGCAGGCCGGAGCCCGGCGATGCAGCAACTGGTCGCGCAAGGCATGGCGGGCGGCGGCGAAGGCATCGACACCGAGTTTACGCCTGACATCCCGGTGGCAGATGGCGATGTGATCTCCGGTGAGGGCTGGAACCTTGAGGTGCTGCACACGCCCGGGCATCTGGGCAACCACATCGCGCTGGCTTTTGGGGATGCCTGTTTCACCGCTGATCACGTGATGGGCTGGGCCAGTTCGCTGGTCTCGCCGCCCGATGGCGATCTGACCGACTTCATGGCTTCCTGCCGCAAGCTGCGCGCCCGCGACTGGCGGATCTTCTATCCCGGCCACGGCGCCCCGATCACGGACCCTGCCGGACGTCTCGACTGGCTGATCGCCCACCGCGAAGCCCGCGAAGCCGCCATCATCGATGCGCTGCGCTCCGGCCCGGCCAGCCCGGGGGATCTGGCCGCCCGGATCTATACCGAAACCCCGGCGGCCCTATTGCTCGCTGCCGAGCGCAACGTTCTGGCCCATCTCATTGACCTAATGGGAAAATCCCGCGTAGCCCCGGTCGGTGACCTGAGCGCAACCGCAGAATTCAGGCTGCTGGGCTGATCCCTGGACGACCCTGCCCCAGAGCGGTTTTCGGTCCCGGAATGTGCGATCCGATGTTATTTGCATTTTTTTCGCCTCCCCCTCTGGACGCCCCCACGCAGGGCCGCTATACGGCGCGAACCGTTCCGGCGTAGCTCAGCGGTAGAGCAGTTGACTGTTAATCAATTGGTCGTAGGTTCGATCCCTACCGCCGGAGCCAATCCTCCCGCAAGGGATTTTTTGTTGTACAAAGCTTTGCACAAAGGCTTGCACGGAATTCCCGCCCCCTTGCCTGGCACCTCCCAACCGACGGAGGCGCATTTGGCCATTTCCCAACCCCACCTCGAAAGACGCAAGACAGGTTTCTTCTGGCGCCGGCGTGTGCCGGCGCGGGCATCAAACCGGTTCAAACCAACTTTTTTCTGTTTTCCGCTGCGAACGCACGTCCCCCGCGAAGCCGCAGAGCTTGCCCGACGATTGACTTCGATCAGCGAGCTCTGCTTCGACGCGGAGACCGAAGTGCGCCCGGAAATTTTCACATCCATTCTGACCGGATATGCCCGGTTTGAAATCGACGCATTCGACCACCTGCGCGCCCTTTCCGGGCCGCGCACCCGGCAGGCCGCAGAAACCGCGCTGGAAATCGAAGCCGCCGCCAGGGCCTCCCTCAGGGATGCCATCTTCCTGTGTGATCACTCCGTGGCCATTTCTCCCATCCATGATACGGCTCGCCGCCTTGGCCTGGAGATTGAAGAAGACGATGAGGATATTCCGGTCCTGATGGCCAGGATGGTACGTCTGATGGTCGAGATCAGCGAAGAAAAGGACCGCCGTGCCAAGGGCATATTCTCAGATACCCAGCCCTATCTTCAGATGGCGCTGCACACTGAAAGGCCCTCTCCGGCTCCTCAGCATGCTCGCTGCATGGATCCAGCCCCGGAATCCAGTGAATTTCTTCCGGAACAACCAGCTCTCAAGGCGGAAGAAACGGGGCCTGCCAACTCCATTCAGACTGTCAGCGTTGACGAAACCAAGCAAAGCGACGAAATCCAGAAAAGTGACTTGTTTTTTCAACGCGCCGGGCTGAAAATCTCCGTGAGCAACGAACCGACGCCCCCAGCCCGCACCCTTGATGGAAGCCCAGCGAGCCTCCTCGACCTTTGGGATGGGTGGTTCAAGGCCAAGGAGAAAGGTCAAAGGCAGGAAGGCGCCTATGAATTTGAGGACGCGGAACTGGGGGAAAATTTCACCAGGAATTCTGATACCGTTCAATCCACGCGAAAGCTGATTGCGGACATGTTTGGAACCCAGCCGATCGACCAGATGCTGGACAGCGATTGGAAAGCATTCAATGACATGCTCTTTCAACTACCCCAAGGCCATGGGAAATCTCCGCTGCACAAGAAATTGCACTGCTCCGAGATCATCACTCGGGCGCGGAAAAAAGCCGAGCAGGAAATGCGCAAAGCTGAACTGAGGATCAAGAAGCAGAAGCTATCTGACGACGCAGCCGAAGCCCTGCGGCACAAAGCAACACTGAAGACCCTGGCACCGCGTACCGTGCAGCGGCATCAGGCCTATCTGAACATGGCCATCAACCATGCCGTCGATAAGGGCGTCATTTCCCACAATCCCTTCAAGCGATATGTGCTCAGCGAAAAAACAATTACGGAATTGCGGAAGGCGCGGCCTGACACGTCCCGGAAGCTCTGGCATGACGATTTCCAGGTCATGCTGGCCACGGACAAATGGAATTCCCCAAAGACCCGGATCAACGACCACATCTACTGGGTTCCCTTGATCAGCCGCTTGCATGGTCTGCGGAGTGAAGAGGCCCTCCAACTGGGACCAAAAAACGTGCGGTCCGAGGATGGGATCCACTATTTTGACATTCTAAAAGGAACCGGCACGAGCCTGAAAAGCAACAATGCGCGCCGGCTCATACCGATCCACTCCCAGCTGATCGAACTTGGCTTCCTGGAACTCGTTGCGCATCAGCGCAAACTCGGCCGATCGCGGCTGTTCGACCAGGTGTCGCGCTCAAAGACGAAGAAGGCGAACTTCACGGCAAACTTCACCAAGAATTTCACCTATTACCGCAAAAGCCGGGGAATCTACTGCGAGCGCATGGACCTGCATGCATTGCGTACCAGCTGCAACACGAAGATGGTCGAAAACGCGCTGCCGGATACTGCTCGCCGTTATCTCATTGGCCACAAGAACGGGGATGTGGGCATCATCAATTATTTGCCTGAAGGATTTCCACTCAAAACCCAGAAGGCATATATCGAGATGGACCAGATCGACATCTCGATGATCACCAGGCGTTTCGGCAAGGCGGAAAAGCCACGCAAAGGCCCCTACCTTGCGGTTGAAGACGGTGTTGAAGTGCCGAAACCGAAATCGGCCTGACAGCATGGATGCCGAATGGACCGCACCCCCGCAAAGCGGAGGTGCGGCCGTTCTCAACTGAACTGATCGGCGATGATCCTGGCACGGCGCATATCTATCACATGCTGGCGGGCATGTTTGAACGCCTTCCATTGCTCGATCAGATCCCGGCACCGCTGAAGCTCCGTGGTGCGCAACTCGTCGCCGCTTGTGTTCCGATAAAGGGCTCGGGTGCCGCACCCCTCGAGACGATCGTCGAGACACTGGACGATGGCCTTTTCGATCAGCTCGAGTATGGTTTCGTCCCGGCTGTCGTACAGAATTCCGTCTTCCAGCCGGTCGAGTGTTGGTGCCAGTTGTCTCAGCCGCAGGCCGTCAGCCTCAATGCTGGTCTCTCGCCATTCCTGCGCAAACCAGCGGGCAGTTTTCACCGCCCGCAGTGCCGCACGTTCCAGAGGCGTTTCCGGATCGAACTCAGTATCATACTGCATTTGAACCTCCCTTACGCGGCGATGCCGAAATCGAAGACCGGCAGATCAGACGCAGCATCGATTGCGCGCATGTGATCTTCCAGGCGGTCTGTCAAAAGACAGATCTCCTCAACCATCGGATCCATGGGATCGATTTCTGCGAAGAGCGCGGTTTCGAGGCGCAGCGGGTCACCAACGTATTTCAGGGTGAACAGCTCGTGCAGGGCGACGAGATCGAGACGGGCACGACGGGTCAGCTGCCGGGTCAATCCCAGATGATCCAACAGATACTGAACGCGTTTGAGGGCCTTTCCGCCCCCCAAAACGAGGGCAGCATTCTGCAGGCCCTCATTGTTCTCAGAAAGAAAGAGAAAGAGGGCTTGAACGGCAGGTGAAAGGGATGTGTGCATAGCGCGGCTCCTTGATAGTGGTTTGCTGCCACAAAGGACAGCTCAAGAAGGGGGCGGAGCGTCGCTGTGTTGTTCCTGTTCAGTTTTCGAATGACTTTGTTTTCTGCGCGGTCTCAACCTGAGGACTGCGCGGAAAACAAAGGTCTTCGATCTCTTCGTGATTGTGGGTTCGGCCAGATAATCAAATTCTCCTTCGGCATCATCACCGATGCATGCCTCATTCCTTGCTTTCTTTGATCCCTGTTAGCCATACCCGGGCCAGTTTGGCGGCATCTTCACCTGCGCGATGAACCGTCGTTTCATTCGCCAGATGGCTGTACACGTCATGCAGACGTCCTGGAGCAATCTGACCGTCCATTTCCGAAAAGGCCCACCAGACCGCACGATCAAAGTCGTCGAGCGTGATATCCGGTGCTCCACCGATGGATTGCATCAGACGGTCGAGCCAACGCTGATCGAATTCCGGCGCATCGCTGACAACGCGTTTTCCTTGGAGCTTGCCCCGAAGCCACATTGCTACACTTCCCGCCGTTTCCGCCTCATTCAGGGCGCCCCTGGGGATGCCGTGCACCTTCTCGCTTGCCGGATGCCAGTCATCCATCGACCAAGACGGCTCCGGACGGATGAGCTTCGCCTCGGCAGCAACCCGTCCGCTGTCCACCCAAGCGATACCAACCTCGATGGGCTAGCTTTTGGGCGCCAGACTTGACGCTTCGAAATCGATGAAAACAGGTTCCATGGTTCTTCCTTTTCTCAGGGGTGGAGGAGGCTTTTCAGCGCATTCTCACCTCGAGGGATGCGCTGAAAAGCGCGCCTCCAATCCCCGTTTCAGGTGAATTCAAAGAGCATCAGGTGCACGGCGCCGATCATATCCTCAAAGGCTTTTTGTCCTTGCAGACGCTGTGCTTTTGCAACCATTTGGTCCTGGTAGTCCGCGGCTGTCCGGGGTGATTTCTGGCCGTTGGCCGCCAGGGCCATGTCCGTTCCGGCAGCCCCCAACTCAATACCGAGAAAGGTGTGCAGGATGGTCCGGGCAATATGCTCGCCGGTTCCGAAAACACTGCGCCAGCAATCGGATATATAATTGTACCCCACACCTACCCCGTCGTTTCGCACGAAGAGCGGCCGATTGGACGTCAGGCAGCCATTGCGCATCTGGTCGAGCCAGGCCTCGTCACACCCCCTGAGGATCAGGGCATCAATGAATACATTCAGCCGCGGATCAATTTCCGCGTCATAAGTCTCATCATCCTTGGACAGGGTGATGTGCAGCTCATATCGCCCTTGCCGCCACGACAGGTGCTCCCCGAATACAAGCCGCGTATCCGCCAAGCGGACCGGCAGCACCGAAAACAGCGCCAAAGCAGCGGCGGTGTTTCTCAACGCCTGGCGCGAGCGTGGGCATGTCAGGCTTTCCGCCTCCTTCAGAAAGTCCTCCGCGCGGCCGATGATCGCTACCGGCGAATATCCGGTTTTCTGCAGCTTTTCATACTTCTTCTTTGGAGCTTTGCGGGCTTGATCCCCAGCCTTTCGCAGGAGCTGCGACAATAGCTCCTGCGCCTCCTGGTCGGCGCCGGCATAGCGGGCACATTTCTTCAATGCAGAGAAAGAGGCCAGCTGTGTCGCGGCGGCCAGCCCGCGTCCACGCATGTCGCGGGTGAAGGCCTTCACTGCCTCAACCGAGATTTCCTCCGGCACCCCGGCCTTTCTGGCCGAACAGGCCAGCTGCCTCAGCTTCATTCTGTATGTCGGGATCATTTTGGGAGACGGTGCAATGACACCGTCCCCGTCAAAGCCCGCCGCCATGTCTGCCAGCGCGCCTTTCCAGTGTTCTGGCAGTTCCTCCTCCGGAATCGACACCCTGAGCTTGCGCCGCCTCGGCGCCGTGGCCGCCGGCTTCCGGGTCTGCGCCTCTTTCCGGCGGATGGCGTCGGTCAGGACGAGGATGGCGGGCTGGGCCGGGAAAACCGCCTGCATCGCCTTTTTCAAGGCGCGCAGGCGGTTGGCGGACCGATACCCGGCATCGAATGACAGGCAGTCCGAAACCGAAAGTTCCCATATCGAAGCAATCTGCCTGCCTTCAATGAAGGCGAGGAAATCATCGAGGACACGCAATTGCGGCGCGGTGACAGCCCTCATGTTCAGCGTTGCGGCCAAGGGATCCCATCGCGGGTGCTGCAGGATTTCCGGAACGGTCCGGCGATCAGGTTTCTTCATGCCTTCAGCCTCGTCAGATCGAGCACGTATTTTTGCACCTCGGAGCGCTGCACGCGTTTGTTGACCCAGCCATAGTTTTTCCTGGCAGCGCCGACTGTATCGTCGAGCAGCCGCTCGAGCAGGTCCCACCTTCCCGGGTTGGCTTCGATCAGCAGCGAGGCCAAGCCGTGGCGGAAATTATGCGGGGTCATCGGCAGGCCGGCAGCACGGGTTTCGCGCTTGAACCAGCCGAGAAAGGTCTCGTAGGGCAGATTGCCCTCCGCAATTATCCCGGGAAACAGGAAATCGCTGCTATCTGCACCCGGATACAGCGGACGGATCGTTTCCATGTACCATTCGATCACTTCGAGCCCGTTCAGGTTGCCGCGTTCGATCGGCGCCCAGATCTCACTGTCGTTCTTGGTGTGCTCCGGCGACAGCGTGATTGTCGCGTGATCAGTCATCCTGCCCGGCAGGTGGAATGTGATGTTGTCGCCGCGGATCACAAGCGCCAGCGCGTTGTCGATGCGGATCGGTGCGCCGCGGGTTTCGAGCGCGCAGACGGCCGCCACCGAACCGACGGAACGCACCTCCTCGATTTCACTCCCGGTCATTGCTCGCCCATCCGCCGAGGATCTGTTGAGGAGCTCTTGGGCCCGATTGCGCAGCTGCACGTGCAGGGAAAGGAAGGTCAGGGTCAATTTCTGCGATCCCAGCAGAGTTTCACAGAAAGTCCGCGCGCCGGGTGACATATGGCTGCCCTGCTTCTTCCCCTGCTTCAAAAACCGGTTGTTTGCGAGCTGCGCCTTAATCGCATCCGGCGGCAGGCCGTTTCGCGCCATCACGACATAGATGGCCTTCAGGTAGTCATGTGCCGTTCGGGCGGTGATCCTGCCGGCCCCATCCATGTCAGACGACCACCTGCGCACGACCTGGACTGCATTTTCAGGAGAAAGAAGTTCCCTCAGCCCGATGTCCGTCTCCAGACCAGCGCATTCCGACAGGGTGCTGACGAACTTGCGCAGCGCTGCGGTCTTGAAGGACTTGTCATCCTCAGAGGTCCCTTCCTCGTATCTATCCTCGACCGGATCGTATTCTCCACGCGTCGCGTTGAGCACCCAGTCTCTGATTTCGGCGGCGACGTGATCCGGGATACCCGGCAGGATGTTGGCACGCAGAACCGCGGGTTCGGCAAACGGCTCAGGTGGAAGCAGCGGCCGTACCGACGACAGGTACCGGAAATGATTCAGTTGCCGAAGAGCGGATTGCAGGGATTTCCATTCATTTGATCCCAAACGTGTCCGAAGCCCGGACAGCCATTGCTGGGAAATTTGGCTGGGCTCCTTGCCATGCTGCCGGGCAAGATCGGACAGCTTCCGGATAGGAATCAGCACTTGGTGCGGATACATCGCCTCTTCGGGCATGCCGGTGAGCGGCTCCAGAGCACCGATCAGCTCCGCCCAGGCGTCTTGCCGCGCCCAGCGCTCCTGTTCTTCCGCAATCTGGCCGGTAGCGCCCTTAATGGCGGCCTGTACCTTGCGCCGCCAGGCTTTGTAGGCCTTTTCCGTCTTACCAAGACCAGGCCTGTAACCCTTCAGCGGGAAGCGTTTGTGAAACTCTTCGAGATCGGCAGGGATATCACGGAGGGCACGGTGATCATACCGCTCCTCGCATTTCTTCACTGGATTGACGTAGTCGTCCTTATTGTACGCGATGGTCCAGTCCAGCACGTCCTGCATGGTCACCGGCGCGATGGGTGTGAAAAAGCTCATGAAGACCTCTTTTCTTGTCCGCTGAATGACAAATTGGCCGTTATTCCAAAAACCGAAGCCGAAAATGACCAATAATCCTCCACTTGCCGGAACCGAAATTTCGGGGGCGTTTGTCATTTTGTCCGCTCGGCCTGTCATCTGTCCGTTGTTCGGCCAATTCCCTGCCCAGGTGTCATTTTCGCGGGAGTGTTGCTGATGAAATTGGCATGGCGGCACCCTGCTGGCAGACAAAAGAAAACCTCCTTTCCGGGTGCGGAAAGGAGGTAGGTCCCGGGAGGAGTTTCAGGAAATCCCGGTTCTGGTTCAGCCTGGTTTGGGCGGTACCATGAACAAGGCAGCTGCTGAGGGTGACGGAGACAATGCGGCCTCGGCCTCTCTGCGTGCTTCTTTGGCCGCTCCAGTTTTTTTGCCTGTCCTGGGATGAACGACAGTTTCTTCTGTTCCCGGCCGAAGAGCAGCTGTTCCCCCAGGAGCCAGCTTTCGATCTCTGCCGGGAAAAACAAGCGCTTTCGCGGACCAAGCTCGATATACGCCGGAATGGATTTATCCCGGTGTTCACCATTGCTGCGGCGGCGCGTTGTCTTTGCGCTCTCTCCCAGCTTAGCGGCCACCTGTTTCAGATTCAGCAACGGGATTTTGAGATCCTCCAGATTTTCTGCAGTCTTGAGATCAAGACCAAGCGCGCGCCAGATCCTGATCCAAGGATAACCCCGGCCCCGCTTCGGGACACCCATTGCTGTCATGACATCCCGCACAGCAGTGCGATCCAAGCGGAAAAATTCGGCAAGTTCTTCAACCGTCGCCAAGTCCGGCTTTTCGATTGCTGGCTCTGAATGTGGCATCTGCTCTCCTCAGCTGGGGAGGAGATGGGTCCAGAGCGACTTTCAAGAAAATGGTTTCAGATGGGACCGGTAGCATTTGACGGATGAGTGGCGCAGAGTGGTCTTGGGGAGCCGGATCTGACTGGTCCTTGGCACCGGCCCTGTGCTGGCTGCGCGCTTCACCTCTTCCAATCTGAAATCGGGAACTGTCACGAAACTGAGAACCTGCTTGTTTCAGGATGAACACGGCTTTTGGCCGGATGTGGTTTTCCCTTCCAAACACGGGGTGCCGCTGAAAAAAGGAAACGTGGCGACCGAAAGAACTTGAAGGGCGTTCACTGCCCTGGGCAATATGCAACTGATCTGAGGACAACTATTTTGACCACCCCGCATTAAGGCCCAAGCGATTCAATATGACAATGCCAGAGCCCGCCTTCCCGCTCGACCCGGCTGCCGAGCTTGAAATGATCCGATGGAAGCAGGCACGCTTCGAGGAAATCACCCAAGTTGTTGAAAACGCTCTACCCGAGCTCATGGCGGACATCGAAGAAACCGTCATTTCGATGTCGACACTCACGGCGAGCAAGGCACAGGTCTTTCCTGATGGTCCATGGAAAGACCTCTTTGAGCCTTGGGCAAAAAAGACCGCCAGGCTTGTCGAGGCGCAAATGGAAAAGGAAATTGGAGAGCTCGCAGCGTCATCTTCCGAGAAGGGCACGCTTGGCGAGGCTTTGCGTGTTGCGCGCCCCGCCCTTGCCGGGGCAGGGGTGCTTGCGGCCTCTCTTGCCGCCATCCCCTCCGTTGTTTCGCTTGCCACAATCACCACCACGTCCTTCTTCGTCCTGTCGACCACCACCATTTCGTGGCCGATCATTGCTGTGGGCGGTGCTGGTCTTGCCGTGACCTCATTTGCCGGCAGCAAGGGCGTCAAATGGCTTGAGGACAAAAACCGCGTACGGCTTGTGAACCGCCTGCAAGGGCGCGCCCTGACCGCGACGCTGGGTCATGGTCTCGCGCCGGGCGAGCGCAGTCTCGTGACCGATCTCCAAGCCGCCACACTGCGTCGCCTCGAAGCAAAATTGGAGTCCGTCTGATGCCCCTTCTCTACGATATACCTCTGAAGGTTGCTGGTCGGATCGCGTCCGGTGAGGCTGAAATCGTCGGCGCGCTCATCAAGGAGGTCGCGTCTGGCAGGATCCTGGCGCATGTCCAGCCGACCCAGGGTTTTCTCGATATTTTCGTTCAAACCGGCGGCGCCATGGCGCAATCCGGTTTTTCGCCCCTTGGGATCATCGCTGCCATTCAGGGAGAACAGATCAAGTCTGGTATCGAAAGGCTTGAGCTGGGACTGGGTCTTGTTCAAAATCTGCAGATTGCCAACATGGCGCTGACCGGAGTCGGAATTGGCGTGTCGGTCGCCGGGTTTGCGGTCATGAACATGCGCCTGAATGCGATCGAGAACAATCTTGGGCATTTGCGCCAGGACGTCCGGGAAATCGGCAAGATGATCCAGGCCTCCGAGATACGCCGTCTGTTCAGCGACATCCGCGCGGCACTCAAGGATCTTGACAGCGTCACAACGCGAACCGACCATCTTGCCCTTGCAAGCAGCCTGCAAAGGCAATTTTCGTCTCATGTCAGCGCACTCAATGACCTTTTGACCGAAGCCATGGCCATCGGCAACGAGACCCGCCTGCCCATCGAGCGGCTGGATCTGATCTGGACACTGAGCTCGGCCAAGTGGCTTTGCGAAGGCGCCGAGCTGCGGGCCCTCTTCGTGTCCGAGGACTTGGCCCATGCGGACGACTACGCGGGACGCTACATGAACGACAATCTTCGTTGCCTGGACCAGCTGAACCCGGATGCCATGACCCGATTGGTTGCCGCTGGCGAAACAAACCTGGCAAAGATCGTGGCCAAACGCCGCGAGGCAGCCGGGCTTGTCGGCAAGATCGCCGATGGCTTTGAAAGGGCCGTGGAAAACCTCGGTGAGCAGCAATCTCTGGCACGTGCACTCGCCGATGCGGGGACCGGCGGCAGGGCGTTTATTCAAGCTGCCAAACAAGAAACCAATAGCCTGTTTCTCGTTATCGTGCCTGAACAATAGCGCAGTGGCTTCGGCTGCGCCCAACTGTGGCCGGACAGGGGAGGCCGGCCGCCTATTGCAATCAACCGTGCCTCAGCAAACATAATACCGCGAACCAGCGTTAAACTGAGGGCTGCCAAACAGTTAACGAAGCAAACCAGCGGTTATGGGCCATGATTGTTTATCGAACCCGTCATGGTTTCACGCTCCTGGCCCCAACCTCGCCTCGAACCCATCGATGACTTGGAAGGTGCAACCCATCTCGCGCGCCACTTCCTGCATCGCATTTGCGTAGCGCAACCAATACGCAGAGCCCGTGGATCGTTTATCAAGATCATCGAGAAATGCCACGATCGTGCTCTTATGGAAATCCAACGGAAGGTCCTGGGTAACCGCCAAATCAATAAACCTGACCATTCCATGGAGAGCAGGTTTATGGAGGTATCCTTTTAGGCCGGTTTCCCCAGCTTCAATCGCCTTTGCCTGAGTTACAAACTTCTCTGGTGCTTCCATCGCGGCGAGCCGTTCGCTGATCCGCCCGGCACGCACGAATTTCCCCGTCTGCTTATCTTTCATCTTTGTCTTTCTTTCCCCTTCTTGGTTGCACCAGCTGTGGATTCCATTGGTGGAGGAAGGGTAGGACTTTAGAGAAGTATTCCTTTTTCATACCTGGCTTAAGCTGAAGACCTTTTGTTTTGTCCGCGATCTCGGAGATTTCCTCTAACACAAACTGGCGTGCGAGTTTGGCAGTTTCCAGGTTAAATTGGCCCGGGAACGCAACAGCAAAGCAACGCCAATACCAGGCGACCGCGAACCGGTACTGGCGCAGAGTTGCCTCCGCTACGGGTCTACGACGCCGCCCCCGGAACCCGATAGGCTCCCCAGCAGCCAGAAGACCAACCCATTCCTCAAAGTCCGCCTTGAAGCGCGGCGGCAAGGGCTGTTCTTCGTTAGGAGAAGGTTTGAACTGGAGCTGTCCAATCGGTGTTTCAGTCAGACCGAACTCCTCACGAATTTCAGGATCAGCGCGAGCTTTCTCAAAAGCGGCGACACCAGACCTGAACATGGCGCGTTGAGAATGACCTGCCCCCCGAGGCTCCCTTATTCATAACGAGAGTCTGCGGGTCTGGTTTTCATATTCTCCGTCGTCTGATTGGGCAAGCGCGCCGGGCGCGGAGCCCTCAAATTGCTCAAGCGTC